>NZ_JAOQJE010000002.1:0-123547 GCF_025567315.1 Agathobaculum ammoniilyticum
GTTGTTGCGGACAACGAAGATCATCTTCGCCATTTCCGCACGGGTAACGGTTGCGTCCGGACGGAAGGAGCCATCGGGGTCGCCCTCGATTACTCCCAGCGCCGTCAGCATGTTCACGGCGTCGGTGGCCTTAATGTCCGCCTCGTCCGTGAACGCCGCACCGGCAAACATGGTGAACGCGCATGCGAACGCCAGTACCAGTGCGAGAACCTTTTTCTGATGGCGGGCCTGTTCCTGATTTTCCCCTTAATCGCCCCGTTTTCGGCCAAATATCTTCTATTTTGCAACAAATCGAAAAAAACGCTTTTTCGCCGTTCCCCTGAAAACAGGAAAAGCTTTTTTCTCCTCCTCCCGCAGTTTCCGGCCGCTTTTTTACAAAAAGACAGCCCTCCTGCCGCGTCAGTATCCACGGCAGAAAGGCTGCTTTATTCACCTTTTATTCAGAGCATCGTCAGCAGCTTGGCAAATTCCGCGCGGGTAAAATTACCCGCCGGCTGCAGCGTACCGTCCGCATAGCCCTTGACCAGTCCCTTTTGCATGCACAACGCCACGGCGGCACGGTACTCCGGTGTGATCGTCTCCTGGTCGGAAATGGACGACAGGAGCTCGTCCGTTTCCGCCTCGTCCGGCAGCGCGCTACCTTTACCGACAAGCAGGTTCGCGAACACCTGCATGGCCTCCTCTCGGCTGATCAGGGCGGTAAAGTCAAGCTCCAGACCATCCAGCAGGCCTGCGGCCTGCATCGCGCTGACATCCTTTGCATACCAAGCGTCCGCGCTGACGCCCTCCAGCACCGTATCCGGCGTCTCGAGCGCCGCGCTCCGCGCGATGGTCGCACACAGCTCTGCGCCTGTGAGCAGGTCGTCCGGCCGGAACAGCCCGTCCGCGTCGCCCTGCATAACGCCGTCCTGCTTGACCTGCTGAATATACTCCGCGGCCCAATGGCTGTTGGGAACGTCACGGAAGCCGGTCAGGCTGGTCTCGCGAATAAACGGCGTTTTCAGCGCCTGGTAGCATTCGCCCGACTGATCGACCGCCTCCTGCAGCTGCTCGAATGTGAGCAGGTAACTCTCGGTATAGGCGCGGCGCGTTTCGCTCTCATATTCATTATAATAATAGGTCACGCCCTTTGTGCTCATGCGCGGGAAGCTGTACAGGTAAAACGCGTGCGTATCCGGCAGGAGCGCCTTGACCGTTTCCACATAGCCGCTCGAAAGAAGATCGTTCAGCCCATACTGCTCGCCCGTGCGGATATCAAACGCCAGGTTATTGTTCCAGACTGACGAGCCCGCGCCCTTTCCGCTGACGCAGTTCGCCCAAACCACCAGCACGGAACCCTCCAGCGACGCGCCGTAACCGCCTTCGAGCGCCTCATACTCCGCCGACACTGAGGGACCTTCCAGGAAAAATTTGCGGATGGCCTCATTGATCTTCTTCTGCACATCGGCATCCGGCAGACCGGAGATCTCCGGAAAATCCACGTTCCAGCCATATTCGCTCCCATCCGCCTGATAGCCGAAAAAGCGCTCGTAATGCACGGTGGTCGCCGTGATGCCCTTGCCGAGATCGAACGAGGTCGGCTGCTCGAACAGCGTCCGCCCGTCGGAAAGGTTAACATACTTCTGCTTTCCGTCCTGCGTGACGCGCACCACGTTCTCGCTGAGCAGCGTCGGATTTTCCGCATTCTTCAGGCTGGCGAAATAGCCGCCGTTCTTTTTGAAAAAGATCAGGCTCCCGTCCGAGGTCCCGTGCCATGCCAGGCCGTAGCGCAGCTCATCAAAGCCGCCGACATAGCTAAGCGTGCGGTAGGCGATGTTGCCGTTGGCGTCCACCGCCGCGGCCGAGCCGTCCTCGCTACGCGCCGCGTACAGCCCGTCCCCCATATAGGACAGGTAATAGTAGGTCGGCGGGGTGAGCAGCTTGCCTGTGGTGTCCATCAGCCCCCAACGGTTGGCCTGGCGGACCATGGCGACGCCACCGTGGAATTCCGAGATCGTGTTATACAGGAAATCCGTGATATAGCTGCCTCTTTCCAGAGAATACAGCGCCTGATTGGTCCCGTCGGAAAGCACAACCGTATCTGTGCCGAAAATGGTCATATAGGACGGGGTGATATGATGCTCCAGCGTGTAAAGGGTCTGCCCCTGCGTGTCGATGGCAAGGTAGGCGCCATCGGTCGTGCGCACCAGCGCGCGGCCGTTCAGGAAAACGCCTGCGTCGCTGTATTCCCCTTCAAAGGCCGCCGTACCATCCTGCCTGACGTAGGAATACAGGCCGGAGGCCGGGCTTTTGCAGAGCAGCAGGCCATCCGAAAAGAAATCCAACGCGCCCGCGTAGGAGCCGACCAGCTCCCCCTGCAGGGTGTAGTAAACGCTGTGGTCGGCGTAGCGGTACGCCACCATATCTTCGGAAAAATCGACCGACACCGGCGACGCGGTATAAGGGATGACCAGTCTCCCCTCCCGATCGATCACCGCGGTCTGCCACTTTTCATCCTCGACCGCGGCCAGGCCGCAGTCCGCGAACTCGCCCGCCTGCGCATAGGCGAACGAGAGTACGGTCCTGCCCTCTTCGTCCAGATAGCCGGATCGGCTCACGCCGTCGATATCCGTGCGGGTCACGGGGAAGATCGTGCCCGCCGCCGCGGCTCCTATCACCATGATACACGCCACAAACAGGGCGGAAATTGTTTTTTTGAGCATAGTCATTTCCATCCTTGGATATTATCGTAATTAAATTATAGCGTTTCCTCCCATTTCTCACAATAGCAGGCGGAAAAGTGTAACAATCGTGACATAAGCGGGTATAATGTTACAGGTTTGTTGCAATGCGGCCGTTTTTTCTTTACATCGATATGGCAAGGGATTAAAATAATTCCAGAGTATAAGGCTCCACTGCCCCATCCGCGCGGTCTTTCGCGGCTCCAACGTAGTGCCTGCCTTTGACCGCTTCAGAGAGGAGAAAAGCCATGCCCATAATCTCGATCGTGGTCCCCTGCTATAACGAGGAGGAGGCGCTGCCCCTGTTCTATCAGGAGGCAACCCGTGTTGCCGGGGAAATGTCAGGGATCGATTTTGAATTCGTATTCATCGACGACGGTTCGCGCGATAATACCCTGTCCGTGCTGCGCCGCCTTGCCGCGGCGGACAGACGCGTGCGGTTCGTATCGTTTTCACGCAATTTCGGTAAGGAGGCCGGCATGCTCGCCGGTCTGGAGGCCGCGACGGGCGATTACGTCGCCCTGATGGACGCGGACCTGCAGGACCCGCCCGCCCTGCTGCCCGAGCTGTATCGCGCGGTCACCGAGGAGGGCTACGACTGCGCCGCCACCCGCCGCACCACCCGCGCAGGCGAGCCTCCCATCCGGTCGTTTTTCGCGCGCCTGTTTTACCGGCTGATCCATAAAATATCCGACGCGGACATCGTGGACGGCGCGCGCGATTACCGCCTGATGCGGCGCGCCGTGGTGGACGCGATCCTGTCCATGCGCGAGTACAACCGTTTTTCCAAGGGAATATTCGGCTGGGTGGGCTTCCGCACCAAATGGATCCCGTTCGTCAACGTCGAGCGTGTGGCCGGCGAAACCAAGTGGTCGTTCTGGAAGCTGTTCCGCTATTCGCTGGAGGGGATCGTGGCTTTCTCGACCGTGCCGCTCGCGCTCGCATCCGTGCTGGGCGTGCTGCTGTGCCTGATCGCGTTCGTGTTCATCCTGGTGGTGCTGGTCAAGACGCTGGCGTTCGGCGATCCGGTCGGCGGCTGGCCGAGCATGATATGTGTCATTCTGTTCCTCGGCGGCGTGCAGCTTCTGTGCATCGGCATCCTCGGTCAGTACCTCTCCAAAACCTATCTGGAAACCAAGCGACGGCCGATCTATCTGGTGCGCGAAACGGAGGAAGGCATCAAATGAGCAGGCTGTCCGGCATTATTGACCAAAAGCTCGCCAGATTCCTGATTGTGGGCGTGGTCAACACGCTGGTCGGCACGGCGATCATGTTCGGGCTGTACAACCTTGCCCACTGCTCCTACTGGGTGTCAAGCGCGGCCAATTACCTGCTGACCAGCATCCTGAGCTTTTTCCTCAATAAATACTTTACCTTCCAGAGCAGCGAAAGGAGCGCGGGGGAGATCGTCCGCTTCGCGCTCAACATCGCGGCATGCTATCTTTTGGCCTACGGCATCGCCAAGCCGCTGTGCCGCGCACTCCTGTCCGGCGTGGCCGCGGGCGTGCGGGACAACGTCTCCATGTTCGCGGGCATGTGCCTGTTTACCGGCTTCAACTACCTTGGGCAGCGGTTTTTTGCGTTCCGCGGGAAATAAGCTTGCAATCCGGCCCGTATTGTGCTACCTTTTTTATAAAGGAGGTCCGCCACGGCGGGCATACCGGTTTCATCCAGAGAGGGAGCCGGAAAGGCCCTTCTCTGAGAAAAAGAGGAGGGTTTTTTGTGAAAAAATGTTTGCTTTCCCTGATTCTGGCCGTGTCTCTGTGCATGGGGTTAACCGTTCCGGCGTTTGCCGCACAGGCTGGGGACACCACGCTGACCGATATCCACGGCTGGCAGTACACGCTGTCCCAGCCGATCATCGGCACGGAAACCGTGCAGGACGTTATTGGGGGAGACGAGTTTACCGTGCTTCTCGTTCCTGCCGGCACGGTGCTGACGGTGGATGCGCCGCGCGGCTTCTGTGTCAGCACCTATGATGCAACAAGGGGCTGGATCACCACATTTGATCTCCACATCAATACGCTTGCGCTGGAAACCGGCAAGACAGTGATGTGTGTCCAGGACAACGGCGGTGCGTATGCCGGCGAGCAGCGAACCGCTTTCCGCGCCGTGGAGCAGGGCGGCTCCACGACCCAGCCCGCACAGGACACGGAAACCGATACCGGCTTTTCCGACGTAAAGAGCGGCGCCTACTACGCGGACGCAGTTGCCTGGGCTGTTGAGCAGGGCATCACCACCGGCACCAGCGACACCACCTTCTCGCCCGAGGAGCTTTGCACCCGCGGCCAGATCATCACTTTCCTGTGGCGCGCGGCGGGTTCGCCCGAACCGGAAAGCATGGCGGGATATTTTGCCGACGTTTCGAAGGACAGCTATTATTTCAAGGCTACGCAGTGGGCAAATGAGCAGGATATGACCACCGGAATCGGCTTTGATCCGGACTATTCCTGCACCCGCGCGGATGCGGTGGACTTCATGTGGAAAATGGACGGCAAGCCGGAATCGGCCGCGCCCGCCGCTTTCACCGACGTTCCGGACTACTATGCGGACGCGGTGGCTTGGGCGGTTGAGCAGGGCGTCACCACCGGCACCAGCGATACCACATTCTCCCCGTCCGATACCTGCACCCGCGGCCAGATCGTCACCTTCCTGTACCGCGCATTCGCATAAAGCAAACGTAAAAAGCGGCCATAAGGCCGCTTTTTACGCTTTACTGCAGCACGATCGCGGGCGTCGCGCCCTTGGCGATCGAGATCTTCTCCACATAGGGAACATGCGCGTAAACGTTCGCCGTGGTCGCGATATCCGCGTGGCCCAGCCATTCCTGGATCTGCTTGAGCGAAAAGCCCTGCTGGAGCAGGATGGTCGCAACCGAATGGCGCAGGTCGTGGAAGCGGATGCGCGGCAGCGCCGCCTTACGGCATACCCGCTCGAATTCGCGCGAAATATAGTCCGGCCGGAGGGGCGAACCGTCCTCATGGCAGCAGACATAGTCGGTCTTGCAGTATTTTTTGCCGTACCGCTTGCGGTTTTCGTTCTGGCGGCGGCGCAGGTCGCTCAGATAGCGCTTGAGTGAGTCGGAAAGCGGCAGGGTGCGGTAGCTGGACTTGGTCTTGACGCTGTCCGCGTAAATGACCCGCCCGCCCGACTGCACCGCCGTATGGTTGATGACCATAGTGCGGGCGCGCAGGTCGATCGCGCTCCAGCGCAGGCCCGCGCATTCGCTGCGGCGCAGGCCGTAGGTGGCCGCCAGCACGAACGCCGCCTCGGCCGGCGAGTGCAGCGCTGCGGCCAGGAATACGTTGATCTGCGTGCGGCTGTATACCTGCCCACGGTATTTGTAGCGCTTGGGCAGCATCACGTTGTCCGACGGGTTGAGCGGGATGATCTGCAGCGCGACCGCGTATTTCAGGCACTTGTGCATGATGGAGTGGAATTTGACGATCGAGGTCGGCGATAGGCCCTGCGAAAACTTCAGGTTGACAAAGTCCTGGAAATCCATCGGCCGCGCGGTGGCGAGCGTGGTGCCGCGCGCGGTGAAGAACGGCCGGATGTGCTTTTCAAACGCGTAGCGGTAGCCGTCCATCGTGTTTTCGCGGACCTGCGTTTTCATCTGGTCGAGCCACTGGTCCATAAAATCCACGAAAGAGGTTTTGGCCTCCTCCGAATAGCGCAGCCGCATCAGGTCCTCAGGACGCAGCATGAAGTGGATGTAACCGTCCTCCTCATAAATATGCGGCATACCCATAACAGGTGACATGTCCATCTTGATAAATCCCCTTTCCGCTTTTTTGATTGGATTTTATTTTATCACAAAAATTCGTATTTCGTCGAATTTTGTCGGTTTATTATGGATTAAGGGGCAGATGCTTCCATTTATGTATGATTTTTACATTGTTTAGGGTTCGGCCGCGTTTTCAAAAAATAACAGTACACAAACATTTCTTTTAATGGTAAAATAGGAATAACAATACCGAAGAGGTGATCGCTGTGAAAAGACTGATATCCGCAGTGCTGGCGGCCGCCATGCTGCTGTGCATGCTGCCGGCCGCGCTTGCTGCGTCCGATATCGAAAACCACTGGGCAAAAACCTATCTGACCGAGCTGCACGAGCTGGAGATCATCAACCCGTCCTCGTCCGGCCAGTACACGCCGGACCAGCCGATCGCCCGCTGGGAATTCATGCGCTATATCAACCGAGCGTTTGACTTCACCGAAAAAGCGTCCATCAGCTTTACCGACGTACCCTCCGGCTCCGCTTATTACGACATCGTCGCCACCGCTGTCTATTACGGCTATATCAACGGCGTGGGCAACAACAAAATGGACCCGCAGGGTACGCTTACGCGCGAGCAGGCCGCAACCATCCTGGGCCGCCTGCACAAGTATACGCCGGACGCCGATCCGGACGACATGACGTTTTCGGACAAATCCGCGGTAAGCAGCTATGCCCGCGCATACGTCGCCGAGGCGGTCGCGCTCAAGTACATCAACGGCTATCCCAACGGCACCTTTAAGCCGCAGGGTACCATCACCCGCGGCGAGATCGCCAAGATCCTATATTATTTTCTCGGCACCTCCCTGCATAAGGAGGGCGGCAGCTACACTGGCGCGGATCTGGACAGCGTTACCGACAACGTCTCCATCACCCGGCCCTGCACCCTGTCCAACGCAACCATCGACGGCAACCTCTATATCACCGAGGGGGTTGGTGCCGGAAGCGTGACCCTGCAGAATGTCACGGTGGAGGGCAGGATCATCGTCTCCGGCGGCTCGGTCGTGCTGAACGGCGTGTCCGCGCTCGACCTGACCGTTTCCAGCCCCTGCGACCAGACGCTCTCCGTCACCTGCTCGGGCAACACCAGCATCGCGCATACTGAGGTGCAGTCGGACGCCATGCTGTATGAAAGCGGCCTGGGCATCAGCGCAGGCGGCCTCTCCGATCTGGACGTCAACGGCGAAAACCTTTCGCTGACGCTGGACGCCGCACTCTGGGACGTCAACGTCAAGCAGGCCTGCACCATCCTCACGACCGGCAGCACCACGATCGACAGCCTGACCGCGGACGGCAAGGTCACGCTCACCGGCGGCGGCTCGGTACAGAAGGCCGCGCTCAACGTCAGCGGGTGCGACCTGGTGATGGAGCCCTCCACTGTCGAGCTGGCCAGCGGCGTGACCGCGACCATCGCCGGAGAGAGCGTGCAGTCCTCCAACAGCATTTCCATCTCCCCCGCCGCGCTGACGTTCGACGCCGGCAACGCGGATTCCATCGCCCATTCCTATGACTTTACCTTCAACGCGGATAAGGACGACCTGGTCCGCATCACCGTGGATGGCGACACGCTCACGCTCGGCGAGGATTACAACCTGCTGACCGATAAAAACGGCATCCGCATTTACAAGACCTATCTCACCACGCTCGAGGCCGGCACCTATACGGCCAAGCTCACGTTCTCGGACCGCTCGACCGCCGCGCTCACTATCATCACGAGCAATTCCGGCCAGATGGCGGTCAGCCCTTCGCAAATCACGTTTGACAAATACGAGGAATCCGCGGGCTACGCCAATGTGCCGCTCACGGTCTCCACACCGGCCGGCGTGACGCTCAGCAGCATCAAGCTCGGCAGCACAGTACTCGAACGCGGCACGGACTACACCTACAACACCTCCACCGGCCAGGTGGTGCTGATGGCCGAAACGCTCGCCAAAAAGAGCAAGGGTTCGTACACCATCAGCTTCGTACCCAGCAAGGGTTCGACCACCACCTGCTCTCTGACCATCACGGACTCCAAGCCGGTCAACAAGATCGCGCCGGAGGAGGTCGATTTTGACGCGAACACCAGCTCCGGCGGCTACCGCGATATCGCCGTCACCCTGACGCCCGCCAACGGCGCGGAGCTGCGCAGGATCCGCTGCAATAACAAGGAGCTGGAGGAGGACTGGCAGTATAAGGTCAGCGGCAACCAGGTCACGCTGAACAAATCCGCGATTTCCGAATTTGCGGAAAAGGGCGCGTCCTATGCGGATTTCACCTTCGTCATGTCGAACGGCCAGAACCCCACGCTCCGCGTCAACTATGTCACCACCTATGCGCTGACCGCGAGCGTCGTGGACGACCTCGGCCTGCCGATCGAGGGCGCGTCCGTCACCTTTACGCCTGCGGACTCCGCCACCGGCACGGCCACCCAGACCGCCACCACAGACGAGGACGGCAAAGCCACCGTATACGTCAAGCGCGGCTCCTATACGCTGACCGCGGCGCATGAGCGCTTTACCGAATCGATCTCGCAGACAACGAGCGTATCCTCCTCCCGCACGGTCAAGATGACCGGCGAGATACTGGAAAACGTGCAGGTTGTCGTCACCAACAAATACGGCGCCATGCTGTCGGGCGCGGTCGTTTCGATCGGCGGCAAGGCGGCCACCACCGGCGCGGACGGCGTTGCCTCGTTCAGCCTCCGCCGCGACAATTATGTCATCCAGGTCTCCTGCAGCGGCTATACCACAACGACCAAACCCATCACAGTCACCGGCAGTATCCGCACACAGGTGCAGCTTGAGTGACGGCTATACCGGAACAACAACGCCGCCCGGCGCAGGCTGGGCGGCGTTTGTTATTTCCCAAAACGAAAGGCCGGTTTATCCGGCCTTTCGTTTGTCCTGACAAGGGACTGGTATAAAGAGAAGAAAAGAAGTTCGTTTACCGGTAAAATGATGGGAAATGGCGGTAGCTGCGGTCCTCCTCCAGATCATGCGAAAAAATCAGCTTAGCCTGGTATTCCCGCTCGAGCCTGCGCAGGCGTCTGACGCTTTTTTCATAGCCCAGACTGTCGTACAGGATGGTGGTCGGCCTGGTCGGCGGGCCGTAATTGAGGCGGCAGGAGCAGGCGTCGTTCGGAAACAGGTAGTTCCCGTTTTCCGCCTCCAACAGCAGCACCGCAACCGCCGGCGTGTGTCCGGACATCAGGAACAGCCGGACGCCTGGGAACAGCTCGACGTCCTCCTCAAGCAGGTGATAGGTAATCCCGCCCGCGGTGACGACGCTGCGCCAATAGGGGGAGGTGGTCTTCCGCTCCTCGTCATTGGTCAGTGCGGAGAGGCAGGCATACGCAAAATCCTCTCGGGGTACATACACGTTCTGCGCTGCTTTGGTACCCTTGAAAAACTTGATGCCGCCCGCGTGGTCATAATGCATATGGGACAAAATAATACAGGAAATATCCGAAAGCTCGATGCCGTGCCTGGGTAATATCCGATCGACATAATCCTCCCGTTCCATGCGGGGCTGGAAATATTCCTTCCAGTAATCCGGACGGGGGATGCCGTCTTCCCCGTCTGGGAAATCGCCAACATCATACAGGATATAGCCAGCCTCCGGATGGCGGATCAGGATAAACGACGCGGGAAACTCGGAGAACACGCTCTCCGTCCGCGGCTGGTGCGCGGTCGCCGGATTGGGTACCGCCACGTTAAAGGCCGGATCGTTCCAGATCGACCCATACCGGATGATGGCAAATTCAAGTCCTTTCATTTGTTTTGCTCCTTTATGCAGGGGGTTAGTCGTCTTTCTTCATTCCGCTGAGCAGCAGGCCCACCAGGATGATTACACCTTGGATGATATTCTGGTCCCCTGCGTCCATGTTGAGTACCGCGATCAGGCTGGACATGACCACCATGAACAGGCTGGCGAGTATGGTGCCGAAAATGCTGCCCTTGCCGCCGGTGAACGCCGCGCCGCCGAGCAGCGCGACCGCGATCGAGCGCGTCTGGTAGTCCTCGCCGAGCTGCAGGCTGGCGGTGCCGATATAGGCGGATATCTGCAGCCCTGCAAGCGCGGCAAACAGGCCGCAGAGCACATAGCAGGTCAATTGTATCCGCACTGGATCAACGCCCGACTGGTACACTGCCATTGGATTGACGCCGGTCGCCATGATATACCGTCCGATCGGCAGGAAACGCATGACCAGTATCACCACCGCCGCTATCACCAGCCAGACGATTGCGGCCATCGGTATCTTTCCGGCAAAGCCGGTACCCAGAAAACGGAAGTTATCCGGAATCGAGCCTTTCGGCGAGCCGCCGCTGTACAGCAGCGTCACGCCCAGCAGCAGCGTGCTCATGCCCAATGTAACCACAAAGCTCGGCATATGCATGACCGCGCACAGGAAGCCGTTGACCAGACCCACCACCATGCCGATGCACAGGCATAACAGCGCGACCGGCACGGCGCGGGACGGGTCGTTCATCATCATCTGCGCGGCAACCACGTCGATCAGCACCATGACTGCCGCGACCGACAGATCCAGCCCGCCGATCATCATAACGATGGTCTGGCCGATCGCGACCAGGATCATCGGCGCCGCCTGTCGGGTAAAGTCAAGCAGGTGCGCCGGCTTGACCGAGTTCGGGGACACAAAGCCCAGTATCACCACCAGCAGGAGCAGGCCCCAGAAAATGATGGGAACGTTCAGCCTGGCAAAGCGGTCTTTCCATTTTATGCTTTTTTCCATTTGCACCGCCCTCACCCTTTCTGCTTATCCTTGATTGAGAATACCAGCACCGTGACCAGCAGGATTAAGCCCTTGAAAACATACTGATAATACGAGCTGACGCCGACCATGTTCAGGATATTGCTGATTCCGGTCAGGATAAAGGTCGAGGCCAACAGGCCCACGATATTGCCCTGGCCCCCGAACAGGCTCACGCCGCCCAGTACGCACACGGTCACGGAATCCATACTGTAGGTCTCGCCCAGCGTGGCGTCGCCCGAGCCCATGCGCGCGGCGACGCAAATGCCGCCCACCGCCGCCAGGACCGAGCACAGGATATGCGCCTGCATGCGCACCCGCCCGACCGGTATGCCGGAAAGTGCGGCGGTCGTCGGGTTGCCACCGACCGCATACAGATTCCGTCCCAGACGGCGGCTGCCCAGCAGCCAGACCAGCAGCGCGCCGGCCACCGCCCACAGCAGCACCGCGTGCGGGAAAATGCCGATCCGCCCGAACAGCAGATCCATGAATTCATAGGGGATCGACCCGCCCGGTACGGGCCGGATTTTGAGCGCGACGCCGTTGACGATGCACATGGTGGACAGCGTCATGATAAACGGCGGGATGCGCAGGCGCACGATGCCGAAGCCGTTGAACACACCGACCAGCGCGCCCGCGGCCAGCGTAAGGAGGATATTGAGCAGGATACCCGCCGCGCCGCCGGACAGCTCCAGCGACATGATCGCGGTAGACATGCTGACCACCGCGCCGACCGACAGGTCAATGCCCGCCAGCAGTATGGTCAGCACCTGGCCGAGCGCCACGATGCCAAGCCCCACCGCCTGCTCCATGATGTTGCCGAGGTTGATTCCGGTCAGGAAGCGCGGAGAGGATACCGCGCCCACCACCGCAACGGCCAGCAGGATCGCGTAAACGATAAACAGATTGTCATGCCTTTTGATAAACGCACGCAGATTCATACCGCCGCCTCCTTCGCCACGCCCGTCGCAAGGCGCATCACGCTTTCCTCGGTCGCGTCCGCCGCTGCAAGCTCGCCGCTGATGCCGCCGCCGTAAACAACCAGGATGCGGTCGCTGACATTGAGCACCTCCATCAGGTCGCTTGATAACATCACGACTGCGACCTGTTCCTCGCGCGCCAGCTTTTTGAGCAGCGTATAAATCTCGATCTTTGCCGCCACGTCGATGCCGCGCGTGGGCTCATGCACCAAAAGGACCTTGGGTGCGGGCGACAGGCATTTCCCGAGCAATACCTTCTGCTGGTTGCCGCCGGACAGCTTTCGCACCAGCTTGGCCGAGCTTTCCGCCTTAATGTTCATCAGCTCCATGTAGCGCTGCGTTTCCTGCCGTTCCGCCTGCACGGTGAGGAACGGTCCGGTCTTCAGCCTGCGGAATACCGGCAGGCTGATGTTGCGATAGATCGGCAGGTCCAGGCACAAGCCCTCGTTCTTCCGGTCATCGGTCAGGAAGGTGACGCCGTGCGCCATCGCCTCCCTGGTGCTGCGGATACGGACCTCCTGCCCGTCAATAAAGATTTTCCCCGCGGCCAGCCGGTGCAGCCCAAACAGCGCACGCAGCAGCTCCCGCTGTCCCTGTCCCTCCAGTCCGGTCACGCCGAGTATCTCTCCCGCGCGGACGGAAAAACTTGCCGGCCCCTTGCCGGGCGCAATCACCAGGCCTTCGGCCTGCAGCCGTACCTCTCCCGCCGCCGCCTCGTCGCGCGGCGGGAAAATATTATCCAGCTTGCGGCCGACCATCAGGCTAACCACCTCGTCCTTTGTCGTCTCCTCCGTGCGCAGGGTCGCGGCCATAACACCGTCCTTGAGCACGGTAATACGGTCCGAGATATCAAACACCTCGTTTAGGCGGTGGGATATGTAAATGATCGTCCGTCCTTCGTCCCGCAGCCGACGCATGGCTGCGAACAGCGAGCTTACCTCTACCGGCGTGAGCGCCGCGGTCGGCTCGTCCATAATGATGATCTGGGTATCCAGCTCGATCGCTTTCATGATCTCGACCATCTGCTGCTGCGCCACCGTCAGGCTGCACACCGGCGCATCCGGTTCCAGCTCCATGCGCATCATGCGGGACAGCTCCTCTGTACGCCGCCGCATGGCTGGAAAATCAAGGTTCCCACCCTTTTTCCGCAGTTGACGCCCTAAAAAGATATTTTCCGCGATGCTCATGTGCGGCACCAGATTAAATTCCTGATGGATGATGCTGACGCCCGCCTGCTGCGCCTGCAGCGTGCCGGTGAATTTGACTGGCTTGCCGTTCAGGTACAGCTCGCCCGACGTCGGCTGGTAGACGCCGGAAAAAATACGCATCAGCGTGGATTTTCCGGCACCGTTTTCCCCAACGAGGGTATGGATCTCGCCGGACGTACAGCTAAAGTTTACATGATCAAGCACCAGGTTATCGTAAAACGATTTGCAGATGTCCTTAGCTTCGAGAACCGTCTGTCGCAAATCCATTCCCTCTCTTCCTGTCAGTCACTCAAGATAGTACTGGTCCGCTACCTCCTTGGGCATCTTGGTGTTGCACCAATAGGCATCCGAGTATTCCGGCCGGACATACTGGTCAATATCGGCGTCGGTAATCGTCGGCACCGGAATATAGTTGTACTTTTCGATCGGCTCGCCGGCCAGCGCCTTGAGCGCGGCCTCAAGCGCGACCTCGCCCTGCCAAGCGGCATCGCTCGCCGCGATGGACTTGAAGCCTTCGGACTGCGCTTCTTTCCACAGCTTGAGGAAACCGTTGCTGTCCTCGCCGGTCATCGGTACCAGCGGGCGTCCTGCCGCCTGGAACGCTTCGATCGCGCCTTGCGTCATGGCACCGCCCTGCGACCATACGCCGTCAATATCCGGATAGGCCGCGAGCGCCTGCTCGGTCGCCTGCTTGCCCTTGTCATAGGCCCAGTCGGCATAATAGGTGGCGAGGATATTGATGTTCTTGCCGCCGTCCGGCAGCTCGTCCAGCGCTTTTTGCAGCCCTTGGTGGCGCATCTCGCCAACACCCGCGCCGGCCGTGCCGTCCAGAACGATGATGTTGCCCTTGCCATCCAGCTCATTGAGCAGCCATTTGCCCATAACATAGCCGAACTCGATCGCGTCCGTACCCACATAGCCGGTAAACGCACTCTCGTCCTCTACCTCGGAGTTGAAGACAATGACCGGTATGCCCTGGTCGATCGCTTTCCTGGTCACCGCGTTGGTGGCGGTCGTGGAGCCCGGCGCGACCAGCAGCGCATCGATGCCGCGCGCCATCAGGTCCTGAATATCGGATACCTGCTTGGAGGTATCGCCGCCCGCGTCCGTCGTATACAGGGTCACGCCCGCCTGCTCGGCCGCGTATTCCAGCTCGCGCACCATCTGCACGCGGAACGTGTTGACCACCGAGATGTTGGAAAAGCCAATGGTATACGGCCCGTCCTTCTTGAACTGCGAGGTATCCACCATGCCCTCGCCCACATCCGTGGTTTCGGCCTGGGCGTCACCCATATCCTCATCGGTCTGGCCGCCTGTTGTCTGGCCGCCGTTACCGCAGGCGGTCAGGGTCAGCATGCCCGCCAGCAGCAGGCTCAGTAATGATAGCATTCTCTTTTTCATAATATTGCCTCCTTATCTCTTGTCTCTTTCTTCTCCGTCTCCTGTCGGATCGCAGTTTTAGTATAAGGGTCAGTTCCCCGCATGGAAATGCACAAACTTACGAGAAATTTTCGCAGCCCGCCCCACTAACAAAAAAATATCAGAAAAATTCGTACCTCCTCCATTTTCCGCATTATTTTTTCTACATTCCCCATTTATTTTTCGTATTTTTTGCAAATATACAACATTTTCCTACACAATGCACCCATGCGGAATTTGTTTCCAGTTGCAACAGCCTCCGGTTTCCGATATGATTTTTTATTATGGTATACTGTTGCGGCCGCGCGTTTTATCCGCTGCGCCGGACGGAAATGGAGGAATGCTCATGCCGGTCAGAAAACCGCTCCTGCTCGCGATCGCCGCGATTGTCGCCGGCATGCTGCTGGTGGAAAGCGTGATCCTGTTCCAGCCCTCCGGCCGCGGCACGGCCACGCCTGACGTTGTGATCGGCCTTGTGCTGACCGACTGCGAGGACGACTGGAAGCAGCAGATGTACGACAGCATCCAGCAGGCCGCGCGCCGCAGCCATATCCAGGTAACCACCATCCAGACCGCGCGCACGCAGGCCGACCAGATCGACGCGATCCGCACGCTCCTGGTTTACCGGACGAATGCCATCATCTTTTCCCCGGTAATGGAAAACGGCTGGGAATACATCCTGTCCGAAGCCGCAGAGGCTGAAATCCCGCTGATTACGATTAACGAGCGTCTGTCCCAATCCGCCGCGGGCGGCCCGCAGGATAGCGCCTGTCAGGTCTACCATGTCGGCTTCGACTATTACGCCCTGTCCGGACAGCTTGCGGCAACGCTGTGCCAGAGCGGCAGCGACGGGTTCCAGCTCGTCCAGCTCGGCGGCACGGTAGCCTCCTCGGCGGCGCACGATATCTCGGACGGGTTTCAGGATTCGCTTTCCCAAAGCAGCCAATACCGTCTCTGCTTCAGCGTGGGCGGGGATTATATGCGCTCGCGCGCCTATGAGCTGATCCGCTCCCTGCTGCGCAACGAATATGAATTCGACACCGTGCTGTCCTATAACGATGGAATGACGCTCGGCGTGATCGACGCGCTCGAGGCAAACGGCCTGCGGCCGGGCAGCGACGTGCGTATATTTTCCCTCGGCGGCGGGGAAAGCGTGATGCAGGCCTTTTCCGATGGCAAAATCAACGCGCTCGGCCAGTGCGACCTCACCGATTTCGGCACAACGGTCATCGATCTGGTCTGGATGCTGGAACAAGGCGGGTCGCCCGCTGAGAACACGCTTCTCCCCGGGACCCTGCTGGTCAACGGAGGGATCGGGCCATGAAAAAACAGCAGAGCATTCAGCGCCGCCTGCATTCCTCTTATCTGTTCATCGTGGGCCTGCTGTCCGTGCCGACCGTACTTCTGCTCCTGTTCCTGCTTCCCACGACCGCGCGTTACCACCAGCATATCAACTATATCTCGGATGCGCGCGCCATCGTCGATCTGTCCGGCGCCCGCCTGGAAAGCGAGCTTTGGGATATCGTTGCCGGAAACCAGGCTTACCAGGCAGGAGCGCAGGAGCACATCATGGATGAGATCTCCACCCGCCTGGACCGCCTGCTTTACGAAACCGAAATCTATGAAAGCCGCCAGCAGGTAGAGGCCGCCGTGCGGCTCGTGGATACGATGTCCTCCTATATGGAGGAGCTGGGCGCACCCTCCTACCGCCATTCGGTCATGTATTCCAACGAGCAGATCCTGCGCGAGATCCGAAGCGTGTCCGACCTGCTCCACACGGTCCTACAGGAGTATATTTTCATTGAGATCGGCGTGATCTCGGATATCAACGGACAGTTGCGCTCCTGCTCGATCGCAATCACCTTTCTCGCCGCACTGCTGCTGCTGGTGATCATCATGGCGGCGGTGGATTCCTGCCGGTCGGTGCAGCGGGACATCCGCGAGCCGATCGGCAGGCTGGAGGCCATGTCGGTCCAGCTCGCGGCGGGCAATCTGGAGGCGCGCGCCGCGCCGCCCTCCGTATCCGAGCTGGACACCCTGACCCGCAGCCTCAACACCATGGCCGACCAGCTTGACGAGCTGATCGAGAACCGCATTGCGGACCAGCGCAGTCTGCGCAAAGCAGAAATGCGCACCCTGCAGGCGCAGATCACCCCGCATTTTATTTATAACACGCTGGATACGATCGTCTGGCTGGCACAGCAGAAGGAAAATCAGGCGGTCGTGGATATCACTATGGCGCTGACCCAGTTTTTCCGTATCTCGCTGAGCGGCGGCAGCGACTATATCACTGTCGGCCAGGAGCTGTCCCATGTGGAAAGCTATCTGAAAATACAGGCCGTGCGCTATGAAAGCATCATGCAGTACCGCATCGATGTGGAGGCGTCGCTCGCCCCCTGTCCCATACTCAAGCTGTTGCTTCAGCCCCTTGTGGAGAACGCGATCTATCACGGCATCAAGAAAAAGCGGGGGCGCGGCCTGATCACTGTCACCGGCCGGCGCAATCCCGACCAGACCATGACGTTCTCAGTGTCGGATACCGGCATCGGCATGCCCGCGGAGCGGCTGGCAGAGGTGCGCGCGGCGCTGACCTCGGACGCCGGCCCGCAGGCCGGCTTCGGCCTGTACAACGTCAACCAGCGTATCCGCCTTTATTACAACAACTCCGGCCTGGATATTCAAAGCGCCTACCGGTCCGGCACGACCATATCATTCACCATCCCCTGCCGTATGGACTGACGGAGGAAACACCATGTATCAATTATTTATTGTGGACGACGAGGAGGTCGTGCGCAAAGGCATCCGCGAACTCCTGCAGAGCGCGGAAAACCAATACGCCATCTGCGGGGAAGCCTCGGATGGCGAGCTGGCCCTGCCCATGATCCAGGAGCTTAAGCCGGATATCCTGCTGACCGATATCCGCATGCCCTTTCTGGACGGCCTGGAGCTGTGCGAAATGATCCGCGCGAAAATGCCTTGGGTGCATATCCTCATTTTGAGCGGCCACGACGAATTTGAATACGCGCGCAAGGCGGTCTCGCTCGGCGTGGATGAATACATCCTCAAGCCGGTCACCATGCCGCAGCTTCTGGGAAGCCTGGAAAAGACCGCGCGCAAGATCGAGGAGGAGCGCGCCTCCTATTTCACCGGCCTGGATACGGAAAACGCCTCCGCGCGCAAACGCGGTGTAATGGTCAGCCATTTCCTCAACGAGCTGCTGGATGAGGTCTTTTCCGCCTCGGACGCGCTGGCGCGGGCGGAAAAGCTCGGCCTTTCGCTCGCCGCGCGGCAATATCTGATCTGCTGCCTGGACATCCGCTCGGATACAGGGGATGTTTCGGAAAGTCTGCTGCGCCGCCAATTCTGCCTGCTGCTCGGCCGCATGCTCGACGAACGGGAGGATATCCTGTGGTGCGGCCGCGGGGACGGCTTCCTCCTGCTGCTCAAGGCCGGAGAAAATGATGGACTCCTTGAAACCGCCTATGAAACCGCGCAGGCGCTCAAGCACGAGGCCGAACGCATGATGAACGCCAGCCTTTCCGCCGGCATCGGCTCGATCGTGCCGCGGCTGAGCGAGCTGCCGCGCTCCTATCAGGATGCCAGGCGCTCGCTCGGCGGGCTGGTCGGCCAGCCGCACGGCTCAATCCTCAGCGCGCTTGATCTGGAACACGGCCTGTTCCCCCAGTTCGATTTCACCGAAGCAGTCCCGCTTGCGGAACGGTTGCGCCACGTGTCGCAGGAGGATATCGATTTCCTGCTCGAGCACCACTTCGGCTCCGCGCGTGAGGAAAACGGCTCCAGCCTATTGTACCGGTATTACCTGCTGGCCGATCTGGTCGTTTCCTCCATGCGCCTGCTGCAGAGCATCGACGCGGAGCAGCCCGCCATCCTGCGGGACGCTGGAAACAGCGATACCCTGATGAAAGCTGTTGTGACCTATCCGGACACGCTTGCCTTTGCCCGCTCGCTGGTGGAGGCCGTCATCCTGCAGCGCGACCGCAAGCAGGGCGTGCGGTACGGGGAGGAGCTGCAACGCGCCAAGGACTATATCCGCCGGCATTTTGCGGACAACGACCTTTCGCTCAACACGGTGGCGGCCGAGGTGGGCTTCAGCCCCAACCATTTCAGCACGGTATTTTCCCAGCAGATGGGACAGACCTTTGTGGAATACCTGACGCGGTTCCGCGTCGAGCGGAGCAAACGCCTGCTGCGCGAGACCGACCTGCGGCTCGCCGACATCGCCTACGCCATCGGCTACAATGAGCCGCACTATTTCAGCTATATTTTTAAAAAATACACCGGCATATCGCCCAGTGTCTACCGGAAACAGGCGCAATAAAAAGGGGAGAGCGGCTTCGCTCTCCCCTTTGCTCTGGCTGACCGGTTACAGGCCCATCTCTGCTTTCAGTCTGGCAAGCTCTTCGTCTACCGCGGAGGAAGCGCCCGCTTGGGCGTATTTCTTTTCCAGCTCCGCGGCCTCGTCCTTCGGCTGCCCGTTCAGCTCGGCCATCGCGCTTGAACGGTCAAGCATCTCGTCGGCCTTGGCCTCCATGCGCTCGAACGCGCTCATCGCGCCCGCGGCCTTGTCCGCGGACGAGGAAAACTCGTTGACCTTCTGCTGGGTCTTGGCAACCGCGACCTTTGCCTTAATCATTTCGCGGCGGGCGTTCAGCGTGCCAATGTCCTCGACCAGCTTATCGTGCATCTGGCGCATCTTCTGTGCGTTTTCGTGCGCGGCGTCATAGGTCGCCTGCAGCGAGGCGGCCTTTTCAGTAAGCCGCTGCTTTTTGGCGAGGAACACGCGCGCGTCGCCCTCATTTCCAGCCTGCAGCGCCTTGCGCGCCAAACCGTCGTATTTTTCGGTCTCGACCCGATTATCCTCCACCATGCGCCTTGCGCGAGATTCCTGCGCCATCACGCCCGCGGTCTCCTTTTTTACCTCGGCCAAGTTCTCGGTCAGGTCGCGCAGGTATTGGTCGATCATTTTCGCCGGATCCTCCGCCCGATCGAGCAGGTCGTTGATGTTTGCCTTGATAATGTCGGTGAAACGTTCTAGAATGCCCATGATTTTTTACTCCTTTTCCACACGGTTTCTTTTTGCTTATGGTTTATCCTCATATTTCTTTGCCAGATCCTCAACTTCCTGGTCTTCGAACTTTTCCAGCGGCGTTTTCAGGATCTCCTCGGTGCGCTTCTGCTCCCGCTCCCGCTGCTCGCGGCGCTTTTTGAGCGTCAGGAACACCAGAACCGCCACGACCACCACGGCGGCGCAGACCGCCACCGGCACCACGGGCGATCGGGTCACGGTCATGATCCGCTCGCCGGTTTTGGCAAAGGCGTTGGAGAAAATCTCCTCCTCACTAATCGAATAGTCACTGTAATACCGGTCCAGATAGTCGGCAAGGATGCCGACCGCCTCGTCGTCCATCACGGACTTGGCCATGCTACCGGCCGTATAGCCGCAGTTATAGGAGCCATGCCCGTCGTCGCAGAACACCAGCAGGAAATGCCCCTCATCCTGAAATAGCTGCGGATACAGCTCCTCCGCTTTTTCGGTCAGCTCGCTGACCGAGGTAACCGCGCCGTTTGGCAGCAGGTACAGGTAGGGCTGCACGCCCGTTTCCCGATAAAACTGCTTCATGCCGGCCTCCAGACGGTTGGCGTTGCCAAACCAACCGCCCTCGTCCGTATAATAGCCGGTCTCCTGCACGGCCGAGGCGGGCAGCTTTTCCCGCTCCACCGTGGACTTGGCCACCCCGCCGCCTGAGGGAATACCGCCCGAAGCCAGCAGAACACCGATAAACAGCAGCACGGCGATCACGGCGACCAGCACCGTCATACCGCGTCCGCCGCCGTTCCCGCCGCTCGGCCCGCCTCCACCGTAGTAGCGGCGCGAATTGTGAATAATAACCGGTCCCGTGCGGAACCCGCCGAAGCCGCCGTGGAACCCGCCGCCGCCAAAGCTGCCGCCGCTGCGTCCCCCGCCGCCGGAAAAACCGCCGGAGGACCGTCCGCCGCCGCGAAAGCCGCCCCCGCCGCGGAACCCGCCTCCGCCGCCGCCTGATCTTCCCATTATGTTCCCCCTCCGTCAGTTTTTTTCCGCCCTGCAGGTATCGCGCAGGTGCTTGATCACGTCATGCCGCGTGACGATGCCGATGAACATGCCGCGTCCATCCGCGACCGGCACAAAGTTCTGCGCGGTTACGAGATCCACCATATCCTCCATTTTGGCGTCGATGCTCACCGACCGGTGCCGCACACGGCGCTCGACCTCGCCCACGGTCATTTTTTCGAGCTGCTCAGGCGTTTTGCGCAGCAGAAGGCGCAGGAAGTCCCCTTCCCCGATCGTGCCGATGTAACGCCCATTATGGTCGATCACCGGAATCGCGGTAAACCCGCTTTTCATCATATCGTCAAGCGCCTGCCGCACCGGACAGTCGTCGAACAGGTACGAAACCTCTATTTTCGGTTTGAGAAAAAAAGATATGTTCATATGGTTTTCCTCCGTTTGATTCCTTTGTTATTGTATAATGCCGCGGCCTTTCGGTCAACCGTTATCGGTCAATACTTACAGTTTATTTACAATTTGGCAGGGTATTCTTGTAAAAGTTGACAGCCAGCCGCGACCGCAGCAAAAAAATGTGCCCTGCAGCCTTGACTTATGCTCTTTTAACTGCTAAACTGTAAAAGTCAACAGGCTTTACCGGTTTTTGACACGCATTTTATGCAGAAAAGGGGTTTACTCATGAAAAAGAGATTGCTCGCCGCACTGATGGCCGGCGCGATGGCGCTTTCCATGGCTGCCTGCGGCAATTCCAACACTGATTCTACGACGCAGGACACCGGCAGCGGGGACGATGCCGCCGCACAGGCCGGCGATTACAATGTCGGTATCGTGCAGCTTGTACAGCATGAAGCGCTCGACGCAGCAACCCAGGGCTTTCAGGATAAACTGAAAGAGCTGATTGAGGCGGCCGGCGGCTCGGTCGAATACGCTTACCAGAACGCCGCGAATGATTCGGCCAACTGCTCCACCATCGTCAACGGCTTTGTTTCTTCGGGCGTGGACCTGATCATGGCCAACGCAACGCCTGCGCTGCAGGCCGCGCAGGCCGCGACCGCGGATATCCCGATCCTCGGCACCTCGATCTCGGACTACGGCACCGCGCTCGGCGTGGATAACTGGACCAGCACCTCTACCAGCGGAACCAATATCTCCGGCACGACCGACCTCGCCCCGCTTGACGGGCAGGCCGAAATGTTGCAGGAGCTGTTTCCGGATGCAAAGAACGTGGGCCTGCTGTTCTGCTCGGCCGAGCCGAACTCCCGCTACCAGGTGGACACCATCAAGCCTTTCCTGGAGGAGATGGGCTACACCTGCACCGAGTACGCCTTTACCGACTCGAATGACGTAGCCTCCGTCACCCAGAACGCGGCTTCCGCCTGCGATGTCATCTATATCCCCACGGATAACACCGCCGCCTCCTGCACGGAAGCGATCGCCAACGTGGTCCTGCCAGCGGGCGTGCCGGTTATCGCGGGCGAGCAGGGCATCTGCGAGGGCTGCGGCGTGGCGACCCTGTCCATCGACTATTACGAGCTGGGCGAGGTCACCGGTGAGATGGCGTTCGAAGTCCTTGTAAACGACGCGAACCCGGGCGAAATGACCATCGAACCCGCGCCCAACTTCACCAAGATGTACAACGCCGCCAACTGCGAGACGCTCGGCGTCACCATTCCGGACGGCTACGAGGCGATCGGCCAATAACCCGACCCACCGGACGAAAAAAGCGGAAAAGGCTTTGCTTTTCCGCTTTTTTTTGTTATACTATATGTAATGTGCTTTTGCACTTTATCAGATGATTACTTATTGGGGGAATCAAAGTGGAATTCTTCTCCAACCTGCTGTCCGCGCTGCCCGGCGCGGCGGCACAGGGTTTGATCTGGGGCCTGATGGCGATCGGCGTGTTCATCACGTTCCGCGTGCTCGACCTGGCCGACCTGACGGTAGACGGCACCATGGCCACAGGCGGCGCGGTGTGCATCATGCTGATGACGAGCGGTGTCAACGTCTGGGTGGCGCTGCTGTGCGCGTTCATCGCGGGCATGCTGGCCGGCCTGATTACCGGTATCCTGCATACCTTTATGGGCATACCCGCGATCCTCGCCGGTATCCTGACGCAGCTTGCGCTGTTCTCCATCAACCTGCGCATCATGGATAAAAAGGCCAACATGGCGATCAACCCGAACAATTATGACCTGCTGGTATCGCTGCGCAACGTCAAGCAGCTCACCCTCGAAAACCCAATCTTTGTCGCGGGGGTGTTCACCGTGATCGTGATTGCGGCGCTGTACTGGTTCTTCGGCACCTCGCTCGGCTGCGCTATCCGCGCCACCGGCGCCAACCCGAACATGAGCCGCGCGCAGGGCATCAACGTCAATTTCAACAAGGTGCTCGGCCTGATGCTGTCCAACGGCCTGGTCGCGCTGGCCAGCGCGCTGTACTGCCAGTACCAGGGCTTCGCGGATGTCAACGCCGGCCGCGGCGCGATCGTTATCGGCCTGGCGGCGGTCATCATTGGCGAGGTCGTGTTCAGCCGCATTTTCCGCAACTTCGCGCTGCGCCTGCTGGGCGTGGCGTTCGGCGCGGTGATCTACTATGTGGTCATCCAGGTGGTGCTGACCGCCGGCCTGGACACCAACGACCTCAAGCTCATCACCGCAGCGGTCGTGGCGGTCTTCCTCGCCATCCCCTACTGGAAGAACAAATACTTCAAGGGCGCGGCCAAGGCGGTCGCCAAGTCCGGCGGCACGGAAAAGGAGGAGGACGGCAATGCTTGAGCTGAAGGGCATCTATAAAACGTTCAACGCGGGTACGGTCAACGAAAAGCGCGCCATCGACGGCCTGGATTTGACGCTGGAAAACGGCGATTTCGTCACGGTTATCGGCGGCAACGGCGCGGGCAAGTCCACCACGCTCAACCTGATCGCGGGCGTGTATCCGGTGGACGCGGGCCTGATCCGCTTAAACGGCTTCAACCTCACGAACCTGCCCGAGCATAAGCGCGCGCGCTTCCTCGGCCGTGTATTTCAGGACCCCATGATGGGTACGGCCGCCACCATGGGCATTGAGGAAAACCTCGCCCTGGCCTACCGGCGCGGCAAGTCGCGCGGCCTGGGCCACGGCATTACCAATGAGGAACGCGCCCTCTACCATGAAAAGCTCGCCACGCTCGGCCTCGGGCTGGAGGACCGCATGACCAGCAAGGTCGGCCTGCTGTCCGGCGGGCAGCGCCAGGCGCTGACGCTGCTGATGGCGACGCTGCAGAAGCCCGATCTGCTGCTGCTCGACGAGCACACCGCCGCGCTCGACCCCAAGACCGCAGACAAGGTGCTGCAGCTCACCGAGGAGATTGTCGCGCGCGACAACCTGACCACGCTGATGGTCACGCACAACATGAAAAACGCGATCCAGTACGGCAACCGCCTGATTATGATGGACGCGGGCAAGGTGATCGTCGATATCCGCGGGGAGGAAAAGAAAAACCTCACCGTGCGCGACCTGCTGGAAAAGTTCAATATCGAAAACGACCGCATGCTGCTCAGCGAATAACGGCGGCAGCCGGTTTCAGGAAAAAGGGCGCTTGTTTAGGCGCCCTTTTTCCCATATGATAAGAGGAGGATGAATATGGAATACAAGGTGGACGACCGGACGCTGCGCGCGGATGTGTTTCTCCCTTTCGTCAATGCGGTATGGCCGGGGGAATATGATCGGGAGCGGACGCAGACCGCGTTATCCAAAACCATCAATATCACCGCGTATGACAGCGGGACGCTTGTGGGATGCCTGCGCATCCTTTCGGACGGTTATTACTTTGGGACCATCACCGAGCTACTCGTCCTTCCCTCGCACCAGAGGCGGGGGATCCGCAGCCGGCTGCTCCGGCTCGCCCAAGCGCATACCCCGACCATGCTGTACTTCGGCGCGCAGCCGGAGGCGCAGGCGTTTTATGAGAAAAACGGCTGCCCGCGCGGGCTGACCGCGTACACTATCCCCAAAGACCACCGCTGATCCGCTTTTGCAGAAAAGGACGCCTTCCGGCGTCCTTTTCTCCTGTTTTGGCGACCATTACCCCAACACGCCCAGATGCTCAAGCAGGATCTTGAGCCCCATCAGGATCAGCACAACGCCGCCAAACAGCTCCGCACGGGCTTTATACTTCGCCCCGAATACGTGTCCTATCTTAACGCCCGCGCAGGACAGGCTAAAGGTCGTGGCCCCGATAAAGCACACCGCCGACACGATATCCACCTGCAGAAACGCGAACGTCACGCCCACGGCCAGCGCATCGATGCTGGTCGCCACCGCGAGCGGCAGCATTGTGGCAAAGGAAAAGGAATCGCTCAGGCTTTCCTCCTCCTGCGCGCGCGACTCGCGGACCATGTTGCCGCCGATCAGGGCCAGCAGCACAAACGCGATCCAATGATCCACGCTGGTAATCAGCGTTTGGAACCGCACCCCGAGCGCGAACCCGATCAGCGGCATGAGCATCTGGAAACCGCCGAAATACAGCCCCGTGACCAGCGCATGCCGCAGCCTGAGCGTGCGTACGCTCAACCCCTTGCAGATGGATACCGCAAACGCGTCCATGGACAGCCCCACCGCGATAATGAACAGCTCCAACAAACCCATTTCTTGTCCTCCTTGTCGTACACGGGCGGCAGAAAAGCATAAAAAATAAGACCCATCTGCCTCCTCGAACAGATAAGTCTCGTCATTTCATGCAAAGCCAGAGGAGCGTCCTCCCCAGTATGTTGGCCCTGCCGCACGGCTGGAACGCTCCGTGCCGACTACTCCCTTATTGCGCTTTATCATACCATATGCAGGCGCAGAAGTCAATATGATCTGCGGCAGGAGATGCGGGTTTACAGCGTATATTTCATCATATTATACAAATTAATATATTTACTTTTGTGCTATTTGTTTAAATATCGTCTTGTTTTCTCCTCTCAAACCGCGTATGATAAATACCATCCAAAAATCAAACCGCAAGGGAGGCCACAGAACATGAACAAGTTTTTGCAGGCGATCTGCACCATGAGCGAGCGCTCGATCGAGAATAATACCTATGTGCGCTATCTGATCCGTCAGTACAACATGCCGGAAAAGAAAAAGCGCGGCTGAGCCTGCGCCAAAGGGATGCCCCCATCCGAAGCGAATGCTTCGGATGGGGGTATTTTTATGCCTGCGCAAAGGCGGCCACGGCTTGGGCAATGCTTGCCGCGTCAAGGCCGTATAGCTGCGCCATATCGGGATATTCGCCGGAGCTGGTGTAAATATGCGGAGCGCCGATGCGTTTGATGCGGACCGGACAGTCCTCTGCACATATGTCGGCCACGATCGAGCCTAATCCACCGACGGTAAAATGCTCCTCCACCGTGACGATCTTTCCTGTCTCTGCCGCTTTGTGGATGGCATCACGGTCGATCGGCCGCAGTGTGTGGATCCCCACCACTGTCGGACGCAGGCCGGAGGCTTTGAGCTGTTCCACAGCCTCCAGTACATTCGGTGTCAGGTTTCCGGTCGAAATAATCGAAATATCGGATCCTTCCTCGTAAATGACCGCTTTTCCCAGTTCAAAAGGGCGGCGCACTTCCGGTACCGGCAACGCGGAATTGTGAACGCGCATATAGACTGGCCCGCGATAGGTCAGCATGGCCTGGAAACAATCCTCCAGCTCATAGGCGTCCTGCGGTGCAAGAATCATCACATCAGGTATCGCCCGTACCAGTGCAATATCATCCAGTCCATAATGAGTCGGTCCCAGATCTGAATAGCTGAAGCCGCAATTCCGGCCGATCACCTTAACATTCTGGTGCATATAGCCGAGATCGATGCGGAAAAACTCATACGGTCGGCCAGTGACGAATGGGGCGGGGGCGCAAAAGATTGGCGTCAGGCCGCAGGTCGCCATACCGGAGGCCACACTTTCCGCACCGGCCTCCATAATACCCATTTCATAAAACCGGTCAGGGTACTTTTCAATAAACGGCCCAAAACCGGAATTCGGTCCGCTGTCCGCGGACAGCAGAACAATGCTGGGGTCCTTTTCCGCCGCCGCCATCATGCAGTCACTAAGCGCATTTTTAAAGCTCTTTACCTGATTACTCATTCTCAAGCGCCTCCAATTCTGCAGCATTTTCCTGTTCCGCCAGCTCCATCTCCTCAGGAGTCGGCAGCCAGAAATGGTATTTCCCTACATTTTCGGCCTTGGAAAAGCCCTTTCCTTTAATGGTTTTCGCAATAATCAGCGAAGGTCTTCCCTTTTCAAACGGCAGCGCATCCAATATCTGCACGATCTGTGCCATGTCGTGTCCGTCGATCTCACGAACCACCCAGCCAAAGCCCTCGAAATGCGCACGAATCGGTGAAAAATCCATGATGCGGGTCACATCTCCGCCAATCTGTAGGCCGTTGTTATCGACAATGGCAGTCAGATTATCCAGTTTATAATGGTGGGCGATTGCTGCCCCCTCCCAGTTCGTCCCCTCGGCAAGTTCACCATCCCCTAAGATGGTAAAAACCCGGGAGTCAAGCCCCTTTGCGCGTAATGCCAGCGCCATACCGCAGGCAATCGACAGGCCATGTCCCAGCGCGCCGGTATTTGCTTCAATTCCGGGCAGCTTTTTCATATCTGGATGCCCGGGCATGCGGCAGTTCAGACAGCCATAAGTATCCAGCAGGTCCTCTGGAAAAAAGCCTTTTTGGCACAGCGCGGTATATTGTGCAAGGCATTTGTGTCCTGCGGAAAGCACGAACCGGTCGCGGTCTTCCAGCTCCGGATTGTTGGGATCTACTTTCATTGTATGGAAATACAGCGCAGTCACGATATCAATACAGGAATTCGCGCCGCCCAAGTGTCCCGCCTTATGCGCCTTGCACATGCGGAGGATCTTTTGCCGGCATTTTGCCGCCGTAACCCGTAGTTCCTTGAGTTCTGTGTTGTTCATAAATCAATTCACACCTTTCTGATCGTCACAAGGCTTTTGTTCAGTTTTTCTTTTGCCGCTTAAAAACGGCGGCGGTAGATCTCAGCTGCCTGTTCCCGGGTGAATGGCACATAGCTCGCTACAAGTAAACGCTGCTTTGAGGCAAAAATGCTTTCGGTAAAGGGCTTGATATCCTGCTCTGTCATTCCCGTTTCCCGCAAAGGACGGTTGGGATACAGCTGGTTCAGCATTTTCTCCAAACGCTCAAACACAGGTGCTTCCCCGGCAAAGCCCGCTTCCTGTAGCGGCTTTTCTACAATGTCTTTCAACTCGGCAAGCGCCCCCTCCGGCCTAATCTGGTCATACATGGAGAATACGGCAGTCAAAAACTGGTAGATAGACTCACCGTGGCTTATTTTGTACTTTTCTCCCAGAGGATATGCCAATGCATGTACCGGACCCGCGCCGCCATTATTCACCGCCATGCCCGCCAGACAGCTTGCCTGGATAAAATCCTTTGCCAGCAGCGCTTTATACGCGGCACCTTTTTCGATCAGCTGCCTGTAGCCATTCAGGATCAACTGCACGGCCCGCGCCCCAACCGCGCGCGCCATCTCATTACCACGCGCGGCGGATACATAGGATTCCATCGAATGTCCCAGCGCGTCTACCGAGCAGTGAATGAAAAATTTAATCGGCAGTTCCGCTACCAGTTCGGGTACCAACACCGCATGGTCCGCGCTCAGGCGTTCATCCATAATCGCGGTTTTAAGGCCGGTGTCTTTCATTGTGATAATGCCGCCAAACGTTACCTCACTGCCCGTGCCGCAGGTCGTCGGCAGAATAATAAGCTGCTTATCCGTTTCAAAGGGCTGTTCTCCCCGTATTATCCGTCCTATCGGCCGGGCATCGCGAATGATCAGCACCTTTGCAATGTCGATCACGCTGCCGCCACCAACTGCAACCACGCGGTCGATTGGGAACGGCTGCATATCGGCCAGTATCTGATCTACGGTTTCCTCTTTCGGTTCCCCCGCATCGTATTTGTCCTTGAGAATGATCGGGCAGGACAGGCCCGCAGCTTTGATAAACCGTTCGTACAAAAACGTCTCGGTCAGCAGCAGGTCGCGCGGACCAAGTGCAAACTCTGCTGCAAACGCGGCAAATGTATCAATACAATGGACTTTAGGCTTGACACAAAATAACTGCATAGATATCTCCTCCCCTACAGAAAGGCAATGATCGTTCCAGCCGCCCGCCCCTGTCTTGGGCAGGCGGCTGGCTTCACGAGACATACCCCCGGTTATTTTTTGGCTGAAATCGCGTCCTTGGCCGCCGCCGCCACGTCGGCCGCAGTCATTTTCATGCAGATCTGTAGCTCGGGCGTGGTAGCGACCTCTCCGAAGCGATCCTGTATGCCGATACGGCGCAGCGGTGCAGCACAGCCGCCCTCGGCCAATACCTCTGCAACTGCAGAACCAAGTCCGCCGATTATGGAATGGTTTTCCGCGGTTACGATCGCACCGGTTTCGGCCGCGCATTTCAGGATGCACACCTTGTCGATCGGCTTGATGCAGAACATATCCACGACACGGGCTGAGATGCCTTCTGCCATCAGCTTTTTCGCGGCTTCCATGCAGGTCGTCAACATCAGGTTGCCCTCCGCAATCAGTGTCACATCCGTACCTTCAACCACTACATTGGCCTTGCCGATCTCGAACGTAGAGCCTTCCTCATAGATTTTAATATTACCCGTGCGCTGGACACGAAGATAAAACACACCCTCGGTATTCGCTGCCTGATCGACTGCCCATTTCATCATTACTGTATCGGTCGGCTCAAGGATCGTAATTCCCGCGATGGGCCGCATGAGTGCCAGATCCTCGTTCGCCTGATGCGTGCCTCCGTTTTCCCCTGCAGAGATTGCGGGATCGGATCCAACGATTTTAACGTTGTTCTGCGCATAAGCACAGGAGATGTAATTCTGGTCGCACATGCGGCGCGACGCAAACGCGGCAAATGAATGACAGAATGGGATTTTGCCGACTGCTGCCATCCCGGCGGAAACCGAAGCTAGCGATTGCTCTGCGATGCCGATATCAAAAAAACGCTCCGGATATGCTGCTTTAAACTGTGGCGCGTTAATGCAGTTGGCCAGATCGGCTTCCACGTCAACGATATTTTCGTTTTTCGCGGCCTGCGCGAGCAACTCATCCATATAGGCGCCCTTGAGGTCAAGTTCCTCGACAATATTTTCCTTTGCAAGCTTGATCATGTCCTGTTTTCCTCCTCTTTCCAATCTCAAAGCGCGGCCAGCTCGGCCTTGAGCGCCTCGATTGCGCCCGCGACCATCGCATGATCCATGCCCTTAACGCCGTGGTTACCGTTCACGGCCTCCTTTTCCGGCCAGCCCTTGCCCTTAACCGTGCGCAGGTTGATGAAACCCGGCTTGCCGGCGGCGCGGCACTGCGCGACCGCATCCGCGATCGCGGCACAATCATGGCCATCTACATCAAGTGCGAACCAACCGAAATCCTCTGCTTTCCGGCGCATGTCGCCCAACGGGCATATGGTATCGGTGAAATCATCAAGCTGTTGTTTGTTGTTATCCAGCATAATGATGAAATTATCCAGCTTTTGTGCGGGTGCGATTTGCATAGTCTCCCAGACCTGTCCCTCCTGCGCTTCCCCATCACCGATAATAGCGAAAACCGTGTTCTTCTTTCCGGAAAGCTTGAGGCCCATTGCCATTCCGCAGGCGCACGAAACACCCTGTCCCAGTGAACCGGCCGTCATATCGATGCCCGGTGTCAGATTTTTATCCACATGGCTGGGAAGATGCGTACCCAGGTGGTTGAGCGTATACAACCAGTCCATCGGGAAAAAGCCGCGCAGCGCAAGCGCCGAATACAGTGCCGGCCCACAGTGCCCCTTGGACAGTACCAGGTAATCACGATCCTCCCACTGCGGATTTTTCGGATCATGCCGCAGCACGCCGGCATACAATACCGCAATCGCGTCCGCAATCGACAAGCTGCCGCCGACATGGCCGTGCGAGTGCTCGGCCAGCATATCTAGCACATGAATACGGATCTCATATGCCAGCCTTTTCATTTCTGTTACATTGCTCATGTTTTTCGTCCTTTCCTTATTTGAAATAATCCTCTATTCCATTGTGATAACCGCTTTGACGCAGTTCACTTTGTCATCCACCGCATGATCAAACGCCTGCTGTGCCTGTTCAAACGGGTAGGAGGCGGAAACAATCCGCTTTACATCAATCCGACCTGATGCAACGGCCTGAAGCGCGATAGGATAAGTGTTGCAGTAGCGGAATACCGCGCGCACCTCTGCTTCTTTTTTATATAGATTGCGAAAGCTGAACGGCACGTCCGGCATGATGTTGCCGACCATGACAATCGTTCCCCCGCGCCCAACGATATGGCTGGTCTGCGCTGCCGTAACCGGACTGCCCGCTGTTTCAAAAACGATATCAACTCCTGCCCCGCCGGTCAGTTTCATAATCTGTTCGACCGTATTCTGTGTACCTGAGTTTACCGTGTCGGTCGCACCGAGTGCGAGCGCCTTATTCAGATGGCTGTCAAACAGATCGCAAACGATAATGCGCGATGCGCCCCAAGCCTTTGCCGCAAGCAGCGTGCATAGACCAATACAGCCGCCGCCCAATATAGCGACCGTTTTCCCAATCGTTACACCGCTGCGCTGTGCTGCGTGTATGCCGACGGAAAGCGGTTCCAGCAGCGCACCTTCTGTCATAGACAGATTATCCGGCAGCCGGTATGTTTTGAATGCCGGATATTTAATGTAGCGTTTGAGCGCGCCCTCCACCGGCGGCGTTGCCAGAAAGACAACATCCGGACAGAGATTATAACGCCCGCTCTCACAAAACGCGCATTTTCCGCAGGGGACACCCGGCTCGATTGCTACACGGTCTCCTACCTGAAAATCCTTTACATTTTCCCCGACCTGGTACACAACGCCGGCCGCTTCATGCCCCAAAACAAACGGCAGCGAATTTGGGAAAATTGAAAACGCCTTTCCCTCATAGAAATGCATGTCTGAGCCGCAAATGCCAACGCTCTTAACCGCAATCCCCAGCTCGTCTGTGCCGACCTCCGGCATGGAAACGTTGCACAGCTCAAATTTGCGTACATCCGTCATGACCATTGCTTGGTTCTGCATATTGCTCCACCTTTCAATCATAATAGCCCTCCATTGATTTGGTCAGCGTGCGGAACTGCTCCATATCATGGCCAAACAGGATATCTGCCCCTTCGTCTTGACTACGCTGGACAATACGCTCCACGGTTTTTACATAACCCTTGGCATCATATGCGATACCGGCGATCTGTACCGGTGGGCCGATGTGCTCCTTTGTATAGATAGTATCCGCTGCCAGCAGATATTTCGCGCCGCTGTCCAGTTCTGCCAGGATTCCCAGCATGCCATAGGAGTGGCCCGGTCCAAAATTCAGGATACGAAGCCCGGGCAACAGAGTAAATTCCTCTATATCCTCCGGCACCGGCCTCCATCTGATTTCTGCCTTGAGCCAGCTTTCGATATCCGACTGCATATGGAAGCCGGAGAAATCACGGCGGACATAATCACGCAGAGTTTTGCAGAGTTCCGTCCTACTGACGATTACCTCGGCATTCGGAAAAAATTTCAACCCACCTGCATGATCGATGTGCAGGTGCGACACCACCACATACCGGATATCGTCACACGCAAGGCCGAGTTGTGCAAGCCGTTCCTGCACATACCCGTTTTCGCCCGCGATGTAAGGGTTCACCTGCATATGCGCAGGCCAGGCGCCGCTCATGCCGTCCGGATCGCATCCTGTGTCAAACAGTACATATCCCTCCGGCGTATCAAATAGAAAGCTGTGGATCGGTATATCCGCTGTGCCTCCGCCTGTTACCTTGTTGTCACTTATAATACGGATCACACCGTTATCCAGCACATACATTTTCATACGCGTTCAAGCCTCCGGTACGAATGGGGCGTTTGGGTCTCCATTTGGATGAATAACCACCTTAAGCGCGGATTTATCTGTTTTATTGGTGTCCAGCGCGTGGAAATAGTCATCCAACGAAAAGGTATGTGTGACAAGTGTGCTCACATTGCACTTACCACTCCCCATATATTCGACCGCGCGCGGAAAATTATTGACCTGGCAGCTTACGCCAATATAGCTCTGGTTATTATAATGCAAATTATTTAGGAATTGAGCCGGGTTTTCCAGGGAAATAGCAGCATGATAGCTGCCATACTGAATCATGCGGCCACCTTTTTTAAGCAGCTTGACAAGGGTTTCCACCATAGACCAAGCGCCAGAAGTATCAATGATGCAGTCTATCCCATCTGGGAATGCCGCGCGCAGCTTTTTCAGGTTAGCTTGCTGGTCATTCCGGTCAATCAGCAGTGTTGGTACACCATAGCTTGCCAAAGTGTCCAACCTTGATTGCACCAGCCCGACCGCGACCGACCGCATCGCGTTGGAGAAATGGCAGAGCTGTGCAAGGATGATGCCGTGCGGTCCCATACCGCTGACGACAACTTGCTCGCCCGGCCGAATATTCGCTCGATCGAGAGCTTCTATCGCACAGGCAACCGGTTCGGCCACACTTGCTTCATCAAAGGAGAGGGTGTCAGGCAGCTTGACAACATTATCCTGACGGATAACCAGATACTGGGCAAAACCGCCATTGATGTTATGTCCGAGGGAGCCAAAGTTTTCACAGAACAGCGCCTTCCCGTTTTTGCAGTACCAGCACTTGCCGCATGGAACCGCATTATCCGCGGTCACTCGGTCGCCGGGCTGGAATGTCGTAACATTTTCCCCGACCTCCTGCACATAGCCTGCGAATTCATGCCCGTTAATCACAGGGTAACGCGCCAATCCGGTGCCGGTGGTATCATGCCCGATCTCTGCCCATTTACAGATGCCGCACGCCATCACCTTGATAATCACGTCATCCGCTCCGCAGGATGGATATGGAACCAGCTTGACAGAAGCGTTTTCTCTGCCGGCCTTTTCATAGACCAGCGCCTTCATCATCTTCATGCTGTGCTTTCCTCTCCTTTTCGATTTTATTTACTTTGCCACGATCACCTTAACGCCCAGCTTATCCAAATGGGTGGCAAGATCTGGGGAGGCGATCGGCTCGGAGGTAACGATGCAGTCTATCTCCTCAAATCGCGCAAATACCATAAGCGCGTCAATGTCAAATTTTCCGTGTTCAATCAACAAGATTACCTGGTCCGCAGCACGGATAAACGCCCGTGACTTCGGCCTGAAACGGTGTAACGCAGCTCAGTCCCTCCGTCCCCCGCACGCCGGTTGTGGATAAAAACAGCTTAGAAACATGAATCCGGCTTACATACTCCTCCACTTCTCTTCCAACCAGCGCGGCTTCCCGCACCCGCAGAAAACCGCCGGTCAGATAGGTCTGTATTTCTCCATGCGTTGAATACAAATGTGCGACTGGGATGGAATTTGTGACAATGGACAGGTTTTTCATTCCAACCATCTGATAGGCAAGCGCAAGGGTTGAGAAACCAGAATCGAGCAGCAGAGCGTCCCCCTCCTCAACCAGCTTGACTGCCGCACGGGCAATCGCAATTTTATCGGCTGAAAATTCCTTCATATGTACTATTTCAGGCTGGATATATTTGGCGTAGCCGTGCGTGCGCAAAATATATCCGTTCTTTTCCAGAAACGTCAAATCGCGACGAATTGTAGCGGGTGAATCTCCGACCCTGCGGATAATGTCGTTCACCGACATCTTTTCCTCCCGCACCAGCATGTCATATATTTTTTCCCTGCGCTCATCATTTTTCATACGCTACCTCGCCCACCATGGCTTCAAAACAAAGACTTTTCCGGCTACGTTCCGGTCATTTTCTGAAGCCGTTTACATTCCCCTGCCGAAAGCGCCTGTTATCCGCTTTGCCGTATTTTATTTGCCAAACTGCTCGTCTTCATAAGTAGCAAGATCCTTAGCACCATTTTTGATACGCTGTACGCGGAACTCCGGCAAACCCTGCCCCCATTCTGTTTTCATAAAAACGTCAATCATCTCGCATGCCATACGAAGGCTGGTCGTCGTTCCTCCCAATGCAATGATATTGGCGTCATTTACAATTCGGCTTTCGCGTGCCGCATACCAGCTTTCACACAACGCACAGCGAGCGCCTTTATTTTTATTTGTTGCAATGCTGATCCCCATTCCTGTTCCGCACATCACAACACCGCGATCACATTCGCCGCCTGTTACTTTTTCCGCTACGTTTCTGCCCACGATCATGTACGGGACAACATTCTCCTGATCTGTTGTTCCAACTTCCACAACCTCATGTCCCATAGCCCTCAGGTGCTCCAGTACCCCAGCACGAAGCTCCAGTCCGCCAGGATCTACACCAAATGCAATTTTCATTTCAACCTCTCCTTTTTGATTATAAAAAGATTTTTATGATTATATTTTAATCTTTTATTGATTAATAATCAATATTTTTTTGTTTTTTCATCGTTATATACAATTATTGATTAATTAATTTGTATATAAATAATTTTATAGTCATACTTCTATCAACAAAACAGACTTATTGAATTTATTCTATGAGTTAATCTATTTTTTTTATTGTTATATTAAAAAATCCAAACATTTATATTTACCACCACTTGATCATTTCGGTGATATGCTCACGATATTCTATAAACTGTGCATCCGCAACATTCCGAGGATACGGTAAATCAATATTTACCTCCTCTTTGATTGTTGTAGGCTTGGGCGACATAATCAGGCAGCGTTGTGCCAAATATACGGCTTCCTCGACATTGTGGGTAATAAATATAACGGTGGCTCCGGTTTCTTTCCAAAGCTTGATGACCTCATCCTCCAGATAGTATCTCATTTTGATATCCATTTGTCCGTATGGCTCATCCATAAGCAGCAGGTCTGGATACATCGCAAAGCTTCTGCCAATGACAACGCGCTGCTGCGCGCTGGCAGATAGTTCTCTTGGATAAGCGTTCATTACTTTCTCCAATCCGAGTAATTTTGCCATCCGGGCAACACGTTTATCAATTTCATCCTTTGAATAATGCTTGATCTCTAAATTAAAGCGTAAATTTTTTTCTACGGTCAGCCAAGGAAAGGCAGATGGCTCTTGAAATACAAAGCTCAAATTATGCTTTTTGGGGTCTGCAGGCTCTCCATCAATCAGGATCTCCCCTGCGGTCGGTTCAATCAGCTTTACCAGAAGGTTTAAAAAGGTAGTTTTCCCACATCCTGTGGGACCTACAATGCAAACAAATTCCCCCTTTTTTATATCAAACGAAGCATTATCCAAAACCAGCAGATCGCCAAATTTCTTTGTTAAATTACGGACTTTAACCTTGGTTTCCTCGCTCACAAAAGCACCTCCAGCTATTGATAAAGTAATAGGAACCTGAATTACAGCGCCAGATCCACTTTGGAAGCAATTTCATTGCGCAGTTCCAAAAAACGCGGATCCATATTGTTGCGTGGACGGGGCAGATCAGGAACAAACTCCTCCACCACTTGACAGGGCTTATTGCTGAGCAAAACAATCCGATCACCCAAGGTAACCGCTTCCTCCACATTATTGGTGATAAATACAATCGTGCATTTTTTCTGCTGCCATATACGCAGGATCTCTTCCTGCATTTGATACCGCGTTTGCGCATCGAGCGCGCCAAAGGGTTCATCCATTAAAATAATGTCAGAATTTGTCGCATAGGCCCGTGCGATACCGACTCGCTGCTTCATTCCTCCGGATAGCTGGGATGGATAACTTTTCTCAAATCCCTCTAGTCCCACTAGTTTAATGTATTCCATTGCTTCCTTGCGTCGCTTTTCCTTTGGAACCCCTTTAAATTTTCCATTCATCTCCACGTTCTCCAGAACGGTTTTCCAGGGATAGATCGCATACTGCTGAAATACAACGCCTATATTTCCATATACCTTTCGATTATCAGAATAAATGACCTGTCCTGCATCCGGCTCCTCCAGCTGCGCCATAACATTTAACAAAACGGTTTTTCCGCATTGGCCTGGCCCAAACAGAACAAGGAATTCATTTTCGCGTACCTCCAGGCTGATACCATCCAATACTTGCAGAGTACCGTTTTTGGTCGTAAAGCTCTTTTTAATGTCTTTTAGAACTACTTTTGTTTCAGGTATAGCCACGGACATAACACCCTTTCCAGTTTTGTAAATAGAAAATTGTATACAGCACAACCAACTGCTATCAGAATCATAGTCGCCATGACCATCTCATAATTCATACTGTCCATTGCAGATAAAATCACATATCCGAGGCCCGACCGGGCGACGATCATCTCTGACGCAACAACGCTCATCCAGCAACTGCCTAGCGAGGTTCTCATCCCTGCCACAATAGCCGGAATACTGTCCGGAAGGACGATATTCTTTAGCATGTTTGTATTGTTGGCACCCAAAATTTTGCCTGCCTTTATCAGTGTGGGGTCAACATGCGTCATACCATGGTAAGTATTGAGGCAGATCGGCACAAACGCACCGAATACGATCATGATGATGTTTGTTTTATCCCCAATCCCGAACCACAGGATAAATAATGGGATCCACGCAAGACCCGGCACCGGACGGATCATTTCAAAAATCGGCTGAAAAATCGCCCGGAAGGTTTTGAACCATCCCATAAGTACACCGAGTACGATGCCTATAATACATGAGAATACAAAACCTAGCGTAATGCGCTTCATGCTCGCGCCAATATGGACCAGAAGGGATGCGCTGCCTACTCTTTTCCGCTCAAACATTTCCACCAGCATAGAGACGGTTTCAATCGGTGTCGGTACGCGGGTATTGAGTCCGTAGATATGCCAGGCAATAAAAAACAGAACAACGGAAATAATGGAGAGAATCCATTTCCAATTACTGAAAAATTCTAAATTTTTTAACTGCTTCATTTCGGTTCCTCCGTAGACCAGGGCGCTATATTCCGTTCCAGAATACTCATCACATAGTTAATCAAGAAGCCGATGATACCTATTACCACAACACCGAGGAAGATCAGGTCTGTATCCATCAGCTTTCTTCCCTGATTCATCATATAACCCAAGCCAATCGTTGCAGCAACCATTTCAGCCGCTACCAGCGTAGCAAAAGCAATACCGAGAGAAATGCGCAGGCCTGTAAAAATCATGGGGATGGCAGATGGGATACCCACTCTGAAAAACATCTGCGCCCGCGAGGCTCCTCCAACCTGTGCAACATTCAAAAGCACCTTTTTGGTTCCTCTGATGCCCGTCCATGTATTGATTGTCAGCGAAACCATAGAACCAATAAAAATAATGCAAACCTTGCCGCTGTCGCCAATCCCGAATATCAGTAATACGATCGGCACCCATGCAAGCGTTGGAATCGGACGGAGCATTTCAAATATCGGGCGAAAAAAGCGTTCTGCCCCCTCAAAGAATCCCATCAGCAGGCCAAGGGGGATACCAATGATACAAGCCATGGCAAAGCCTTCTAAAACAATACGCAGGCTCGCCCAGGTATTCGCCTGAATGGTGGCGCCGTCCGGATATTCTGAACTAAGCTTTTCGATAAACAACTCAATGACTGAAGACGGTGCAGAAAGCTTGCCTGGGTCCACCAGTCCCAGACGGACAATCAGTTCCCATCCCACAAAAAAAACGATCAGCGAAATTACGCTTATCACCGTATACCGGTTCAGCTTTTTCTTCTTTTGCATTTACTAATGATCTCCTTTTAAAGATATGGCTGCTTGCACAGGTAGGTGAAAGCAGCCATATACCAATCCATAGCGTTACCTAATATCACACGTCAGGTCAAGGAGTTAGCTTTGTTCCGCCTCCAGCTCATCCAACGCGGCAAGGATAATGTCGTCGGCAATATAATCATCAGCGTTATATTCTGCAAACACCTCATCACTCATCTGATCCACAGAGTTCATAAATTCTGCAATCTTCATAAACCCATTGGCACAGATGCTGTCTTCGCCGCCCTCAAAATATTGACGGCTCCATTCCAGTGTAGGCATCTTGTAAAATGCACAGTCATTTGCTGCGCTCTCCTCGGTAACATCGACGTTATATTCGCTCTGCCAAATGTACATCCATTCTTTAAATAGGTCATCATCGTTTGCAAACTCATTTTGCGCGCGCATGACGCCCTTTGCAAACCCTTTCAGCGCTTCCTGTTTATTTTCCAGAGCATCTGGGCAGGCCATGATGGTTGCGATATTATCATAATCCGGATACAGTTCATCCAGGGAAGCTACCATTGTATAGTGCTCCGGATCCGCCTCAAATTCATTCCAGTTGGGGATGCCTGCTACCATAACGTCTCCCTCACCAGCTGCAAACGCTGCGGGGATCTGGTTCTGCTCCATATCGATCGAGGTCACATCATCGCTTGTCAGACCCAGCATCTCAAGAATGGCATTGATCGTATAGTGTCCGGACTGGCCCTTGGTCCAAAGCACAGTCGAGTTTTTCCATGCATCCGCCGATCCATAAATATTCGGATACTTTTCAATATGCCCCTGACCCGAAGTAATGATCTCGGAATCATTGCGCGCATACACACGGTAGGCCGCGTTGTCCGGGGCAAGATAGCAAAGCAGCTGGGAGCCAAAAGTCGTTGCGCCAGTCGTCGACATCATGCTTCCAAGAGAATACAAATCGATCTCCCCAGCGCGGGCCGCGTCATTGATCGAAGTACCGCTGTTGAAAAATGTAATCTGGAGGTCAACGCCGTAGTCCTCAAAATACCCCTGCTGCAGCGCATACCAAACCGTTACAGAGGTTGCAGTCGAGGGTGCGCCATAGAGCAATGTGGTCAGTTCGCTTCCATCAGAGCTAGTGGAGACATCATCGTTGCTGTTGCCACAGCCAACCAGTGCAAAGATCAGGGACAATGCTAAAATAGTACTGACTAACCTTTTCATAATATCCTCCTAATTTTGCTGCGCTACAGAAAAAATCAGCATTTCTTATTTTATAATCTTTTTCTGCTCTTATTTTATAATCTTTTTCTGCTCTGTTGCAGCTTTATTATGATCACAATTATATATTCGCTCACTTGATATGTCAATATTGATAAATTATATAAATATTTATCAATCATTTTATGATCATTTCACAACTATTTTTTTCTTATATTTTAAATCCTATAAATTATTTGTTATATAACACAAATAGATAGATATTATTTTATTCATTTTCGTAGTTTTGTGTGTACATCGCCGCTTTATTCTTGACTTTCTTTTTGAAATAATATATCCTATATCTATCGTATAATCAATTTTACAATCACTATAAAATCAATTAATGTGTTTTATCCTCATTATAAAAGAATAAGGAGTGATTATAATGAAGGCTGTCTACCGGTATGGTTATGAGCCAAGGCAATATGAATTCCGTGATATGCCGGATCCAACCTGCGGTCCGGAAGATGTCATTATAGAGGTCAAATACGCTGCCATATGCGGTTCTGATGTTGCTACATATTTTAATGGGGGTGAAAAGGGAGGCATTTGCATTGTCGGGCATGAATTTGCCGGTACTGTAGTGCAGGTCGGCAGCCAGGTATCCGATTGGAAGCCCGGCGACCGTGTTGTTTCCGATAACACAGGACATGTCTGCGGAAAATGCCATGCCTGTACCAGCGGGTTATTCCTCAACTGTATGGAACGAGTTGCCCTTGGCTATGGCATGGATGGCGGTTTTGCCAAATATGTCAAAATACCAGGAGAGATCCTTCGTATCCATAAATGGGCTTTAATGCGTATCCCTGATGGGGTCCCTTATGAATACGCTGCCATCCTGGACCCTATCTGTAATGCTTATAAAGCTGTAGCTCAGGAATCCGGCTTACGCCCGGGCGAAAGCGCAATTGTTTTTGGCCCCGGTCCAATCGGGCTTTTAGCGACGCAGTTCTGCCATATCATGGGCGCAAAGGATGTCATAATGGTTGGCCTTTCTGCTGATAAAGCGCTTCGGCTTGATGTAGCATATGAAATGGGGGTTACTGAATTCATTGCATCGGATGCCGAGGACTTTGTTTCCCGCATCCACGAGGTTTGTGGAGTGGAAGGGGCTGATGTAGCGATAGACTGTGCCGGAGCCCCCTCAGTACTCCTCCAGGCCATTTCTGGTGTGCGCAAGGATGGGACCATTGTTAAGGTTGGCGCGAGTACTGCTCCACTAAATTTTTCATTGAATGATTTAACATACCGCGCGCAGATTGTGAAGGGCCACCATGCCTATGATGTCATCTCATGGAGAAATTGCCTTGGCCTTCTTTCTAAAAACATGCTTCGGCTTGATCCGCTTATTACGCATATCCTCCCCTTGGAACAATGGGAGCGCGGCATCCATATGATGCGCAACCGTGAGGGCATAAAAATACTCCTGCAGCCTTAACCTTTCAATAAAAAACTGGTTTGGGACATAGTTCCCAAACCAGTTTTTTATTGTGATTCTATTCAAAACCTATACTGCAAAAGCATAAAGCTATATGTATTCATTGTTCCGCAATAATCAATTCCACCTGATTCTTTTCCAAGGCCATCAACTGCGCCTGATTCCTGATGGGCTGATCCACAATAATAATATCTAAATTTTTGAAGTCTGCAAATACACGAAGCGAATCCTTTTCAAACTTTTTTGCGTCGGCGAGTACAACAACTTTTTCCGAAGCTTCAATCAACGCACTCTTCAGGTTTGCTTGGAACGGTGTAACACAAGCCAGCCCCTGTGTTCCCCGCACACCTGTGGTTGTTAAAAACAAAATAGGGAATTTCATTGTACGAATATAATTTTCCGCCTCCGGACCAACCAGAGCTTCCTGCCTTCCCTCCAGATATCCGCCGATCACATAAGTCGTAACGTTGGTTGCCGCCAAAACATTAGCAGCGGTCAGTGAATTAGTAATCACCGTAATATCATCACGATTCGTTATTTGCTGCGCCAATGCCAGAGCAGAAGCGCCGGAGTCCAAAAAGATCGTCGAATTTGCCGGTATCAGTTTTGCTGCTTCCCGGGCAACCGCTACCTGCCCATCCGTTATCCTGATCTGGTGGACAATATCAGGCTGGATATATTTCGCATAGCCACGGCTTCTGCTGATATATCCGTTTTCCTCTAAAAAAGTTAAGTCTCTTCGGATTGTTGCTGGAGACTCTTTCATTATTTCGATCAAATGATTGACGGAAACAATACCATTTTTCATTAAATAATGAATAATATCCTGTCGCCGCTTTTCTATGTTCATAATGAGCCCCTCTATTTTATTATTATTTCCCTTTAAAATGACAAAAAAAGTCTAAAATCCTGTATATGTTTATATTAACAGTACAAGAAAGTAATGTCAATTATCTTTTGCCTGATACATCCTTTTTCTGACAATCTGTTTTTTCTTTCCAGAGGAGCTGCCGGTTTCTGAAAATACAAACCGGTTTCCAGCCTAACATCATGCCACTTCAAAGCAGTCGCCTGCTTTTATATGGTATGATACCAAATACTATTGAAAGCAATCCATATCCAATAAAAGCTGGAAATACAAGCACATATCCGCCAAGCCAGAACAGCAGACCCTGAAATAAAAGCACTATCACATCCAATGAAGCCATCATATATCGTCTGTGTAAGATTGTTTTTGTCATAGCACCTGTTGTTGCAGTGCTCTGTGGATGGTTTTCAAATCCATATGGGCAAGTGCGTCAAAGTTATCTTGCTCGGAGAGCGGGGAAGCTGTATAGTAATTTTCCGTAATGTAGCTTCCCTGATAGCCAAGCGTTTGAATGATGTTCATAACTTCATCAAAATGTCCGCAGCCCTGCCCGAGCAGGGTGCATCCGATACAATTATCTGGTCCATCCTTCAGGTGAAAATGATCGATTTTATTTAACCCGATCTGTTTGATTTCCTCTCGGGGATCAGCGGTATGGAATCGGATGGGATTAAAAATATCATAGCATATTCGTAAGGAAGGGCCGACTATATCACACATCCGTTTGATTTCCCAAACATCTAATGCGCTTTCAAATACGACCGTAATATCCTTTTCCCCTGCAATTTCGCACGCCGCGCGCAATGATTCAGAAAACTGAACAAAATCCCTTTCATTTTTTATCTGGCACATGAAGCCGGATGTAAGCATCAAACGTGGGATCTCCAGTGCGTAGCATGCCTTGACAGCTTCACATATGCTTTCCAAACCAACTCTTCCACATGCACTATCCAAGGGATGAATCATACAGGCCTGCCTGCATAATGTCCATAAATGTAGTGAATGGATTTGTAGCCCTGTATGATCGATTGCCCGGCGGTATTCATCCTGAATTCGTTGATCTGATAATGGATAACCGGCCTCCGATCCTCCCCTCTCTGCAATTTGTATGCAATCGAAGCCGATACGGGCTGCACATTCTATTGCCTCTACACCAACAAAAGGTAATACCCATTCGCAAATCCCTACTCGCTTCCTGTTACTATCCATATATGTCATCTATATCCTCCTATCGTCAGTTTCCGACATATCCTTCTGGATTTCCTGCAAGGGGATGGTTGGCCAATGGACCAACAACAATATTTCCGGCCTCAATAATAATTCCAAGCAGATCGCGTAAATCGTAAAAATAAAAATCTTTCTTTTCTCCATTCGGCATGGGTGCGCCCATCGTACCACAGGTCAGCGGTGGGATTCCCATTTGTTCCATTTTTTGAATAAATACCGTCCTGTCATGGATTTTACATGCGATATGATGAATTCCATTCTTTCCACCATTCTGGATCAGAAAATCTGAATATGGGTTTCCTAAGTTCTTATCCAACGGTTCAATGATTTCAAAGTCGATTCCACCCAAATCAAACCGATAATACTTTATATAAAATTCACAGTGCTTCCCAAGATATCTAGCCCCATCGAATTCACCACGGTCATAAAAATCTTTTGTACATCTTTTAATCAAAGTTGATTCATCTATATCAAATAGTTCACGAAAATTTTTCATTACCGCTTCCATATCATTCACGCAAATACTAACCTGAAATATAAGATCAATTTTTATTTTATCACTCATTTTTATCCTTTCCTTTCTATTATTCTTTATATATAATATTTTTTGCAACCAAATATATTATTTTAGATTATTCCATTAAAAATACGTTTTATTATGTATTATTGATTGTAATATGATATTATTTGATTATATTTTAATTTATATATATTGAATATGCAAGTTTTTTCCCATATAACCTGTTTTTTTGTAGCATTATACAAATCAGATTCTTATTTCTTGTTATACATCCTTTAACTACCTATAGTTAAATCCTACTAAAAAAGGGTATTGCCATATTGACGGTCCTTCCCCCACCTATCCATTATCCTTGTTTTCCATCCTGCAATATGATAGAACCAATATGTAAACCGCACGATCCTGCTGCAAATGAGGTGTCTGCCACTTGTATTTTCAATATGGCAAAGCGGAAACGGATTATCTAAAAAAGAAAGACGCCCGATTGGGCGCGTTGATCGATCAAATCGGTCCGATCCGCCGTGAGACCGACCCCGACCTGTTTTCCGCAGTTGTCCACCACATTGTCGGGCAGCAGATATCCACCAAAGCCCAGACTACCATCTGGAACCGGATGCGGGAAGCGCTCGGCACAGTTGACGCGAAAACCGTCATATCCGCCGGTTCCGCAAGGCGGAATATATCCTCGATTTTGCCCGCAAGGTCCAAAATGGCGCGTTTGATCTGGAACAGGTCTGGCATATGTCGGATGCGGAGGCGGTCGCCGCGCTTTCTTCCCTCAGGGGGATCGGCGCATGGACCGCGGAAATGATCCTTCTGTTCTGTATGGAGCGACCGGATGTATTCAGCTTTGATGATCTAGCAATCCAGCGCGGGCTGTGCATGGTGTACCATCACAGAAAGATCGACCGCCGTTTGTTTGAGAAATACCGCCGCCGGTTCAGCCCCTTTTGCAGTGTTGCAAGCCTGTATCTATGGGCTGTCGCAGGTGGGGCTGTGGAAAGATGAACGACTACGCGCCAGTACACAAAAAAGCGCGGGAAAATAAAAAAGCCGGAGATTTTCTCCGGCTTTTTTCCAACGATTAACGCTTATTTTAAAATATCTTCCTTTTTCGCAAGGATGTCCGCTACAATCGCGCACGCGGGGCAATCACAATATTGTGCTCCTGCCGCCTTTATCTCTTTGGCATGAGCCACAATACCGGCCGCAGTATCCGCGCCGAAATACGCCGCGCCTTGTTCCGACCCTGCAAATCCAATCAGGTTATCGATCGGCATGATATCCGCTTCCAGCTCCTCAACATACTTGCCTGTCTGCTCCTTTTCCGCAGCCGTACCGACCGCAGACAGCCAGGCTTGCGCAGCGGCTTTTGTTTCGCTGCTGCAGGTTGGCGCCTGCATCAGTTCATGCGTTTTGGCGGTAACATACTCCAGTATTTGTCTATCCATTGATCATATCCCCGCTTTCTTTATAAGGATTTGTCCTTATTCTATCATGCCAGTACACAAAGCGCAAGATGGCACCGTCTACCCCTGAAAAAAACATCCTACTCTGTCGTTTTTTTTACTTTTCTTCCCCGCTGTCCTTCGGAATCACCCGATCGCCCGCATCATTTACAACCGTCCGCACTGCGTTCAGTCCCTTGACGAATATTTCCGGTACGTCGATGCCCAGCGCCACCATATTTTCCACAATGGAGGTCAGTTCATTGATGATATACACCGCCAGTACAAACCAGCCCAAAAGCTGCAGAAAGCCCAAATCAACTCCAAGCTGCGCCCCCAGTGAAATCAGGAAGCCCGATACCGAGAACGCAATTGCGATAATCACCCAATAGCTGACCTTTTTCAAAACGCCGCGCGCCCCTTTCTCGCTCGACAGCGTTTGGGTTGCCCTTGATTTTGCATACCCGTATATGCAGTCGATCACATTGAGCGCCAGGAACAGAAGGAACACAAACCAGTATTCCCCAAATATCCACGTCAGAACCGCGATCACTGCGCCCCACAGCAAATTTGCCTTGTCAAAAAATTCCTGCATTTTTTCTCTCCTTTTTCTGATTTTTCCCATACCTATGGATAACTCCCCATCCCCGCCGCATGCCATACCACAGTCCGGTCATGATATCGTTAAAATCCCTGTCCTTTTGACCTCTGGTGGTCAATCCCGCCGCCTATATTTTTTGATATGTTGGGGCGTTCAGCAAAGCAAGGGCAGGCATACGGATTTCGCGATAAAAAAACCGCGCCCGCCCACAAAAGGGAGGCGCGGTTTCCGCTTTGAAAAGGAATGATGCAGAAAGACGCTTATATTTTCTTTTAAGGCGCCGTACTGTGTTTTGGCACAAAATACTCTTTCTTCAGGGCGCCCTCCAATTGGAGAAGGGCAATTTTTTTATCAATGCCGCCGGCATATCCCGTTAAGCTGCCGTTTGCTCCAACAACGCGATGGCAGGGGACGATAATGGATATCTCATTTCGCCCAACGGCTCCGCCCACCGCTTGGGCAGACATACGTTCCAAACCGCGCCTGGCCGCGAGCTGCTTTGCGATCTCCCCATATGTCGTGGTCTGTCCATAAGGGATAGAGGAAAGGATTTCCCATACCTCATTTTGAAAATCCGTGCCGATAAAATGGAGCGGGATTTTGAAATCCGGCTCTTTCCCCGAGAAATAAATAGCAAGCCATTTTTTAGCTTGTTCGAATACCGGAATCTCCTTTTCCTCACGCTCTTTGTCCAGATAAAACGCAAAATATTTTTGCCCCGCAAACCATAATCCGGTTAGGCCGAGCTCATCTGCGGCCAGCAAAATCTCCCCCAGGGGAGACTGGTAATGACTGATATACTGCATATTATCCCTACCTATCAGAAGCACCCTTTGTTCCCGTTTCTTTTTCTGCTCTATTATAATTTTACCATACAAGCTCCATAATTGCCAACAGCAGAAGCATTATCGGAACCCGAGGAGACACTGTCAGGTATTCAGAAAGCTTATTGGAAAAGAGTAAAAAACCCGTTATTTCTTTGGAAATAACGGGTTTTTGGAGCTTGCGGCCGGACTCGAACCGGCGACCTGCGCATTACGAATGCGCTGCTCTACCAACTGAGCCACGCAAGCATTTCAACTTGTCAGCCTTGTTAGTATACCATGATTCTGCGGTTTCGTCAATGTTTTTTTCTTGATTTTACTTGACTTTTTCTCCCTGTTCGATATAATAGTAAGGTATCCTTGCTCACATCATTGGATGTGGGCCAAAAGTCCAAAAGGAGGTGCTAAGAAAATGGCAAAGATTTCTGGCAAGTACGAGACGATCTTCATTGTCAACCCCACGCTGGAAGAAGCAGCGGCTACCGCTGTTGCGGACAAGTTCAAGTCTCTCGTCGAGGCAAACGGCACGAACGTGGAAGTGGAAGACTGGGGCAAGCGCCGTCTGGCGTACCCGATCGAGGACCAGACCGAGGGCGTTTACACCCTGATCCGTTTTGAGTCCGCTCCCGCTTTTCCGGCTGAACTGGACCGTATCTACAAGATCACGGACGGTATCATGCGTTCCATCATCGTCTGCCTGGACGACTAAGGCGGTGAACTGAAATGCTCAACAAGGCGATTCTGATGGGTCGTTTGACCCGCGATCCCGAGTTGCGCCATACCCAGAGCAATATGGCTGTGTGTTCGTTCCGCCTTGCGATCGACCGCGACCGCAAGGGCCCGAACGGCGAACGTCAGACCGACTTCATCGACTGTGTCGCATGGGGCCGTCAGGCGGAATTCGTTGCACAGTGGTTTGCGAAAGGCGTCATGGCGATCGTAGTCGGCCGCATCCAGTCCCGCCAGTGGCAGGACCAGAACGGCAACAACCGCACGGCCATTGAGGTCAACTGCGACGAGGTTTCCTTCGGCGAAACCAAAAAGTCCCGTGAAGCAAACGGCGGCTACGCAGGCGGCGGTTACGGCTATGATAACGGATCGCAGATGCGGCCCGAGCCTGCCGCGTCCCAGGTTGCTCCCGCATTCGATCTGCCCGCGGGCGATTCGGATTTTCAGGAGCTGGCCGACGACGACGGCGATGTCCCATTCTAACAAAGAGGAGGTTACGCGACAATGGAAGAAACCAAAAAGGAATTCACGCCCCGTCCGGAGCGTGCAGAGCGCCCGCAGCGCGGCCGTCGCCGCCGCAAGGTTTGCGCTTTCTGTGTTGATAAAATCGAGCACGTTGATTATAAGGATGCCGGCAAGCTGCGTAAGTATATGTCCGAGCGCGGCAAGATCCTGCCCCGCCGTATGACCGGCACCTGCGCGCATCACCAGCGCCAGCTGACCGAGGCGATCAAGCGCGCCCGTCACATTGCTCTGCTGCCCTACACCGCAGAGTAATCCGTTACGTTTTTTCAAAAAAGGATACAGAAAGACCGTTTTTCTTCGGAAAGACGGTCTTTTTTTATTTACCAAAAGGAGAGCAGACGGCCTGCTTATAAAAATTGTCCACAAGGATGTGGACAATTTTCTCGCTTTCCGAATAAAGGAAAAGCCGCCCCTAATGGGGCGGCAAAAAGCTTACGCCTGCGTTTCTTCCTCGGAAGCTTCCTCTTCCTCCTTATCCGTGCGCGCAATCGAGATCACCTTGACATCCTCGCCTGTGCGCATCACAATAACGCCCTGGCTGCCACGTCCGCACTCGCGGATCTCCTCGCAGCCGGTGCGGATAATTACGCCGTCGTCCGTTATAATCATCACGTCGTTTTCATTATCCACGACCGCGATGCCCGCCACAAGGCCGGTTTTGGCGGTCAGATTATGCAGCGTCATTCCGCCGCCGCCGCGGTGGTGGATGGTAAAGTCCTCCACCGGCGTGCGCTTGCCGTAGCCGTTTTCCGTGATGGAAAGCACATACGCGCCCTTTCTGGCGCGCGCCGCGCCTACCACATAGTCGCCCTCGTTCAGCCGGATGCCGCGCACGCCGGTCGCGGTGCGGCCCATCGCACGGACCTCGGTTTCGTCAAAACAGATCGCGCGGCCCTCATGCGTGGCGATCAGGATATTCTGCTCCCCGTCGGTCAGGCGCACATCGACCAGCGCGTCGTCCTCGTTCAGGTTCAGGGCGCGCAGGCCCGCGCGCCGGATGTTCTGCAAGTCGCTCAGCACCACGCGCTTGGCGACGCCCTGACGGGTGACGAAGAACAGGAATTTATCATCCGCAAATTCCTTGATGGGGAACATGGCGGTGATTTTTTCGTCGTTTTCCAATTCCAGCAGGTTGACGATATTCATGCCCTTGGCCGAGCGGCCGGTCTCGGGTATCTGGTAGCCCTTAAGCTTGTACACCTTGCCGCGGTCGGAGAAGAACAGGATGGTGTCATGCGTCGAGGCGGTGAAAATATCCTTGGCAAAGTCCTCCTCGCGCGTACTCATCGCGGAAACGCCGCGCCCGCCGCGCCGCTGCGCGCGGTAAACCGAGGTCGGCTGGCGCTTGATATAGCCGAAATGGGTCAGCGTATATGCGCAGTCCTGCTGCTCGATCAGGTCCTCAATGTCGATCTCGTCCGCGACGTTGGCGATCTCGGTATGGCGCTCGTCGCCGTACTTTTGCTTGATCTCCTGCAGCTCGTCCTTGACCACCGCGAGGATGTTCGCGTCGCACGACAGGACCTCCTCAAACGAGGCGATGCGCCCCTCCAGCTCTTTGTACTCATCATTGATTTTCTCCTGCTCCAAGCCGGACAGACGGCCCAGACGCATGTCCACGATCGCCTGTGCCTGCGGCTCGTCCAGATGGAACTCAAAATGCTCCGATCCGTCCACGATGCCGAGCAAGGCGATCTGGTCGATCCAGAACGGCTCGGCCATCAGGTTTTCCTTGGCCTCGGCCTCGTTTTTGGAAGCGCGGATGATCTGAATGATGCGGTCGATGTTATCGGTCGCGACCTTTAGGCCCTCGAGGATATGCGCGCGGTCCTGCGCCTTTTTGAGATCAAAGCGCGTGCGGCGCTCGACCACGTCCTTCTGGAACGCGACATACTGGTCGATGATCTGCCGCAGCGTGAGCACGCGCGGCTGCAGCTTGCCCGCCGCGCCAGTCGGCACAAGAGCGATATGGATCATCGAAATGGTATCCTCAAGCTGGGTATAGGTGAAAAGCTGGTTGAGAATGACCTGCGCGTTGGCGTCGCGGCGGATATCCACCACGATCTGCATGCCCTCGCGCGAGGAATGGTCCTGAATATTGGTGATGCCGTCCACGCGCTTGTCCTTGACCAGGTTAGCCATCGCTTCAACCAGGCGCGCCTTGTTGACCATGTACGGGATCTCGGTGATCTGGATCTGGCTGCGGCCGTTCGCCAGCTCGACAATCTCGGCCTTGGCGCGCACCTTGATCTTGCCGCGGCCGGTGGCATACGCCGCGCGGATGCCGCTGCGGCCCATGATGACGCCGCCGGTCGGGAAGTCCGGCCCTTTGATGAACTGACAGATCTCGTCCAGCTCGGCCTCCGGATGGTCGATCACATAGCAGATGCCGTCGATCACCTCGGTCAGGTTATGCGGCGGGATGTTGGTCGCCATGCCGACCGCGATGCCCGACGAGCCGTTTACCAGAAGGTTGGGGAAACGGGAGGGGAGCACGAGCGGCTCCTGCCGCTCCTCGTCGAAGTTCGGGCCGAAATCCACTGTGTTTTTCTTAATATCCGCCAGCATATGATTGGCGATCCTGGCCATGCGGGCTTCGGTGTAACGGTAGGCCGCCGGGGGGTCGCCGTCCACCGAGCCAAAGTTGCCGTGGCCATCGATCAGCGGATAGTGCAGGGAAAACGGCTGCGCCAGGCGCACCAGCGCGTCGTATACCGAAGCGTCGCCGTGCGGATGATAGCGGCCGAGCACGTTACCGACCGTGGTCGCGGACTTGCGGTAGGGCTTGTCCGAGGTCAGGCCGTCCTCATACATCGCGTACAGGATGCGGCGGTGGACCGGCTTGAGGCCGTCGCGCACGTCGGGCAGCGCGCGGCCGACGATCACGCTCATCGCGTAATCGATATAGCTCTTGCGCATCTCCTTTTCCAGGTCCACCTGTAAAATTTTCTGCTGTTCGTATTCTTGACTCATTCTATGCCTCCGAAAATGTTGGCGTTATTGACCGGCCGGCCTGATACGGTACAGCCTGCCGAAAACCGCATCATACGTCCAGATTCATTACGTATTTCGCGTTTTTCTCGATAAATTCGCGGCGCGGCTCGACCTTTTCGCCCATCAGCAGCGCGAACGTCTCGTCCGCGGCGGCCGCGTCGTCCATCGTCACCTGCAGCAGCGTGCGGTTTGCCGGATCCATGGTGGTTTCCCAAAGCTGCTCAGGATCCATCTCGCCCAGACCTTTGTAGCGCTGCACGCGCACATTGTCGCCCATCTCGGCAATACAGGTGCGCTGCTGCTCCTCCGTATAGGTATAACGCACATCCTTGCCCTTTTCGTTCTTAAACAGCGGCGGCTGGGCGATATACACATGCCCGTGCTCGATCAGCGGCCGCATGAAGCGGAAGAAGAAGGTCAACAGCAGGGTGCGGATGTGCGAGCCGTCCACGTCGGCATCAGCCATGAGGATAATCTTGCCGTAGCGCAGCTTGGACAGGTCGAAATCATCGCCAAAGCCCGCGCCGAACGCGGTGATCATCGGGGTGAGCTTGTCGTTGCCGTATACGCGGTCCAGGCGCGCCTTTTCCACGTTCAGCATCTTGCCCCACAGCGGCAGGATAGCCTGGTGCCGTCGGTCGCGGCCCTCCTTGGCCGAGCCGCCCGCGGAGTCACCCTCCACGATGTAGATTTCGGTATAGGTGGGGTCCTTTTCGATGCAGTCCGCCAGCTTGCCCGGCAGGGAGGCCGAGTCCAGCGCGGATTTGCGGCGCGTCAGCTCGCGCGCCTTTTTGGCCGCCTCACGGGCGCGCGCGGCGGTCTGCGCCTTTTCGATGATGGTGCGCGCGACCTGCGGATTTTCCTCGAAAAAGGTCATCAGCTTGTCGGACACCATGGTGTCTACCAGCGCGCGCATATCGCTGTTGCCCAGCTTGGTCTTGGTCTGGCCCTCGAACTGCGCCTCCTGCAGCTTGACCGAGATAATCGCGGTCAGTCCCTCGCGCGCGTCCTCGCCCTTGAAGGATTCGTCGTCCTTGAGCAGCTTATATTTCCTGCCGTAATCGTTAAGCACGCGGGTAAGCGCAGCCTTGAAGCCGGTTTCATGCGTGCCGCCCTCAGTGGTGTTGATGTTATTGGCAAAGGAAAGGATCAACTCGTTATAGCTGTCCGTATACTGCATCGCGACCTCGGCCATCGAGGTATCGCGGCTGCCCTCCATATAAATAACCTGCTCGTGCAGAGGGGTCTTGGTGCGGTTGAGATGCTCGACAAACTGGCGGATGCCGCCCTCGTAGTGCATCACATCCTCCACCGGCTCGTCGTCGCGCTCATCCCGCAGGGTGATCTTGAGGCCCGCGTTGAGGAACGCCTGCTCGCGCAGGCGCTTTTCCAGCACGTCGTAATCAAATTCGGTCGTCTCGAAGATCTCCGGATCGGCATGGAAGCGGATGGTGGTGCCGGTTTCGCTCTCGCAGGGCGTATCGCGCATTTTAACGGCCGTCACGCCGCGCTCAAAGCGCATATAGTGCCTGGTATGCCCGTCGCGCACCTCGGCCTCCATCCAGTCGGACAGCGCGTTGACGACCGACGAGCCCACGCCGTGCAGGCCGCCGGACACCTTGTAGCCCGAACCGTCAAACTTGCCGCCCGCGTGCAGCACGGTCAGCACGACCTCGAGCGTGGGAATGCCCATCTGCGGATGGATACCGCAGGGGATGCCGCGGCCGTTATCCGCCACACGGATGATGTCGCCCTTTTCGATCGTGACCTCGATATGGGTGCAGTAGCCCGCCAACGCCTCGTCGATCGAGTTGTCCACGATCTCGTAAACCAGATGGTGCAGGCCGCGCGCGGAGGTCGAGCCGATGTACATGCCCGGCCGCTTGCGGACCGCTTCCAGCCCCTCGAGCACCTGGATCTGGCTCTCGTCATAGGCGTCGGTCACCTTCAGGTCGAGTACCTCGTCCTTAATTTCCAATTCTTCACTCATATTTCCAGATTTCCTTTCGAGAAATTGCGGTAACATACTTCCTTCATGCGCGGCGTTATACGGCATACCCCTTTTCCGCGCGCCTTTGCAGCGCCTGCGGCGAAAGCTGGGTCAGGTAAAGCGTTTCGCCCAGCGCGTTCTCGCACAGCACGGCCGCGCGCGGCAGGTCCTCGTACAGCTCGATGATACGCCCCTCCTCCTGCATGCGGGAGAGCAGCCCACGCGTCCGTTTGGACGCGGTCGCCGTATCCATATCGAACACCGCCACCACGGTCTGCAGGGGAACGATATAATCCTGTCCCAAATGCAGATACATAAAAAACCCCTGTTTTCACGAAAAATGGGCAGAAGAAAACACAATGGAGCATGCATCGGCCGGCGTTTTCTCCCGCCGTGCCTGGCATGCGCCACCGGCCCTGCCCCAACGTGGCATTCTATTATAGATTATACCACTTTTTTCTTCATTTGTGTACTGAAAAGCGCGAAAAGGTCAAATAATTTTACCGTTTTTTATATGGAAAACCGCGCCGGCGCGCAGCTTGTCCGATATCCCGTCCTCGCAGCAGGTAATCATCACCTGTCCGTCCGCGATGCGGTTGAGGACAAAATCCTGCCGCCGGCGGTCCAGCTCGGAAAGCACGTCGTCGAGCAGGAGTACGGGGTACTCCCCATCCTCCTGAAAGAACAGCTCGCGCTCGGCGAGTTTGAGGGAAAGCGTACACGTCCGCACCTGCCCCTGCGAGCCAAACGCGGCCGCGCTGCGGCCGTTCAGCAGGAGCGTCAGGTCGTCCTTATGCGGACCGGACAGGCAGCTTTTCGCCGCCAGCTCCGCGGATCGGTGGGCGTAAACATGCGCGGCAAGCTGCTGCTCGATCTGCTTTGCGTCCGCGAACGGGTCGGTGACCGAGGAAACCGTCTGATACGCGCCGGAAAGCGCCTCCTGCGGCGCGATATCGGCGTAGACGGCCGCCGCCGCTTCCAGCAGCCTGCGGCAGTAGTACGCGCGGTAGCGGATGATCCGCGCGCCGAAGTACGCCATGCGGAGGGAGAAATCCTCCCACAGGTTCAGCAGGGTGGGTTTTTCCTCGCTGTCGCGCAGGATGCGCGTCTTGTGGTCGTGCAGGCGGTTGTATTCCTCCAGATAACGCGCGTAATTGGGCCGAAGCTGGCACAGCGCCACATCCAGGAAGCGCCGCCGCGCGCCCGCGCCCGCGCGCACCAGCATCAAATCCTCCGGACAAAATAAAACGGTTTTCAAAAGCCCCTGCATATCCGCCTGGCGCTTCTGCCGCACTCCGTTTTTGTAGATTTCCATGCTTTTGGCGCGCGAAAGGCGCAGCTCTACGGTAAAATCCCGATCGTGCGCCGCAAAATCCGCGCGGATGAACGCATGGTCGGCCTCAAAGCGCAGGCCCTCTTTTTTCTGCGCCGTGCGAAACAGGCGCATGGTCGAGCAGACCGCCACCGCTTCGAGCAGGTTGGTCTTGCCCTGCCCGTTCTCGCCGCAGACCAGGTTGACCGACGGGTCGAAAGCGAAGCGCGCCTTTTCATAATTGCGGAAATTTTCCAGCGCAAGCGTGTGAACGTTCAAAGCGCGCTCACCTGGATGGACGGGTTTTTCCTCTTCAGCAGGCCGAGCAGCGCGTCCTTACCGTCCGGAATGGCGGAAAGCGGGAAATAATAGGCGTTGTCCTTGGTCGTAAAGCAGAAGATCTCGCTGTCGTATACTGCGCCCGTAATCTCGTCATAAGGCAGAAAATAGTCGCGGACCAGGCCGTCGTTGCCGACCGTGACCTCCTTATCGCTGCAGCAGACCGTGCAGGGGACGCTTTCCTTGCCGAATTCTTCCCGATAGTATTTAAGGATCTTGTCTACCCTCCTGCCGTTCATGCCGCCGAACGTGTTGCGCAGCCACCAGAACAGCACCGCCGCAATGCCGACCAGGAACAGCACGAATCGGGTCGGCAGATAGGCAAGCACCAGCACCAGCACCATAATCCCTGCTTTGAGCAGCGAGGACCGTCTGCGCGTCCGGTAAAGCGGCAGCGACGGATAAATTTTTTCATAGAACCGGCGGAGCAGCGCTTCATCCTGGTTATAGTTGATCTCCATTGCCTGTCCCCTCCTCTTCGTTCCGTATCGCAACGGTTTCGCCGTTCAGCGTCACCGTATCGCCCGATCGCAGCTTTTTCCCGCGCATGGTGCAGGGCTGCCCATTCACCTGTACCTCGCCGGACGCGATGCGGAGCTTGGCTTCCCCGCCGGAGGCGGTCAGGTTCGCGAATTTGAGCAGCGCGTCCAGCTTGATGTATTCCGTGTCAATCCTGATTTCAGTCATTGGCCTTCAGCCTCACCGGCAGCACAAGGTAGGTGTACTTGTCCCCCTCCAGCGGGGAAACGACGACCGGATTGAGCGGGCCTTTGAGCTGCAGCAGCACGGTGTCGTCTCCCGCGGCGCGCAGCGCGTCCAGCACATAGCGGTTATTGAAGCCGATTTCCAGCTCGTCGATCGTCCCGTCGAACGCGCATTCGTCATAGCTCTTGCCGACCGCGGTGATGCACGACATCTGCACATAAGAGCCGTCAAAGTGGAAGCGCACCGGATTTTTCAGCTTTTCGGAGACGATCAGGGACACGCGCTCGATACAGGTGATCAGCTCATGCCGGTCGGCCTTGACCACATGCTCGAACTCGGCCGGTATCGCGGCGCGGTAGTTGAGGAATTCGCCGTCGATCAGGCGGGTGATGAGCGTGGTGCCGCCGATGCGGAACAGGATGTTTTTCCGGTCCGGAAAGATCTCGACATCCCCCTCCTCTTCGGTGAGGATGCGCTCAATTTCGCGCAGGGAGGAGCCGGGTACGACGAATTTCATGTCCCCGGAAATGCCCTCCACAGTTTCGCGGCGCACGGAAAGGCGGTACCCGTCCACCGCGACCACGTTCAGGCGGCTGCCCTCCAGCTCGAACAGGCATCCGGTATGGATGGGCTTGGATTCGTTATCCGAAACCGAAAAGATGGTCTGTGCGATCATGCTTTTGAGCATGGATTGGGGAAGAGAAAAGCCGGTTTCGCTCGACACCTCGGCCAGCGCGGGATATTCGTCCGCCTCAGTCGCAATCAGGTTGAACACCGCGCGGCCGCATTTGATGGTGGTCAGCAGCTTGTCGTCGGTTTCCAGGTAAACTGTGTCCTGCGGCAGCTTGCGCACGATATCGTAAAACAGGCGCGCGTTGAGGACGATGCTTCCGGATTCGATCACGTCGGCCTCGGCCGTGGTGCGGATCCCCATGGATAGGTCGTAGCCGGTCAGGGTGAGCGAATTGGGCGCGGCGTCAATCAGCAGTCCTTCCAGCAGCGGCATGGCGCTTTTTCCCGTGACCGCGCGGGAGGCGGTGCCGATCAGGCTGAGCAGGGTTTCTTTTTCACAGGAGAATTTCATTGGGCATTCTTCTTTCTTTTCGGAAATCTAACAAAAAAACAGGATAGGTTTTTATCGTCGTAGTAGAGGCTGGGGAAATTGGGGAAAAACGGTGTACAGCGAGATTTCCCGCGGGAAATGACGTACACAGCAGGCTGTGGATTGTTTTTTTGTCGTCCACAGTCGGCGGGGGTCGCATTTTTTTCCACAGGGCTTAGGCTGTGCAATCCACAGGGAATTGTGGAAAATCCTATTCCCCGCGGATGTTGTTGTGCAGCTTTTTGATGACGTCCTCGGTTTCGCGGGAATTTTTTCGTTCCTCCTCGATTTTGTTGCAGGCGTGCATGACCGTGGTATGGTCGCGCTTGAATATTTTAGCGATATCGGGGAAGGAATATTCCAGTTCCTGCCGGATCATGTACATGGCCATCTGGCGGGGATAGGCGACGTCCTTGGAGCGGTTCTGCGAGATCATCTGCTCGACCGGTATGTAAAAATAATTGGCGACCGCTTCCATGATGCGCTCGGGTGTGGGGTTAAGGCCGGGGTTTTCCGTGCGCAGCGCGTCGATCGCGTTTTCAGCCAGCTCAATGGTGATCGCTTCGTCCATCAGCTCGTGCATGGCCTTGATTTTTTTGACTGCGCCCTCAAGCTGCCTGATGTTTGCCTGGATGTTTTCCGCGATGTAGGTGGAAACATTGTCCGGCAGAGCCACGCCCATCTTGCCGGCCTTGTCGCGGATAATGGCGATGCGCGTTTCAAAGTCCGGCGGCTGGATATCGGCCAGCAGGCCCCACTCGAATCGGGTCTTCATGCGGTCTTCCAGAGTGTTGATCTCCTTGGGAGGGCGGTCGGAGGTCAGGACGATCTGCTTTTTCGCCTCGTACAGCGCGTTGAAGGTATGGAAAAACTCCTCCTGCGTGCGCTCCTTGCCAGCGATGAACTGCACGTCGTCCAGCAGCAGCAGGTCTACCACGCGGTATTTGTTGCGGAAGGCCTGTACGTTGCCCTCCTGGATGGCGGTGATCAGCTCGTTGGTGAAGTCCTCGCCCTTGACGTAGATGATGCGGAATTCCGGATGGGTCTTGCGGATGACGTTTGCAATCGCGTACATCAAATGGGTCTTGCCCAGACCGGAGTTGCCGTAAATGAAAAGCGGGTTGTTTTCCGCAGCGGGATGCTGGGATACCGACAGTGCGGCCGCGTGTGCGAACTTGTTCGACGAGCCGACGATGAACCGCTCGAAAGTATAATCGTCGTAAGGGGAGGAGCTGGCGGTCGGCGCGGTGTATTCGCCGGTCACGACCACAACCGAAACCGGATCGCCGAGAAGCTCCTGCAGAACGTTCTGCAGCGGGTCGATAAACCGCTGCTCGATGATCTCCTTTTTGAATTGTACAGGGGAATGCAAAATCAAACGGTTGTCCGCAAAAGAAACAACCGTGACATCGTCAAACCAGGCGGAAATGGTGGACGGTGAAAAATTGGGTTCCAGCCGTTCGAGCGCCATTTCCAGTATATTATTGGCCATGGGGCGCCTCCTGTCGATATAAATACAATTCTATAATAGCATAATCGGGCGGCGGATTCAACGCAAATTGTTGATAAAACAAACTTCTCGCCGTTGTTGCCACCCCAATTATTGTGCTATTTTTTTACCAATCCCCAAGATGTTGATAAGAGGCTGAAAACATAAAAAAATCTTGACATTCGGCGCTTTTTATAAGATAATAATTATTGTCTCATATTCTGCGGACAGGCAGCGGCATATGCCCGCGTCATGCGCCGGACCTATGCCGGTGCCCATCCGTAAATCCATCAAACAGGGAGGTGCTCGAAGTATGAAGAGAACGTATCAGCCTAAGAAGCGTCAGCGCTCCAAGGAGCATGGTTTCCGCAAGCGCATGCGCACGTCGAACGGCCGCAAGGTGCTGGCCCGCCGCCGCGCGAAGGGCCGCGCTAAGCTCACTGCGTAAGCTTGGCTGGAAGCTACAGCTTCCATGCAGGTTTTGATAAAAAGCCTGCTTTTCTATTTTCATCGCGCCTGCGGCGCGGAAGTGTTCGTAACGAGCCGCTTATGCTGTAAGCGGTTCGTTTTTTCTTAGCAGAAAACCGGCGCAGATCGTTTGGGCGGCGCCCGCCGGAGCGGAAAAAGGGGCGTCCGCCGGCTTTGCAGTGTACTTAGATGCAAAGAGGTTCGTTTTTCAGGGGCATCGGAAAAACGAGGGGTTTCAGAAATGAAAAATACGATATCCTTAAAGGAAAACCATGAATTCCGGCGGCTGTACCACCGCGGCACATCGTCCGCGGGCAGGCATCTGGTGCTGTACTGCCGCAAAAACAAGCTGGGCCGCAACCGGCTCGGCCTGACGGTCAGCGCAAAGCTGGGCAAGGCCGTGCAGCGCAACCGCGTAAAGCGGCTGTTTCGGGAAGCCTACCGCTTGCATGAAAATGAATTTGCAAGGGGAATCGACATCGTGCTTGTCGCGCGCAGCCGCGCGGTGGGCGCGACCTATTTGGAAATTGAAAAATCGCTGCTGCGGGCGCTCCGCGAGAACCCGTCCGCCGCAGCACGGTCTTGAAACGCTTTATGCTGGCGGCGATCCGCTTTTACCGCCGGCATATTTCGCCCGCCAGACCGCCCTGCTGCCGTTATATCCCGACCTGCTCGCAGTATGCGATCGAGGCGATCGAAAAATACGGCGCGCTCAAGGGCGGCTGGCTGGCTTTCAAGCGGATCATGCGGTGCCATCCGTTTTCCAAACGGGGTCCATACGATCCGGTGCCGTAAGGGGGAAAGGGGGCGGCGCGGCCGTTTTCCATCCTCCGCGCGCTGCGGCGCGCGAGAAAAATTGAATTTCCTTCCGGCGGGGGCGGCCGTCCCCGCCGGATTACGGGAGGATTATAATGGGAGAAGCATTCGGTCTTATTATCGTCAGGCCACTCGGCCTGATCCTGCTGGCAATCTTCAAGGCGGTCGGGTCGTACGGCCTTGCCGTTATCCTGTTCGCGCTGCTCGTCAAGCTGATCTGCATACCGCTTGCCATTAAGGGCAAAAAGAGTATGCTTGCGATGAGCGCGCTCAACGCGGAGCTGCAGCAGCTTCAGAAAAAGTATGCCAACAACCGCGTCAAGCTCAACGACGAGATGCAGAAGCTGTATGACAAGCACGGCGTTAACCCTATGTCGGGCTGTCTGCCGCAGTTCATCCCGCTGCCGATCATGATGGGCCTGTACTACGCGGTGCAGCAGCCGCTCAAGTTCATGATGGGCTTCAGCGACGAGGTTATCGCTAAACTGGCCAACGAGGTGGGCGTGGATATCGCGACTGCCGGCTACTATGGCCAGATCACAATTGCCGAGAAGCTGGGCGATATGTTCCAGAGCGCAGGCAACGTCTGGCCTGAGGCCATCACCAAAATCACGGACGGTATGGGCGAACTGCTCAATATCGATTTCCATTTCCTCGGCCTGAACCTGGCGCAGACGCCGTCCATCACCGATCCCGGCTTTATCTGGATCATCCCGATCCTGTCGGGTGCGACCGCGTTCCTGTCCAGCTATGTCATGCAGAAGATGCAGAACATGCCGAGCAACGCCGCCGCCGGCCAGATGAAGATGCTCAACCTGCTGATGCCGCTGATGTCGCTGTATTTCGGCTTTATCCTGCCGGGCGCCATCGGCATCTACTGGATTTTCAACAACGTGTTCTCCTGCGTGCAGGAGATCATCCTGACCAAGTACCTGCGCGGCAAGCGTGAAAAGAAAGAGGCGGAGGAAGCCGCGCGCATCGAGGCCGCCAAGGAAGCCAAGCGCATCGCCAATCGGGAAGCGCAGCGGCAGCAGTCCCTGGAAGCCAAAAAGAAAAAGGGGGACAAATAAACCATGCAGAAATTCATTGAAACGACCGGGGAGACCCGCGACGCCGCGATCCAGGCCGCTTTGAAGCAGCTCGGCCTCGATCGGGACGACGTTTCGGTAGAAGTGCTGGATAATGGCAAAAAGGGCTTTTTGGGCATCGGCGCGACGCCGGCCCGCGTCCGCGTGACCTATGAGGCGCCGGACGAGCCAGTAAAGCCGGCCGAACCTGTCCACACCCCTGTGGAAAAGAAAAAGGAAGAGAAGCCGGAAAAGCTCTCCATCACCACGGATGACGATACGCCCCGTCTGGTCAAGGCCGCACCCGCAGACTTCGTGCCGGAAAAGCTGGAGGTGGAGCGCCCGCCGCGCCGCGAACGCCGCGAGCGCGGGGACCGTCCGCGCCGCGAGCGTCGGGAGCGCCGCCCGCGTGAGGAGCATCCCATCACGCCGTCCGTTCCCAAGGAGCGCGAGCTGATTCCGGTTTCCGAGGAATGCATGAAAAAGGCCGAGGTTCTGGCGACGGATTTCGTCGCCGGCCTGCTGGAAAAAATGGGTGTGGAGGGCAAGGTCACCATTCTGCCGCAGGTCGAATGCGACCAGCTCCGCATTGAGATTTCCGGACCGGATATGGGTCCGGTCATCGGCCGCCGCGGGGATACGCTGGACGCGATCCAGTACCTTGGCTCGCTGGTGCTGAACAACGCGCTGGACGAGCATGTCCGCCTGTCCGTGGATACCGAGAACTATCGCGTCAAGCGGATGGAAAGCCTGGAACGCCTGGCGCGCAAAATGGCGATGAAAGTCGTCAAGTCCCATCGCTCGATGACGCTCGAGCCGATGAACCCCTACGAGCGCCGCATCATCCATGCCGCGCTGCAGGATTTCAACGGCGTGACGACCTATTCGACCGGCACCGAACCCGGCCGCCGCGTGGTGATCGCGCCTGACAGCAGCTATCGCCCGCATCACTGATTTTCTTGGGGGATAGCATTGATGAACGATACCATTGCCGCCATTTCATCCGCGGGCGGTCCGATCGGATTGATTCGGGTATCGGGCGAACGGGCGATTGAAGCGGCCGCCGCGGTTTTTGATGCGAAAAACGGGAAAAGCCTGGTAGATGCTCCCTCGCAGAAGCTGGTTTACGGCACGCTACGGGATAAAAATGGCAAGGTCGTCGACTGCTGCTTTGCGGTCGCGCTGCACGCGCCGCACACCTATACCGGCGAGCCTATGGCCGAATTACAGTGCCATGGTTCGACTGCGGTGCTGCAGCTCGGGCTGGACGCTTTGTTCGCGCAGGGCGTCCGCCAGGCGGAAGCGGGCGAGTTTACCCGACGAGCTTTCCTCAACGGCAAAATGGGGCTTTCCGAGGCCGAAGCGGTTCACGACTTGATTACCGCGCGCACGGCCGAGGCCGCTCAAAATGCGGCCGCGCAGATCATGGGCGCGGTCGGCTCGCCAGTGCAGGAAATGCGGGACGAGCTGATCGGTATGGTTGCGCATTTCCACGCGGTTGTGGATTTTCCGGACGAGGATATCGACCCCGTGCTGTTCGAGGACGCGGCCGCGCTGCTCCACCGCACGACCAGCCGCCTGTACAGCATGGCGGAAAGCTATGAGCGCGGGCGTATCTTGCGGGAGGGCATCCCCTGTGTGATCCTGGGGCGGCCGAACGCGGGCAAGTCCACGCTGCTCAACGCGCTGCTGGGACGGGAGCGTGCGATCGTGACCGATATTCCCGGCACGACGCGCGACCTGATCGAGGAGAACGTCAAAGTGGGCCAGCTTTTGCTGCGCGTGACCGATACGGCTGGCCTGCGGGATACGAACGATCCCATCGAGCAGGCGGGCATCGACCGCGCGATGGCGGAGGCTGCGGCGTCTGCTCTGATCCTCGCGGTGTTCGACGGCTCCCGCCCGCTGGGTGACGAGGATATGCTGGTGCTCGCGCGTTCCGCGGGGCATCGGGCGATCGCGGTGGTCAATAAGGACGACCTGCCGCGCCGGCTGGAGGAAAAGCTGCTGAAAAAGCATTTCCTGCATATCGTACCCCTTTCCGCTAAGACGGGGGAGGGCCTGCAGCGGCTGCTCGACCTGATCCCCAGAACGGTCGGCTTTGGCGACGGCGCGTTTGACGGCGCGCTGATCACCAATTCCCGCCAGGCCGCCGCGCTGGCCCGCGCTGCGGAGCGGTGCGAGGCCGCGCTGTACGCCGCTCAGTCCGGAATGACGCCCGACGCCGTTGTGATGGACGCGGAGGGCGCGATCGCCGCGCTGGGCGAGATCACCGGCGAAACCGTGACCGAGGCTGTCGTCTCGCGCATCTTCAGCGATTTTTGTGTCGGTAAATAAACCGGCCGCCCGATGGAAATGCAGGGCCGCTGCTGAGGCAGCGGCCCTGTTTGCGTTTGCCGCTTTCTATAAGAGAATACGATCTGTATATTATAATATAAAAATAATATTATGTATTTAACAGAATCCACATTTGGCAGAAGTTATCCCAAGTTTACACAGAGTTATCAACAGCTATGTACAAAATAAAACACAGAAATACGGACGCTTTGCTGTATTTTACAGGACCATCCGGTCAGAAAAGGAGGATTGTGCGTCATGCTTTTTTCGTCTGAGCCGTTCGACGTTGCCGTGGTCGGGGCGGGGCATGCGGGGATTGAAGCCGCGCTGGCCGCGGCGCGCCTTGGCATGAAGACCGCCTGCTTTACGATCAACCTGGACGCGGTTGGCAATATGCCCTGCAATCCGGCGATCGGCGGCACGGCAAAGGGACATCTGGTGCGCGAGATTGACGCGCTGGGTGGAGAGATGGCGCGCGCGGCCGACGCGGCCTGCATTCAGTACCGTATGCTCAACCGTGGGAAAGGGCCGGCGGTACATTCACTGCGCGCGCAGGCTGACCGCGTGCAATACAGAACGTATATGAAGCATGCGCTCGAACAGCAGGAGGGCTTGCAGCTCATGCAGGACGAAGTCGTTTCGGTGGAAACCGAAAACGGCGCGGTCAGCGCGGTTACGACCGCGATCGGCGCGTGCCATCCGGTTAGGGCAGTCATCATCGCAACCGGCACCTTTTTGGGCGGCCGCATCATTATCGGGGACTATACGCGGGAAAGCGGACCAGACGGAATGGCGGCGGCAGGCCCGCTGACCGAGTCGCTGCGTGCGCTCGGCCTGCGGCTGCAGCGCTTCAAAACCGGTACGCCGCCGCGCATCCATCGCCGTTCGATCGACCTTTCCGGCTTGGAACTACAGAGGGGGGAGGAGGAGATCATCCCCTTTTCGTTCGATACCGAACAGCCGCCGGAAAACCGGGCGGTTTGTTACCTGACCTATACGACCGGCAGGACGCATGAGATCATCCGCGCGAACCTGAACCGCTCGCCGCTGTACGGCGGCAGGATCGAGGGGGTCGGCCCGCGCTACTGTCCGTCGATCGAGGACAAGGTCGTCCGCTTCGCGGATAAGCCGCGCCACCAGCTTTTTTTAGAGCCGATGGGGCTTGAGACGGAGGAGATCTATGTGCAGGGCTTTTCCTCCTCCATGCCGTTCGACGTGCAGCGCAATATGCTGCATACGGTTAAGGGCTTGGAGCATGCTGAGATCATGCGGCCGGCCTATGCTATTGAATATGACTGCGTCGATCCGTTGGAATTGCGTCCCACGCTGGAAACGAAAAAAATCAGAGGTTTGTATGGCGCGGGGCAGTTCTGCGGCTCCTCCGGCTATGAGGAGGCCGCCGCGCAGGGTTTGATCGCGGGCATCAACGCCGCGCTGTGCCTCAAGGGAGAGAAGCCGCTTATCCTTGACCGTGCGGACGGCTATATCGGCACGCTGATCGACGACCTGGTGACGCGCGGCACGAACGAGCCGTACCGGATGATGACCTCGCGCTCGGAATACCGTTTGCTGCTGCGGCAGGACAACGCAGACGAACGCCTGGTACCCATCGGCGTGCGCGTGGGGCTGAACCCGCCGGAACGTGGCGCGCGCGTGCGGCGCAAATATGAGCAGGTACAGCAGGAGATCAACCGCGTGGCGTCGGTGGGCGTGCCGGTGACGGATGCGCTCAACGGCTTTCTCGCGGGGAAGAACAGCGCGCCGCTCAAGGCGGGCTGCAAGCTGATTGACCTGCTGCGCCGCCCCGAGCTGTGTTATGCCGATCTTGCGCCGTTTGATCCCGACCGGCCGGCGCTGCCGGCGGTCATTCGGGAGCAGGTCGAGATCCGCATCAAATACGCGGGTTATATCGACCGTCAGGAGCGCGACGTGGAGCAGTATCGTAAGTTGCAGAGCCGTCCGCTGCCGCCTGAGCTGGATTACAGCGCGATTGATTCGATCCGCCTGGAGGCGCGGCAAAAGCTGAACGCGGTCAAGCCGCTCAATTTCGGACAGGCTGCGCGGATATCGGGTGTTTCGCCTGCGGATATCACGGCGCTGATGATCTATATGGAAACACGGTGGAAAGGAGGGAACGCATGAACGAACGCATGCTGCTGGAGGACGGACTTAAGCAGCTTTCCCTCTCTTTTTCTCCACAGTCTGTGGAAAAATTGCTACGCTTTTCCGACCTCCTGCTGGAAAAAAATCGGGTGATGAACTTGACCGCAGTGACCGATCCCACGGAGGTCGTGACGCGGCACTTCCTTGACTGCGCGGTACTCGCGCCCTATCTGCCGGCTGGCCAGACCGTGCTGGACGTTGGTACGGGCGCGGGCTTCCCGGGTGTGCCGCTCGCCATCCTCTGTCCGGACACGGTGTTTACCCTGCTGGACGCGCAGCGCAAGCGTGTCGATTTCCTGCAGGAGACAATCGCGGCGCTCGGCCTGTCCAACTGCACCGCTGTCCACGCGCGGGCGGAGGAGTTCGCCAAAGCACATCGCGCCGCGTTCGATGTTGCGGTGTCGCGTGCGGTTGCCGAGCTGCGTGTGCTGTGCGAGCTGACCCTGCCGATGGTCAGAGTGGGAGGCGCGTTCTATGCCATGAAAGCCGCGGACTGCATGGATGAGGTCGGTTCGGCTGCGCATGCGTTCGCTGTGCTCGGCGCGCCCGCCGCCGAGCTGCTGCACTATACCGTGCCGCATGCCGGAGTAGAGCGCACGATGGTCCGCCTGCAGAAGCTCGAGGATACGCCCGACCGTTACCCCCGCCGCTTCAAAAAAATACAGACCGACCCCCTGTAATTACAAAATGTAAACCCTCTGTTAAGAAATAACAGAGGGTTATTTTTTGTCCGAAAATGCACGGAAATGTGTGTTTTCTGGTAGGAAATGACTGGTAACGGTCGAAAAAGCAAAGTTTTGCGGTCGATTTTCCTTGTCAAAATGTAATAATATGGTAATCTATTACCAAAGGACATAAGGAGGTAATGAATTTGATGTCGGTTTTGACACTTGTGACAGGAAAAGAGGATCGTACATTGCGTCGCATCCGCGTGAGCGATATTGCGCGCAACCCCAACCAGCCGCGTAAATATTTTGATCCTGAGGCGATTGCCCAGCTTGCGGAAAGCATCCGTCAATATGGGGTACTCAATCCGCTGACCGTGCGGCGCGCACCGAACGGCGGCTATGAGCTGGTCGCGGGAGAGCGCCGGCTGCGCGCGGCCCGCGTGGCGGGACTGAATGAAGTACCCTGTCTGGTAATCGCTGCGGATTCGCAGGATTCCTCCGCGATTGCGCTGGTGGAAAACCTGCAGCGGCGCGACCTGGACTTTTTTGAGGAAGCAAACGGTTTCAAGCGGCTGATCGACCAATACGGCTTGACGCAGGAGGAAGCCGCGCGCAAGGTTGGCAAAACACAGTCGGCGGTGGCGAACAAGCTTCGCCTGCTCCGCCTTTCGCCGCAGAATATGGAGATGATCCGCAGCGCGAACCTGACCGAGCGGCATGCCCGCTGCCTGCTCCGTCTGGAACAGGAGGAGGATCGGATCAACGCGACCAAGTTTATTATCGAGCATGATCTGAACGTCAGCCGCGCGGAACAGTATATCGATACCCTGCTAAAGGAAAAGGAAACGCCGTCGGGACAGGAGCGCAAGGTGATCCGGCTGATTAAAGATGTTCGCTTTTTCCTGAATACGCTCAACCGCGCGGTCGGCGTTATGGTGGACGCGGGTATCGGTGCGACCGTTGAGCAGCAGGAAAGCGACGACGGGCTGACGCTTACTATCTGCATTCCGCATGCCCGCTGCAACTAATTTTAATATTAATACGGCAGTGTTTCACGTGAAACAAAAATCTTGGGTTGTTTCATGTGAAACATTGCTGTTTTTTCTTTGCTTTTGATTGGTGTTGTGCTATAATAAAACCCGTAAGAAAATAAGGGAAAGCCGAGGAGAAAAACGCTTATGGGTAAAATCATCGCGTTCGCCAATCAAAAGGGCGGCGTCGGCAAAACGACCACGGCCATTAATCTTGCGGCTGCGTTGTTCGAGCGTGGCAAGCGCGTACTGCTGTGCGACTTTGACCCGCAGGGAAACGCAACGTCCGGCTTCGGCGTTGATCCGCGCTCTTTGAAGACCTCGATCTATGATCTGATCGTCGCGGATGAGCCGGATGTGAAAAGCGCCATTGTATCGACCAAATGGGTCGACCTGATCGGCGCAAATGTCAACCTGGCAGGTGCGGAGCTGGACCTCATCATGATGGAGGGACGGGAAAACCGTCTCAAGGGCGTGCTCGATCGTGTCAGGGAAGAATACGATTATATTTTCATTGACTGCCCGCCCTCACTGGGACTGCTGACGCTCAACTGTCTTTGCGCGGCGGACAGCTTCCTGGTGCCGCTGCAGTGCGAATATTACGCGCTGGAGGGCCTGAGCCAATTGATGACAACCGTCCGTATGGTGAAAAAGAGCATGAATCCGTCGCTCGCGCTGGAAGGCGTGCTGCTGACCATGTTTGACGGACGCACCAACCTGTCCATCCAGGTGGTCGAAGAGGTAAAAAAGCACTTTCCGGGCGAGGTATTCTCGTCGGTTGTGCCGCGCAACGTGCGCCTGAGCGAAGCGCCCAGCCACGGCAAGCCGATCACGGATTACGACCGGATGTGCCGCGGCGCGGAAGCATATCTTTCCCTCGCGGATGAAATACTGAAAAAGAATAAGCAGGAAAAGGGGAGAGTGTGATGTCATCGACCAAAAGGGGACTGGGCGGCGGCCTGTCCAATCTGTTCGGCGGCGATGTCACCGACCTGAGCGCCGCAGGCGCGGCGGCGGGCGGCGTCACCCAACTTTCCCTTTCCAGAATCGAGCCCAATCCCAATCAGCCGCGCAAGGTCTTCGACCCAAACGCGTTGGAGGAGCTGGCGGAGAGCATCCGCCTGCACGGCGTAATCACGCCGATCACCGTGCGCGCAGGGGAGAAGAGCGGCTACTACCAGATCATAGCCGGTGAGCGCCGCTGGCGCGCGGCGCGGATGGCGGGACTCAAGGAGATACCGGCCATGGTGCTGGAAGCGCGGGAAAGCGAGATCATGGAGCTGGCCCTGATCGAAAACCTGCAGCGGCAGGACCTCAATCCTATCGAGGAGGCCGAGGGCTATGACTTGCTGATGCGGCAGTTCGGGCTGACGCAGGAGGAGGTCGCGCGCCGCGTGGTCAAATCGCGTCCAGCGGTAGCGAACGCGCTGCGCCTGCTGGCGTTGCCCGACGAGGTACGTGTTATGGTCAGTGAGGGCAAGCTGTCCGGCGGTCATGCACGCGCCGTGCTGGCAGTGTCCGAAGCGGACAAACGTGTGGAAGCGGCCAGACAGATGGCCGGCATGACCGTGCGGCAGGCCGAGGCGTTGGCGAAAAAGCTGAACAAAAAGCCGGTGCAAAAGACCGAAAGCGCCGTTTTTTCCGTGGATTACCTGTCCGAAGCCGCGCGGGAACTGGAAAGTGTGCTCGGCCGCAAGGTCAGCATCCAGCAGGGGAAAACAAGCGGCACCTTGACGCTGGAATATTATGGATCAGACGATCTGGAACGCCTGATTGAAGCGCTGCGCAGCCTGCGCGTATAAGGAGGAAAACATGGACGAGCAGAAAAAAACGCCGGACGGGCCCAAGCCGGAAAAAAAGCTCAGCCGCACGACGCTTACCTTTTATATCATCGGCCTGTTTACCGTGGCGCTCGCGCTGATTTTAATCAGCTATATCGCGCAGGCTCGCGCGGACAGGCAGCTTGACACGCTGACTAACCAGTTGACCGAGCAGCAAACGGTCGCGCAGGGCGCGACACAGAAAATGGAAGACCTGCAAAAGCAGTTCGACGCGCAGAGCAAGGCGCTGGACGGTGTGCGCAGCGCGCTCGACAGCGAGCTGGCGCACACTGATGTGGTCGCCGCCGCTACGCTGCGCATGGAGGAACGCGACGTATACGCCGGCTTGGCGCGCATCAGCGCACAGCTTTTATCGGAAAACACGGAGGACGCGGTGCGGGAATACGACGCGCTGGTGGAAAAATACGGTGCAGAACGTCTGCTCGGCCGCGCAGCGGAAAATTCGTTCGGCTCGGATATCAACAAATTATTTGAAGCCGTGCAAAAGCAAATAGAGGATTTAACAACAGAAGAATAAAAAGGAGTAACGTAAAATGCTGGATATCAAATTTGTCAGACAGAATCCGGACGCGGTGAAAGAGAACATTAAAAAGAAGTTCCAGGACGAAAAGCTGCCGCTCGTTGACGAGGTCATCGAATTCGACGCCAAATTCCGCGCCGCCAAGACCCGCTGCGACGAGTTGCGCGCCATGCGCAACAAAAAGTCCAAGGAGATCGGCGGCCTGATGGCAAAGGGCCAGAAGGACGAAGCCGAGCAGGTCAAGGCCGAGGTCAAGGCCATGGCGGACGAGATGGCAAGGCTGGAAGAGGATGAAAAGACCTTTGCCGAGGAAGTCAAAAACCGTATGATGGTCATTCCGAACATCATTGATCCGTCCGTGCCGATCGGTAAGGATGACTCGGAAAATGTGGAGATCGAAAAGTTCGGCGACCCCGTTGTTCCGAATTATGAAATACCGTATCACGTCGATATCATGGAATCCTTTGATGGCATCGACTTGGATGCTGCCCGCAAGACGTCGGGCAACGGCTTCTATTACCTGAAAGGGGACATCGCGCGGCTGCATTCGTCCATCCTGTCCTATGCGCGCGACTTCATGATCGACCGCGGCTTCACCTACTATATCCCGCCGTTTATGATCCACGGCGACGTGGTCAAAGGCGTCATGTCCTTCAAGGAAATGGAGAACATGATGTACAAGATCGAGGGCGAGGACCTGTACCTGATCGGCACCTCCGAGCATTCCATGATCGGCAAGTTCATCGATTCGATTAACGACGAGGATACCCTGCCGCAGACGCTCACCAGCTATTCGCCCTGCTTCCGCAAGGAGGTCGGCGCGCACGGCATAGAGGAGCGCGGCGTTTACCGCATCCACCAGTTTGAAAAACAGGAAATGGTCGTGGTCTGCAAGCCGGAGGAATCCCCGATGTGGTACGACAAGCTGTGGCAGAACACCGTGGACTTCTTCCGCTCGCTGGAGATTCCGGTGCGCACGCTGGAGTGCTGCTCGGGCGACCTGGCCGACCTCAAGGTCAAGTCGTGCGATGTGGAGGCGTGGTCACCGCGCCAGAAGAAGTATTTCGAGGTCGGCTCCTGCTCCAACCTGGGCGACGCGCAGGCGCGTCGTCTGGGCATCCGCGTGCGCGGCAAGGATGCCAAGGAACTGTACTTCGCGCATACGCTCAACAACACGGTTGTCGCACCGCCGCGCATGCTGATCGCGTTCCTGGAGAACAACCTGCGCGCGGACGGCTCGGTGGCTATCCCGCAGCCGCTTCAGCCGTATATGGGCGGCAAGACTGAGATTCGCAGAAAAGGAGAATGAGGCATGGAAATTGGCATCAAGGGCGAGCAGAAGCTCACCGTCACCGCAGATAAGCTCGCATCCAACGTCGGCAGCGGCCTGGTGGCCGTGTTTGCGACGCCGATGATGGTCGCCGCGATTGAGAATACCGCCGCGGCCAGCGTGGAGGCACATCTGGAAGCAGGCAAGACCACGGTCGGTACGCTGGTTAACGTCAGTCATGTTGCGGCGACGCCTGAGGGTATGGAGGTCCGCGTCGAGACCGAGCTGACCGAGATCGCGCCGAACGGCAAGATCTTAACCTTCCATGTCGCGGCCTATGACGAGGCCGGCCTGATCGGCGAGGGTACGCACCAGCGCGCCATTGTGGACAAGGCGCGCTTTGAAGCCAAGGCGCAGGCGAAAAAGGGATAAGGAAAAAGCGCCGCAATGCGGCGCTTTTCTGCTGTTTTTCAGAGAACAGGGACATAAAATTGGCACCTTCCCCGCTGCACGAGGGAAAGCGGATAGGCTTCCAGCATCGGGCGGGATGGGTCGGCGGATAATCCACAGCAACCGACGGTGCGGACAGCCGTGCCGTATATTTCGGAAAGCGCCTCCGGCGTGTGCGGCACAGTAAAACAGACGTAACGCCCGTCCGGCAGGTAGCCTGAACGGGTATCCGGTAGCCGCGCCGCCAGCCGGAGGACAAGGCAGGCGTCATACCGGCAGGCTTCGGGCGGCGTGCAGGCGGGGTCGTCCCAGGCGGCGCAGAAAATGACTGACCCCGCATCCAGCAGGTCGGCGTCCCGTGCCAGACGTTTGAGCCGTTCCACCAGCGCACGGTTTTCCGGTCCATAGGGGCCGGTGCGGCGCAGGAAAGCAATCGGCAGGGCGGGCAGTTCGATCAGTTTCATAACAGAATGTTCCTTTCAGTGGATTGACCGGTCTGGGAACAGGATAACCCGATTTAAAATGCTTTTCAAGGGTGTTTTTATAATATTTTAGAACTTTTTTCGGAAATCATTTTGCTCCGCAAAATGCTGCGGCGAACGCCCCGCCGGCCTGCGCGGCAAAACGCGCATGGCCCTCGGCCGTGAAATGCACCCCGTCGAAGCACAGGGGGATATCCCAGCATCCCGCGTCGGCAAAGGCCGCGCCGCTTTCGCCGGCCAGTATCCGGTAATACCCTGCAAGGTGCGCGGAGGCGGCGAGCAGCGCCTCCTCCCGCACCCAGTCGCCGGGATGGAAGCATGGCGGGGCGATCAGCAGGAAGGGAACGCCTAAGCTCGATAGGCATACGAGCAGACGCTCCATCCGCGCGGCCGCAGCCGCGGGCGGCACGCCGAGCAGCAGGTCATTCGAGCCGAGCATCACGCAAAGCCCGTCGAACGGCCGCAGCGCCGCGAGCTGGCCGCACAGCGTCCGCAGCTCGAATGGGGTATGCGGGATGGCGCGGCCGTTTTCCCCAAGGTTGTAGATGATCCATTCCGGCCGCGCGTTCAACCGCGCGGTCCAGCGCACACAGTCCGGCCAGCGTCCGCCGCCGAAGCCGCGCGGGTCGTAGCCCCAGGTGTTGGAATCCCCCAGACAGACGATCGCTTTAGACAAACCGGACCCCTCCTCAAAAGCTGTTGGTGACAAACTCACAGTAATCGACAGAAAAACGGGTATAATAAAAGCATACCAGAAATACAAATAGAAAAGGAGCTGTTGACAATGGCAATGCTGCATATTACCAAGGAAAACTATCAGGAACTCGTGGAACAGTCTGCGCAGCCGGTGCTGCTGGAATTCTGGGCGCCGTGGTGTACCTACTGCCGCCGGATTGCGGGCGTGGTCGCCAAGCTGCCCGAGGCCTACGCGGGGCGCGCGGCGGTCGCCCAGGTCAACATTGACGAGCAGCCCGAGCTGGCGCAGCGGTTCTCGGTCGATACCATCCCCTCACTCATCCTTGTGAAAAATGGGGCGGCGGGCGAGAAGTTGGTCGCGCCGGGTTCCAAGGCGGATATCGACGCTTGGATGCAGGCGCAGTCCGTATAAACAGGAAAGCGAGACAGGCCTATGGGAAAAATATATGATATGCTGGTCATTGGCGGCGGGCCGGGCGGCTATACCGCAGCGCTGTACGGCGCCCGTGCCGGACTGAGCGTGCTGGTGATCGAAAAGCTGTCCGCGGGTGGGCAGATGGCCACCACCGAGCAGGTGGAGAATTACCCGGGCTTTGACGAGCCGATCGACGGCTTTGAGCTGGGCGAGCGCATGCAGCGCGGTGCGGAGCGGTTCGGCGCGGAATCGCTGCTGGCGACCGTGACAGAGGCTAGCCTGGAAGGGCCGGTCAAGCGGGTCACGACCGACGAGGGCGTAGTCGAGGGGCGGACGGTGGTACTCGCCACAGGCGCGTCGCCGCGTCCGCTCGGCGTGCCGGAGGAGCAGGCGCTGGTCGGCCGCGGCATGGCCTACTGCGCAGCGTGTGACGGGATGTTCTATAAGGGACGGACGGTCTGCGTGGTCGGCGGCGGCAACACCGCGGTCGGGGACGCGCTGCTGCTTGCCAAGCTGTGCGAAAAGGTGTACCTGATCCACCGCCGCGATACGCTGCGCGCCTCCAAGGTATATGAAAAATCCCTGCAGGCCGCGGAAAACCTGGAAATTGTCTGGGACAGCCGCGTGACAAGGCTGCTCCATGCCGAGCGCGTCACCGGCGTGCAGGTGGAAAACGTCAAAACCGGCGCGGTCCGCTCGATCGCGTGCGACGGCGTGTTCGCGGCGGTCGGCCGCGTGCCGGACACCGCGCTGCTGGCCAGCCAGGTCGCGTTGGACGAACAGGGCTACCTGATCGCGGACGAGACGACGCGCACCAGCGTCGCGGGCGTGTTCGCGGTGGGCGACGTGCGCACCAAGGCGGTGCGGCAGATCGTCACCGCCGCGTCGGACGGTGCGGTCGCCGCGCATTTCGCGGAGGAATATCTCAACAGCATAACATGACGTTCCGACAGGGAGCGGACAAAAACGGCCGCGTAAGCGGCCGTTTTTTGATGCGGGCAGCGTCCGGTCAGCGCAGGCTGTCGCCGGCGGTGCGGTACAGGCCGTCGATATTGGTCAGCGCGATGCTGCCGCGCTCCAGCTGTACGAGCCCTTCGCTTTGAAAATACCGGAGCAGGCGGGTGACGACCTCTCGCGCGCTGCCTAGGTGCGCCGCAACGCGCTCATGCGTCAGCGGCAGGATATCCGCGCCGGACAGGCCGCGCTCTTCCAGCAGGAACGCCGCGAGGCGGCTGTCCAGCTTGCGGTTGAGGAGTTGGTCCATCAGCCACATCACCTCGGAAAAGCGCGCCGCCATCAACTCGTTGGTATAGCCGGCCACAGCCGCGGATTGCTCCATAAGCGTTTTGTAAACATCCGGCGGGATGCGGAGCACATCAGTCGGCTCCTCCGCGGAGATCATCACGTCAAACTGGATGCTGCGCATAATGCAGGAGGCGGAAAACAGGCAGATATCGCGTTCAAGCAGGCGGTACAGCGTCAGCTCCTTGCCCTCGCCGGACAGGGTGTAGGCGCGCAGCCGTCCCTTGACGACGATGAACAGCCCCGCGCAGTCGCTGCTGCCCGCGTGCAGGATATTGCCGGCCTCAAAGCGCGCGCTGGAAACGGCGCTTTGCAGCAGGTCGCGCTGCGCGTCGGTCAGTTTCGGCCAGAAAGGGAAATATTGCTCGACAGACATAGCAGAAGCCCTCCAGAATCAGTAAAGCGGAAAACCGGCCCCTCCAGGCCGGTTTTCGCCGTATGGTGCACCCGAGGGGAGTTGAACCCCTACCTCCTGCGAGACCAGAACCTAAATCTGGCGCGTATGCCAATTTCGCCACGGGTGCGGATACGTTTCCAGTATACCCGCAAAAAGCGGATTTGTCAATCGAAGCGCGCCCGCGCGCTGGAAAACCGGATAAAAATTATGCAATTTCCAGTACCAAACGGGTGGGCTTTGTGCTATACTAAATCTGTATAAGTGTCTGCATTGATTGTGAACGGGAGAGCTTCATGAAATTGATCCGAACCATCCCCGTGCTGGCCGTGCTGCTGTTTGCGCTGTCCGGCTGCACGTTCCCATCGGGCGACGACCTGCTCGCCGCGCCCAAGCCATCCGCCAACTACCAGACCCTGCAGGTCGAGCTGGAAAACCTGCTCTCGTCGGGCGTTACCTATACCGCGCCGACCGACGGGGAAAACCGCTCGCCTATCCAGCTTGTCGATCTGGACGGGGACGGGGCGGATGAAGCGATCGCGTTTTTCCGCGGTTCCAGCTCGGTGACGAGCAACGCGTTCAAGGTCTATGTTTATAAAAAACAAGACCAGCAGTATGTCTGCACGGGCGCGATCGAGGGGAAAGGCACCGCGATCCTGTCGGTCGATTACCCCACGATCACACCGGCCGGCCGGCGCGGCATGTTGATTGCCTGGAAGCTGCCGGGAGACGGCGTGGGCGCGCTGACCATGTGCGATTTTGATAAAAACTGCGCACCGGGCTTGCTGCTTGAGACCGAATACTCGGCCATGGAGCTGGCCGACCTGACAGGCGACGGCGCCAAGGACCTGCTGCTCATTACGAACAACCCCGCCGGACAGCGCGTGGCGCGGCTGTATCAGTACCATATCGGGTTGGACCTGGTAGGCGAGGCGGCTACCAGCGCCGAGGCGGTTTCGGTCGAACGGATGACAAGCGGCCGCGTACAGAAAAACCAGCCCGCTGTGTTTGCAGAGCAAAAAACAACGAGCGGTGTCGGACTGACAACAGATATTTTTGTCTATGAGGACGGGACACTGCAAAATCTCGCGCTGGACAGCGAGGACTCCATCCATCGGGGTACCTATCGGCCGGTATCGGTCTACGCGGCCGATATCAACGGCGACGGCGTGACCGAGCTGCCGCGCGCCGTACTCATGGCGGGCTACGACGAAGCCGCCGCGACGGACGCGCTTTTCATGCTCGATTGGTATGTGTATAGCGTGGATCGGCCGCCAGTGCTGATGATGACCACCTATCAGAATGTGTCTGACGGATGGATGTTTAAGATCGATGCAGAATGGCACGACCAGATCACGGCGGTCAAGACGAGCGAAAGCGGGATCAGCGCGGTTGAATTCGCGCAATATATCGGTGGTGGGCAGCAAATACCGTTGTTCACCATCTATTGCGTCACCGGAACGCTGCGGGATTATTATATCGGCCGTACCGACCTGCTTCAGCTCGGCCAGACCTCGCAGGCGGTCTACTTCGCGCGCTTTTCGGAGGACGCACAGCAGAGCGCGATCCAGATCGATGCCAACGGCGTAAAAGAGCGCTTCTCGCTCCTCACCCAGGCCTGGAGCAATGAATGAATGGTAAATCAAAGGAGGAACATCCATGAAACGCAAAATACTGGTTTTGGAAGATGAAGAAAATATCCGCTCCTTTCTGGTCCTCAACCTGAAGCGGAGCGGTTACGAGGTGATAGAGGCCGAAACAGGCGAAGCGGCGCTGGAAAAATACCATGCCAACCAGGATATCGCGGTTGCGGTGCTGGATGTGATGCTGCCCGGCATCGACGGGTATGAGGTCTGCCGCGCTATGCGCGCCGCGGGCTATCAGGCGGGCGTTATCATGCTGACCGCGCGCACCCAGGAGGCGGACAAGGTGACCGGCCTGATGAACGGCGCGGACGATTATGTGACCAAGCCGTTTTCCGTGATCGAGCTTGCCGCGCGCGTGGACGCGCTGTACCGGCGCGTGTCCGGCTCGCCCTTCTCGGAGGAGGATGTGATCAAGTCCGGCCCGTTCAAGCTCAACCTGCGCGCGCGAGAGGTACTCAAGAACGGCATCAAGATCGAGCTGACGCAGATCGAGTACGGGCTGCTGAAAGCGTTTATGGAGAACATCGGCAAGGCGCTCTCCCGCGACGAGCTGCTGGAGATGGTCTGGGGCCATCACTATGTGGGCGAGCTCAAGATCGTGGATGTAAATATCCGCCGCCTGCGCATCAAAATCGAGGATGATCCGGCGGAGCCATCGCATATCGTGACCGTGCGCGGCTACGGCTATATGTGGGAGGGTTGACCGCCGCAAGCAGGGAGCGCGCTGCCGCCCCCTGTGCGTTTGCCGCAACAGCCTGAGATGAGAAAGGCAGCTTACCTATGATTTATCGCAGATCTAAAAAACAGCCCAAGGCGCCGCCACAGCCAGCCGCGCCCAAGGTGTTGCACTCGCCGGGCGGCATCAAGGGCCGCTGGATGATGAACTCGCTTTCGTTCGTGCTGGTCATCCTGGCGGCCGTGGTTATTCTGGTCACGGTCGGCGTGTCCGGCTACTATTACGCCTCGGTGCGGGACAACCTGACCTCGCGCGCCACGCTCAAGGCCGAAACCTACCACAAGTATTTTACCGAAACCTACGACCAGTTTTACGCGCAGGCGGAATCTGACGTTTCCACTTTCAGCGAGCAGGAAAAGCTCGAGATGCAGTTCCTCGACCGCAACGGCCGTATCCTGCTGTCCACCTCGGCACTGACGGGCGGCGGCATGGCCTCCACCGAGGACGCCGCGCAGGCGCTGTCCACCCAGAAGACCGCGGTGTTCCCCGGCCGCGACCCGCTTACGGACGAGCGGGTCATGAGCGTGACCACCCCTCTCCTGTCCTCCCGCGGGGAGCTGATCGGCGGCGTGCGCTTCATCACCTCGCTGCGCATCGTTGAGCGGCAGATCTGGATCATCATCGGCATCGTCATTCTGGCCTGCCTGGTGTTCCTGATGCTGGTCGTCGCCTCCAACAGCTATTTTGTCAAGTCCATCGTGGATCCGGTCCTCAAGATCAACACGATCGCCAAGGAGATCGCGGCCGGCCGCTACGGGGTGCGCCTGCAAAAGACCTATGACGACGAGATTGGCGAGCTGTGCGATACGATTAACTACATGTCAGACGAGATCAGCCGCGCCGAGCGCATGAAGAACGACTTTATCTCCTCGGTTTCGCACGAGCTGCGCACCCCGCTCACCGCCATCGGCGGCTGGAGCGAAACATTGCTCGCGGGCGGGGGAGAGGACCCAGAGGAGGTTATGCAGGGCCTGACCATCATCCAGAAAGAGGCGGGCCGCCTGACCCGCATGGTTGAGGAGCTTCTGGATTTCGCGCGCATCGAGTCCGGCCGCATGAAGCTCGAGGTCGAGCTGTTCGACCTATCGATCGAGCTGTACGAGGCCGTGTATATGTATGAAAATCTGCTGCAGAAAAGCGGCATCCGGCTGAGCTACGACGAGGACGTGGACGCCAACTACTATATCAACGGCGACCGCCATCGCATGAAGCAGGTGTTCCTCAATATCCTGGACAACGCCGCCAAATACGGCGCGGACGGGAAAAAGATCGATATTTCCCTGCGGCGGGAGGGCGGCAAAATCGTCGCCTCGGTGCGCGACTACGGCCAAGGCATACCGGAAGCCGAGCTGCCTTTTGTCAAGGAGAAATTTTATAAAGGCTCCTCCAAGCAGCGCGGCAGCGGCATCGGCCTGGCCGTGACCGACGAGATCGTCGTCCTGCACGGCGGCACGCTGGATATCGCGTCCACGCTCGGCGCGGGTACGACGGTCACCATCACCCTGCCCGCCGCGGAGGCGGAGGAAGCGCTCGGCATCACGGGGGCTATCCCCAAGGTGCCGGAAACCCCTTATACCCCTGAACCCAAAGGAGATAGCTAATGCCAACGCAAAAGAAAACCACGATCGGCGGCCAGGCGATTATCGAGGGCATCGTGATGAAAGGTCCCAGACGGGTCTGCACGGTTGTCCGCAAGGCAAACGGCGAGCTGGTCGTAAAGGAGGAGGACGCGCACCAGCCCTCCGCGTTCTGGAAGCTGCCGGTGCTGCGCGGCGCCTACGGCCTGTTCATGGCCATGAAAGACGGCATCCAGGCAATCAACTATTCGGCCTCGTTCTTTGAGGACGAGGAGGTGGACGCGCCGCCCTCCAAATTCGAGATCTGGCTGGAAAATAAATTCGGCTCCGAGGGTCTGAACCGGCTGATCCTCGGTATTTCGACCGTAATCGGCATCGCGCTGCCGGTCGCGCTGTTCCTGCTGCTGCCGAGCTTCCTCGGCGGCTTTGTGCCGGAGGGCTGGGGCGTACTCGCCCGCAACGTATTGGAGGGCGCGGTGCGCGTGGTGATCTTCCTGCTGTTCATGTGGTCGGTGTCGCACATGAAGGACATCCGCCGCACGTTCGAATACCACGGCGCGGAGCACAAGACCATTTTCTGCTACGAGGCGGGCGAGGAACTGACCGTGGAGAACGTCCGCCGCCAGAACAAATACCATCCGCGCTGCGGCACCAGCTTTATGTTCGTGTTGATTATTATTGCGACGATTGTTTCGTCCATCGTGTTTTCCATCGTGGATATCACCAACCCGTTTCTGCGCATGCTGGCGCATCTGGTCCTGCTGCCGCTCGTGGTGGGCATCAGCTATGAGTTCAACCGCTACGCCGGCCGTTCGGAGAGCGTGCTTTCCCGTGCGCTGCGCTGGCCTGGCCTGATGATCCAGCACCTGACCGTGTTCGAGCCGGACGATTCCATGATTGAGGTGGCGATCACCGGCATGAAGGCGGTCATTCCGGAGGACGGATCGGACAACTGGTGAATAGGCGTCCATATCGCTGTATGGAAAGCCGCCGCGCGCCCTGCGGCATGCGTAAAACACATTTAGGGGGTGGGCCAAGCCTTGACCAAGACCATCAACGACGTATATATGGAGCTGTTCAAGCGCTTGAAGGAGGCGGACGATCCGCAGCCTTCTCTTTCCGCGCGCGAGATAACGGCATACGCCTGCAAGGCGGATAAAAACAAAACAGCCGACTGGGGTCATGTCTATCTGGACGACGCGACGGTGGACTATGCGCATCTGCTTTGCGACCGCTGTCTGGACGGCGAACCGCTTGCATACATACTCGGCGAATGGGATTTTTATGGGCTGACGTTCCAGATCGACCGCTCGGTGCTGATCCCGCGCTCGGATACCGAGCGTCTGTGCGAGTTGGTCATCGGACAGGCGCGGCAGCGGGTTTCGCCGCGCATCCTCGACCTGTGCTGCGGTTCGGGCTGCATCGGCATCGCCGCCGCGCATGAGGTGGAGGACGCGCGCGTCGCGGGTGTGGATATTTCCGAGGGCGCGCTGCGCGTTACGCGGGAAAACGCCCGTCGGCTGGGGGTGCAGAGCCGGTATGTCGCGCTCAAGGCGGACGTGCGCTTCCGCCCGCCGAACAATATGGGGCAGTTTGACATTCTGGTTTCCAATCCGCCCTACGTCACCCGCGCGGAGATGCGCGCGCTCGAGCCGAGCGTCGCGGATTACGAGCCGCACGAAGCGCTGTTCGGCGGGGAGGACGGGCTGGATTTTTACCGTTCGATCTGCGCCAAGTGGGGGGAGCTGCTCGTGCCGGGTGGCGTCATCCTGTTCGAGTGCGGCTACCGGCAGGCGACGCAGGTCGCCGCCATCCTGGAGGATAACCGTTTTGCCGGCATCGGCATCACGGAGGACCTTTCCGGGGTGCCGCGCATTGTGTATGGGTACAACACCCTGCTGGAATGAAACGGGGGAAAAGCCTCCGGAATATGTACCGCTCAGCGAACAGATCGAACGCGGCGCGCAGGCCGCCGCGCCGTCCACAGACGAAAGTGAAAAATAAAAAGCAGGAAAACATCGAACAAATTTTCGATTTTTCTTGCTTTTATTTTTTGCCACTGGTATAATGGATGCAGGAATCAACAAACAAGCAGGAGGCTCTTTATGGCTACCAAAAAACAGCTCGAACCGGTCGCGCCCGCGGCCGATAAAAAGAAAGCGCTCGCCGCGGCGCTCGGTCAGATCGAAAAGCAGTTCGGCAAGGGTTCGGTCATGCGTCTCGGCGAGAACGCCGGCATGCAGGTAGACCATATCCCGACCGGCTCGATCGGGCTGGATCTCGCGCTGGGCATCGGCGGCCTGCCGCGCGGCCGCATCGTGGAGATCTACGGGCCGGAATCCTCCGGCAAGACCACGGTTGCGCTGCACTGCGTGGCCGAGGCGCAGAAGCTGGGCGGCACCGCCGCGTTCATCGACGCGGAGCATGCGCTCGACCCCATATACGCCAAGGCGCTGGGCGTGGATATCGACAGCCTGCTGGTTTCCCAGCCGGATACCGGCGAGCAGGGGCTTGATATCGCGGAGGCGCTCGTGCGTTCGGGCGCAATTGATATTGTGGTCATCGACTCGGTCGCCGCGCTCACCCCGCGCGCCGAGATCGAGGGAGAAATGGGCGATTCGTTCGTCGGCCTGCACGCCCGCATGATGAGCCAGGCCATGCGCAAGCTGGCCGGCTCGATCGCCAAGAGCCAGTGCGTAGCTATTTTTATCAACCAGCTTCGTGAAAAGGTGGGCGTGATCTATGGCAGTCCGGAGGTCACGACCGGCGGCCGCGCGCTCAAATTCTACGCCTCCGTGCGTATCGACGTGCGCCGTACCGAGCATATCAAGTCCGGCGCGGAGAATATCGGCAGCCACACCCGCTGCAAGGTGGTCAAGAACAAGGTCGCGCCGCCGTTCAAGGAGGCCGAGTTCGACATCATGTACGGCGAGGGCATCTCGCGCACAAGCGAGCTGGTCGATCTGGGCGTCAAATACGGCATTGTGGGCAAGTCGGGCGCGTGGTTCTCGCTGGGCGAAATGCGCCTGGGACAGGGGCGCGACGCGGCCAAGCAGTATTTCAAGGACCATCCCGAGCTTGCGGACGATGTGCAGAAGCAGATCATGGAAAAAGTTGAGGAGGAGCGGCAGAAGGCGCATCAGACCGCGGCGGCCCGTCCGGCGTCCGTAGCGGCGCCTGCGGCCAAGCCCGCCGCACCCAAGGCCGGCGCTTCGCGGGCCGTGTCCATCGACGCGGACGATTTTGACGACCTGGATGAAGAATGAACGGGGATAAATACCACGCGGCGCTGGACGCGGCGGCGAGGCAGCTCTCATACCGCGCGCTGAGCGCCAGCATGCTGCGGGACAAGCTGCTCGACAAGGGCCACGACGAACAGGCAGCGGAGTACGCGGTCGCTTGGCTGCTGGAACGCGGCCTGCTGGACGACGCTGCCTACGCGGAAAGCGTGGTGCGTTCCTGCGCGCGCAAGGGGTACGGAGAGCTGCGCATCCGGCAGGAGCTGGCCCGCCGGGGCGTGGCGCGCGAGACGGCGGAAGAGGCGCTGCAGCCGTTTTCTCCGGACAGGGCGAAGCTGCGCGCGCTGCTTGACAAGCGGCTGCACGGCGATGTGTCCGACCGGCGGGAGGTCGAAAAGGCGGTCGCGGCGCTGCAGCGCCGGGGGTTTTCCTGGCCGGATATTCGGGCGGCGCTGGCTGAGTACGGGCAGGACCTGCCCGACACGTTCTAAAAGTGCATAAAAGAGCGCAAAAGGGGCGGGAAAGCAAATTTTCCCGCCCCTTTCTTAACAATCAGGTTTTTCCGTGCTATCCTTTCCCTAAAGAGAAGCCGCGCGCGGTTTCCTCAATAACCGACAATAAAAGGAGGAGCATGGATATGGGTTATGGATGGCTTAACATAGGGAGTATTCTGCTGGGAATCATCGCGCTGGCGGTGCCGTTCCGCGGTGTTGCAGCCGAGAAGAAATGGAAGCCGCGTCTCGCGGTCAGCGCGGCGGCGTGCGCGGCCGCCATCGGCCTGCAGGCGCTTTACCGCTTCCGTTGGCGACTGGGCCGGCCTTGCCGATACGGAGGGCCTGGCGGAGATGGCAAGCGTTTTCCTTTTGGCGCTGACCGTCCTGATCAATTTCATTATGATCCGCGTACACTGTTCCGTCAGGCAATGAACCGTTTTTTCGCCCTCTGTTGGTAAACAGAGGGCTTTTTCTTGCATGTTCTGTCCGGTTGCGGTATCATAATAACATACAGTAAACCATACCGGAAAGGAAGGATTTCCATGGAAATGACCAGGATACCGGCACGCGCGGAGGTGCCGGACAGTGGCAAGTGGGCGGTCCGCGATCTGTTCGCGAGCGATGCGGACTGGCGTGCCGCCTACAACGCAGCCAAGGCGTTTGTTCCGCGCGTCGCGGCGTACCGCGGCCGCCTGTCCGAAAGCGGGGAGACGCTGCTGGAATTTTTCCGCCTGGACGACGAGATCAGCCTGGCGTTCGACGCGCTTGTCCATTACGCCCAGCGCCGCAGCGACGAGGATACCCGCGTCGCCGCGTATCAGGAGATGGTGAGCCAGGCGACGCGGCTCGCGGTGGAGTTGCAGGCCGCGGCAGCGTTTGAAACGCCCGAGCTGCTCGCCATTGACGATCAGACGCTCGCCCGCTTTTACCGCGAAACGCCCGCGCTCGAAAACTACCGGCTGGCGATGGACCGCGTGCGCCGCCGCCGCGACCATGTGCTTTCAGACAAGGAGGAGGCGTTGCTCGCGGCTGCGGGCGAGATGGCGTCCGGTCCGGACGATATCTACTCCATGCTCAATGACGCCGATCTCCGCTTTCCGGACGCGGCCGATCAGGATGGGAACAGGCATCCGGTCACGCACGGCACCTTTATCCCGCTGATGCAGTCCTATGACCGCGCGCTGCGCCGGTCCGCTTTCGATTCGCTGTATTCGGTGTACGGCCAGTTCCGCAATACCGCAGCGGCGACGCTGTCCGCGCAGATGAAGCAGCTGCTGTTCTTTGCCAACGCGCGCAAATATCCCTCCACGCTGGACGCGGCGCTCGACGGGACCGAGGTGCCGACCGCCATTTACCACAACCTGATCGACGCGGTGCGCCGCTCGCTGGCGCCCATGCACCGGTATGTCGGCCTGCGCCGCCGCCTGCTTGGGCTGGAGGAGCTGCATATGTACGACCTCTATGTTCCGGTGGTCGAGGGCGTGGAGATGAAGTTCACCTTTGAGCAAGCCAAGGAAACCGCGCTCAAGGCGCTCGCCCCCCTGGGCGAGACATACCTGGACCTGCTGCGCCAGGGCTTCGCGGGCGGCTGGATCGACGTATATGAGAACGAGGGAAAGCGTTCGGGCGCGTATTCCGCGGGCGCGCGCGTTCATCCGTATGTGCTGCTCAATTTCAAGGGGACGCTGGACGATGTGTTCACGCTCGTACACGAAATGGGCCACGCCATCCATTCCTACCTGTCCAATCGCACCCAGCCCACCGCGTATCAGGATTATGTGATTTTCGTAGCCGAGGTCGCTTCCACCTGCAACGAAGCGCTGCTGATGGAATACCTGCTGTCGGTCACGCAGGACCGGAAGCAGCGCGCGTATCTTATCAACCATTTCCTCGAACAGTTCCGCGGCACGCTGTACCGCCAGACCATGTTCGCGGAATTCGAGCTGGCGGTGAACGGGATGACCCAGCGCGGAGAGGGTACGACCGCCGAAGCGCTCTGCGCGCTGTACCGGCGGCTCAACGAGCAGTATTTCGGCCCCGATATGGTCGTGGACGAGGAGATCGCGCTGGAATGGGCGCGTATCCCGCATTTCTATTATGATTACTATGTGTACCAGTACGCCACCGGCTATGCGGCGGCGATCGCGCTGTCGCGCCGCATCCTGCGCGAGGGTGAAAGCGCGGTCAGCGATTACCTGGGTTTCCTGTCCGGCGGCTGTTCGGCCGACCCGATCACGCTGCTGCGCGGCGCGGGCGTGGATATGGCAAGCCCCGCGCCCATCGAGGACGCGACCCGCCTGTTCGACGAGCTGATTACGGAAATGGAGCGGCTGCTGTAAAGCGGCGGGGAAGAGGGAAGCCGGACGGCTTCCCTCTTTTTCTGCGCGCGTGGACGAAATACAACAGATGACAAAGACGGGTTTGTGATGTATAATACCATTGGACAATAGTGGGACAAAAAAGGAGGATTCCATGCCGAAAATAGGACTGATTTCGCTCGGCTGCGCCAAAAACCTGGTGGACAGCGAGCATATGCTCGCCCTGCTGCGCGCGGCGGGCTGGGAGGTCGCCGCGGATATGGCCGAGGCGGACGTGGGCGTGGTCAACACCTGCGGGTTTATTGAAGCCGCCAAGACCGAGGCGATCGAGACCATTCTCGAAACCGCGCAGTACAAGCAGAGCGGCAAAATGAAAGGCCTGGTCGTGACCGGCTGCCTGGTGCAGCGCTACGCGGAGGAGATGCGCGCGGAGCTGCCCGAGATCGACGCAATCTGTGGCACGGGCAGCTATGAGAGCATCGTGGACGCGGCGAACGCCGCGCTCGGCGGGCATAAGGCCGCGTACCTGGCGGATATGGCCAGCGCCGCGCTCGAGGGCGGCCGCGACCGCCTGACCCCGCCATATACGGCCTATTTCAAAATCGCGGAGGGCTGCTCCAACCGCTGCGGCTACTGCATCATCCCCAAGCTGCGCGGGCCGTACCGCTCGCGCGGGATGGATGCGCTGCTCGCGGAAGCGCAGGCGCTGGCCGACGCTGGGGTGAAGGAGCTGATCGTCATTGCGCAGGACATCACCAAATACGGCATGGACCTGCCCGGGCATCAGCGCCTGCTGCCCGAGCTGCTGCGCCGCCTGTGCGAAATGGATTTCCATTGGGTGCGTCTGCACTACCTGTACCCCGACCAGATCACGGACGAGCTGGTGGAGGTCATTGCGTCCGAGCCCAAGATCGTCAAGTACCTGGACATCCCGCTCCAGCATGTATCAAAGCGCATCCTGCGCGCGATGCACCGCCCAGGCGATGGGGAGGAATTTGCCGCGCTGCTCCAAAGCCTGCGCGACCGCATCCCGGGCCTTGTGCTGCGCACCAGCCTGATTGTCGGCCTGCCGGGCGAGACCGAGGACGAATTTGCCGCGCTGTGTGCGTTTTTGCAGGACGTACAGATCGAGCGCGTGGGCGTGTTCGAGTTTTCGCCCGAGGAGGGTACCGAGGCCGCGGAATTACCCGACCAGATCGACGCTGCGGTCAAGGCCAACCGCCGCCTGATCGTGGAGGAGCTGCAGTCGGGCGTGCTGGACGATTACAACACCTCCCGCCACGGCGAGGTCATGGAGGTGCTGTGCGAGGGGTTTGACGAGGAGCAGCAGCTCTGGTACGGCCGCACCTACGCGGACTCGGTCGAAGTGGACGGCCATGTGTACTTTGAGGCGGAGGACGCGCCCGTAGCGGGCGGGTTTATCCCCGTCCGCATCACAGACAGCCTGGGACCCGACCTGCTCGGCGTCCGGCAAAAGGGGGAATAAAAATGACCACAGCAAACAAGATCACGCTGACCCGTATTGCAATGATCCCATTTTTTCTGTATTTCGCGTCGCAGCCGATGTTTTCCGTGGATTATCAGGCAAGCGGTCTGTTGTTCCCAACGAATACGGTTATCGCATTGGTGCTGTTCTGCGTGGCGAGCTTCACGGACTTTCTGGACGGTTATGTCGCCCGCAAGTATAACCAGGTGACCGATTTTGGCAAATTTGTCGATCCGTTGGCGGATAAACTGCTGGTGACGAGCGCACTTGTGCTGTTCGTGGGGCAGGGCGCAATGGCGGGCTGGATGGTGTGCGTCATTCTGGCGCGCGAGCTGATCATCACTTCGCTGCGCGTGGTGGCGGCCAACAAGGGCCGCGTGCTCGCCGCGACATGGACGGGCAAGGTCAAGACCTGTGTGCAGATTGGCGGTATTATTTTAATTTATCTGTATTATATCCTGATTGGTGCGGCCGGCAGCGGTGCATTCGACTCAATGATGGTGTCGTCTGACGGCAGTTTCACCAGTACCAGCACTGTTATGGTTATCAGTGGAACGGACGGCTATCCGATGTTCGCATACCTGGTCGGCTGGGTCGTGACGCTCGTCACTATCTACTCAGGCTTTGACTATCTGCGCAAAAACTGGGATATTATCAAGGATGGCGCGGTCAGGGAAAAATAACGGCGCAATACGGCACAAAGGGGGAAGACCGCGGTCTTCCTCCTTTTTCCGAGCGGATGTCCCGTGCATGGGCGCAAAAACCTTGCGTCCGTGCCGGAAAAAGGGTATACTAACCATATCTGAACTGTCTGGAGGAATACTGGAATGCAGGATGGATTTGTCAAAATTGCCGCCGCGACGCCCGCGCTACGGGTCGCGGACTGCGCCTATAACGCTTCCGAAATCGTCAGGCTGGCGGAACAGGCCGCGGATAAGGGCGCGCGCCTGATCGTGTTTCCGGAGCTTTGCCTGACCGGCTATACCTGCGGCGACTTGTTTTTGCAGCAGACGCTGCTGGATGGGGCGCTGGAAGCGCTCCGCACCGTGCGGGACGCGACTGTGGCGCTGAACGCCGCCGTGGTGGTCGGCCTGCCCCTGATGCATCAGTGCAAGCTGTATAACGTGGCGGCGGTGCTGTGCCGCGGCGCGGTGGAAGGGCTGGTGCCGAAGCACAGCATCCCGAATTATTCCGAGTTTTACGAGCAGCGCCACTTTACGTCGGGCGCGGGGCTGGATATGGAGCCGGTCGAGCTGCTGGGCCAAACCACTATGTTCGGTGGCGTGCAGGTGTTCTCCAGCGCGGCGATGCCGGATTTCGCGTTTGGCGTGGAGATCTGCGAGGACCTGTGGGTACCCGAACCGCCCTCCACGCGGCTGGCGCAGGCGGGCGCGACCGTGATCGTCAACCTGTCCGCGTCGGATGAGATCATCGGTAAGACCGCCTACCGCCGCGACCTGGTACGGCAGCAGTCCGCGCGGCTGCTGTGCGCCTACGCCTATGCGGACGCGGGCTTCGGGGAATCTACGCAGGACCTGGTGTTCTCCGGCCACGACCTGATTGCGGAAAACGGCGTGTTGCTGGCCGAGAGCCGCCCGTTCGAGAGCGGCGTGATCTACGCGGATATCGACGTGCAGCGGCTCGTGCATGAGCGCCGCCGCATGAACACGTTCACGGTATCGGGCGGCGGCTTTGCGGCCACGATGGAGGTAACGCCCGGCGAAAACGACCTCGCGGACCGCCGGTTCCCGCGCACGCCGTTCGTTCCCGCCAATAAGGCGCTGCGCAACGAGCGCTGCGAGGAGATCCTCACGCTGCAGGCGACCGGCCTTGCCACCCGTCTGCGCCACACGCATGCCAGGGCTGCGGTTGTGGGTCTGTCCGGCGGGCTGGATTCCACGCTCGCGCTGATCGTGCTGGTGCATGCGTTCGACCTGCTCGGGCTGGACCGCAAGGGCATCCTGGCGGTGACCATGCCCTGTTTCGGCACGACCGCCCGCACGCGCGGCAATGCGGAAAAGCTGGCCGACGCCTATGGCGTGACGCTGCAGACCGTGGATATCAAGGCCGCGGTGGATCAGCATTTTCGCGATATCGGTCAGAGCATGGACGACCTTTCGGTCACGTTTGAGAATGCGCAGGCGCGTATGCGCACGCTGGTGCTGATGAACCTGGCCAACAAGCTGGGCGGCATGGTGGTCGGCACGGGCGACCTGTCCGAGCTGGCGCTCGGCTGGGCGACCTATAACGGCGATCATATGTCGATGTACGGCGTCAACGCCTCCATCCCCAAAACGCTGGTGCGATATCTGGTCGCCTATGAGGCCGACTGTGCGCTCGGCGAGCTGTCCGACGTGCTGCAGGATGTGCTGGACACGCCGGTATCGCCCGAGCTGCTCCCGCCCAAGGATGGGGAGATCAGCCAGAAAACCGAGGATTTGGTCGGCCCGTATGAGCTGCACGACTTTTTCCTGTATTATATGCTGCGCTTCGGTTACCCGCCGCGCAAAATTTACCGCATTGCACGCAAGACCTTTGCGGGTGTGTACGACGATGCAACGGTGAAAAAATGGCTCGTGACCTTTGTCCGACGCTTTTTCACCCAGCAGTTCAAGCGCTCCTGCCTGCCAGACGGCCCCAAGGTCGGCACGGTCACACTCTCCCCGCGCGGCGACTGGCGCATGCCCTCGGATGCATGCGCGGCGTTGTGGCTTTCCGAGGCGGAGCGCCTGTAAACGGGCATGGGGCGCTGGAAAAGCCCCGGTATAAAAGCCGCGCCGCTGGCGCGGGAATCCCCTCACAAAGGAGCAACTCCCTTTGAAAACCCTTGTCCGCAGGCTGGCGGCGGTCCTGACCGCCGTGCTGCTCTGCTTCAACCTGTATTATGAGCTGGCGCCCGGCTATATCGTGGGGCCGGAGCAAAAGCTCGCGGTCGCGGCGGCGTTCGCGCTGCTGCTCGGCACGGCGCTGTTTTACGGCGTGCCGGCCGGCGCGTGCGCCAAACGGCGGCACGACTATATGCTGCTTTTGTTCTGGTACTATCTGTGGGTGCTGGCGAACGTGCTGTTTTTTGATAATGCGTTCGGCCGCGGCTTCCACGCGGGCGCAGACCTCGGCGCGGTCAACCTGGAACCGCTGCGCACGATTAAAAATTATCTGATTGCCTACGGCTATGGCAATATCTCGCTGCGGCTGGTGGTACTCAACCTGCTGGGCAACCTGGCGGCGTTTGCGCCCATGGGCGTGTTCCTGCCCGCGCTGTTCCGCTGGCAGAGGAGCATTTTCTTCTTTACCGCCACGCTGACGCTCGGCATCACGGCAGTCGAGGTGGCGCAGGTGTATACCGGCGCCGGCTCGTGCGATGTGGACGATCTGATCCTGAACCTCGCAGGCGCGCTGATTGTGTTCGTCCTCTGCCGGATTACACCAATCTGGAAGCAGCTCTGCCGGGTCAACCCAAGGCCGCAGAAGGAAGCATAAAAAAGCAGGCTGGCATATGCCAGCCTGCTTTTTTGTTACTTCCCGCCTATTCCTTTAAAAAAGGGACGCTTTCCTTCAGCATGTTCAGAATGACCGCCAGCTGGTTGTCCGTGCAGGGGCCGAGAAGCTCGTTGATTTCCCGCAGGTAGACGCTTTTTTCCCGGCTCCTGCCGTTCCCCTTGCCTGAAGCCGGTATAATATCATTGGCGGTGATGCCGAAATACTCAATCAGGTCAACCAGCTTATCTAGGCTGAACCGACGCTCGCCGCGCTCGCACTGTCCAAGATAATTGGTTTCCGTCTCCAGTACCTCTGCCAGCTTCTCCAGCGTCAGCCCTTTCAATTTCCGGTATTTTCGTATATTTTTACCGATCTCAAAGGATAAGTCATCCATCCTTACAGCCCCTTTCCATGCTACATTTTATCGAGGCGGGACGATATTCACGAGTTACGCTTTGCAATGAAAAGCATTGCAAATTGCCAATAAAGCATATTGACTATGCAATTTGCATGTAATATAATAGCAATAAGCATAGATTATTAATCCATGCCGGACAAAATAGGGAGGGGATTACATGGAAGAAAAAATCATTATCAAATCCGTACAGTACAATATCAAGCTGATCAGCCTGATCATCGTTGGTATTGGCGTCGTTCTTTTTATTTGGCTCGGTCTGCCCTTGGCGATCGATATTTCGAACAGGAGAGATGGATTAGACCTGTCCTATTTTCTGACCAGCGCATTCCCGTATTATGCGTGCTTTACGCTGCTCCCATTCCTGATTCTCGCAGGGCTGTTCTATTGGTACTGCTCGCGGATCAGCATAACGGTGAGCGATAAGCGTGTTTTCGGCACGGCTGTGTTCGGCCAACGCGTCGATCTGCCGTTTGATATGATTTCCGCAGTCAAAACCACCAGGCTTTGGCGGGGGATTGCGGTCGCCACGGCTTCCGGTTTTATCAGATTCGTTTGGATCAAAAACGCCGCTGAGATACATACTGAGATCAACCGGCTTCTGCTGGAACGGCAGGACAAGCGGGCAGCATCCGCAGCGCGGCAGGAGGCTGCCCCGCAGTCCAACGCAACAGCCGGTGCGGAAGAACTGAAACGGTATAAGGAATTGCTTGACAGCGGTGTGATCACACAAGAGGAATTTGACGCAAAGAAAAAACAGATCTTGGGATTATAACAGCTGGCGGCCCGCATAGAGATGTGGACCGCCTTTTTCATTGACAAACCTCGTTCGCCACGCTACAATTTAACTAAGTAAAACATCAAGACCAAGGGGATTGTATCATGTTTGACACCGTACTTATTGCCGGCCTCGGCCTGATGGGCGGCTCGATGGCGAAAACCATCAAGGCGCGCACGCTCAGCCGTGTGCTGGGCTGGAACCGCACCCGCGCCACCGCCGAGCAGGCGCGCGCGGACGGCACGATCGACGCGGTCGCAACCGAGGCACTGTATAAGGAGGCCGACCTGGTCATCATCGGCCTGTATCCGCAGGCGACGGTGGACTGGCTGCTGGAAAACATGCCGAAAATGAAAAAGGGCTGCGTGGTGGTCGATATGGTCGGCGTCAAGCAGTTCATGGTCGAGCGGCTGGAGCAGGCTGCGCTCGACGCGGGCGTGCATTTTGTCGGCGGGCATCCGATGGCGGGGCGGGAGTTCTCCGGCCTGGATTTTGCGCTTCCGACCCTGTTCGACGGGGCGAGCATGATTTTCGTCCCCACCAGGAGCAGCACCGAGCGGGTGCTGGAGCAGCTCGAAGCGTATTTTACGGCGCTCGGCTTTGGGCAGACCGTGCGCTGCACGGCCGAACAGCATGACCGGATGATCGCCTTCACCTCGCAGCTGGCGCATGTCGTGTCCTCGGCCTACATCAAAAGTCCGGAGGCGGATAAGCATAATGGCTATTCCGCGGGCAGCTATAAGGATCTGACGCGCGTGGCCAAGCTGAACGAAACCATGTGGAGCGAGCTGTTTCTGTGCAACGCCGAGCCGCTTGCGCGCGAGATCGACGAGATCATCGGCCATCTGGACGAATACCGCCGCGCCATCCGCGCGCAAGACAGGGAAACCCTGACTTTGCTCCTGCGCGACGGCCGAGAACGAAAGGAACGCCTCGGTTGACGGAGAGCGAAAAGGCGCCGCTGAAAAAGCGGCGCCTTTGGCTTGTTCGCTCTTGCGCGGGAGCGGTTTCGGGTGTAAACTGAAAGGGCGACAATGGGAAATGGGGGAGAACAGGATGCAAGCATTGATGCGGCGCCGCTTGATGCGATGCGCTTACCGGACAATGCTGCTCGGCGGCCTGCTTGGGTCGAGTAGCGGCGTGGTGATGAGCCTGCTGCAGGACCGCTATGCGCTGGGGTACGAATGGGGCGGCGTGCTGCTCGCGGCGTTGAGCGTGGGAAATCTGCTGTCCGGCTTTACAACGGGTATGCTGACCGTGCGGCGCGGCATGCGCAACACGACGCTGCTGCTGTCGACCGGCGGTGCGGCCGGTTATTTCGCCATGGCGCTGACAGGGAACCCCTGGCTGCTGGTGCTGGCGTTCGGGCTGGTCGGCGCGGCAAAGGGCTGCGTGCTGAATACGGACAGCGTGTTGGTTGCGATATCAGCGGAGGACCGCACCCAGGGAATGAACCTGGCGCATTCGCGCTTTGCGCTCGGCTCGCTGGTATGCCCGCTGCTGATCGCGGCGCTCGGCTTGCTGCACTGGCGCGCGCCGATGATCGGGCTAGGCCTGTGCGGCTGCCTGCTGTGGCTGAGCTATTACGCGGGCCGACTGCCGCGTCGGGCGAGCCGGACGGCGGACGGCGGGGGACAGTGGGACTTTTTCCATTCCCGCCGCTTCTGGCTGCTGACCGCGGTGCTGTTTTTCCAAAACTGCACCGAGATCGCGGTCACCGGCTGGATGGTTACTTATTTCAAGGATACAGGCATCCTGTCCGGCACGGCCGGGCAGCTCACGGTCACAGTCATCTGGGGCGCAATGCTGGCCGCGCGGCTGGTGATCGCGTTGGTGCTGCATATCCGCAACGGCTTCCGTGCGCTGACCCTGATGACCGCCTGCTGCATCGGCGCGTACCTGCTTCTGCTACAGGCGGAAACGGCGGTCTCCGCGCTGGTGCTGCTGTTTGTGTTCGGCATCTCGATCGCGGGCGTCAACCCGACCGCGGTTGCGAGCGCGGGTAAATCGCTGTCGAGCGCGGGCGTGGGCGTGATGTTGCCTGCGGCAGGTGTCGGGGCGATCCTGATGCCGTATATCACGGGCCTGGTCGCATCCGCCTGGGGTATCCATGCGGGGATGATGAGCATTACGTTTGCGGTCGCGGGCATGTTTGTCAGCTCGGCGCTGCTGCTGGTCGTGCGCGAGCGGGGCGAAGCGCACACAGGCTCCCGTGACGAGCGGCCCTGATGGAAAAGCGCGGCCATCCGCCGGAAAGAATTCCGGCGGGCGGCTTTTTTAATTCTTTTGCGAGCTGTGCGCCAGATGGCGCGCGAACGAGGTGGACTGGAGCGCTTTTTGCAGCGCGGGCGTGAGCAGCATCGCGACGATCACACCGACCACGGCGTTGATCAGGCTGGAGGCGATGCTGGCCGCGCAGCCGGCCACCGCAGGGACAAAAGCCGAGCCAGCGAGCATCATGCCCATGATCTTGCCCCCGATATACAGGGTCGAATAGGTCAGCGCACCCGCGATGGCCGCGACAAGGTTGCGGATCGTCCGGCGTCCGTTTGCCCCGCCCCAGTGCGAGATCAGCCCGCACAGGCCGGCCATGATAAAGTACCGGAGGAATGTGACATAGGCGGTGGGCGCGTATTCCGGATCGGTCAGGTCGAACAGCGCGCAGCCGATGCCGGCGGCCAGGCCGCCGCGCCAGCCGCCCAGCAGCGTGCCTGCCAGCAGACAGATGCCGTTGCCCAGCTTGACCATGGTTGAGCCGCCGGGTGTCGGGATCTTGATTTTGAAAAAGAATGTGGCAATGAATACAAAGGCCGCGAGCAGCCCCACGGCCACGATATCGTACAGCGTGATCTTTCGTTTGTTGTTTTCCATAACGGTTTCCCCCTTTTCTTTCCTCAGATAGGATACGGCATATTTGACCTGTTTTAAATAGCCAAACTTTGATTATTTTATAAGGTCAGATGGATAAACGGCAAAAAAACCGCGCAAAATAGCAGAAACATGGGAGTAGCCTCCCGAAGAGGAGAGATGCGCATGAAACTGGATAAGCAGAAATACCAGCAGATGTTGGAACAGAAAAGCCCGAATTCGCCGCTTTGGAAGGACTGTCTGAAGGCGTTCCTGTTCGGCGGGGCGATCTGCACGGTCGGCGAGGGCGTGAGCAATTTCTGGCAGTCGCGCGGCCTGGAGACAGCGGACGCGGCGGCGGCGACAGCCATCACCATGGTGTTCCTCGGCGCGCTGCTGACCTGCCTGCACCTGTATGAAAAGCTGGCCAAACACGCGGGCGCGGGAACGATCGTACCGATCACAGGCTTTGCCAACGCGATCGTGTCGCCGGCGATGGAATTCAAAAGCGAGGGGCTGGTGCTGGGCGTGGGGGCGAAGCTGTTTGTGATCGCCGGCCCTGTGCTGGTATACGGTATTTCGGCCAGCGTGCTCTATGGGCTGGCGCTGCTGCTGATGGGGGGAGGCGGCGCGGGATGATCCGGAGGATAGGGAAGCGCACGCTACAGTTTGCGGAGCGGCCGTTTCTGCTGTCGCATGCGGCGGCGGTCGGGAAAAAGGAGGGCGACGGCCCGTTGGGCGCGCAGTTCGACTTCGTGACCGAGGACGACCGCATGGGTCAGAAATCGTGGGAGCTGGCGGAAAGCGAACTGCAAAAGACCGCGATCGACCTCGCGGTAAAAAAGGCGGGTCTGCAGAAGAGCGATTTGGATGTGATCCTCGCGGGCGACCTGCTCAACCAGTGCATCGGCTCGTTTTTGGCCTCGGTGGGGTCGGACGTGCCGTATCTCGGGCAATACGGTGCCTGTTCGACTATGGCGCAGGGGCTGGCGCTCGGCGGGTGTCTGGTGGAGGGGGGCGCGGCGCGGCGCCTGCTCGCTGCCGCGTCCTCGCATTTCTGCTCGGCCGAGCGGCAGTACCGGTTCCCGCTTGCCTACGGCGGCCAGCGCACGCCGACCGCCCAATGGACGGCCACAGCGGCCGGCGCGGCCGTGCTGTCCGCCGCGGACCCGCGGGGCGGCTCCTCCGGCATCCGTGTCACGCATGCGCTGTTCGGCAGGATGGTGGAGATGGGCGTTAAGGACGCGAATAACATGGGGGCGGCGATGGCACCCGAAGATGTTATTTTAGACCCATACATAAAAGGCGCGCCGGAAGCTGTGTTTGGCACGTCGGGCGGCTCTCGGACGGATTTCCGGCGGAGCCGCCTTTACTTTTGTCTGGTTGTGCGGTACGATAGAGGAAACCGATAAGAAAGGACCGCACGATGATATGCGTAAACACAAACCGCTGTACTGGATATTGCTATGTATCTGTCTGGCCGGCATCGCGGCCAGCGCTTACCCGATCGCGCGGCAGATGCGGGAATACCGTGCCGGCCGGGCGGCCTACATAGCTCTGGCCGAGGCCGCCGCGCCCACCGAGGCTGGCGCGGCCAGCGTGCAGCCCAAGTCGCCGGCGGTGGACTTCGATACCCTGCGCGCAGTCAACCGCAATGCGGCGGGTTGGCTCTATGGCGGGGATACGGGCATCTCTTATCCGGTCGTGCGGGCTGAGGATAACGTGTATTACCTCAACCACCTGTTCGACGGCACGGAAAACAGCGCGGGCTGCCTGTTCATCGACAGCCGGTGCGTGATGGGCTGGGAGGGCCGCCATACCATCATTTACGGGCATCACATGAAGGATGGCTCCATGTTCGCCGCGCTGACCGAATACGCGGCGCAGGCGTATTATGACGCGCATCCGCGCTTTCTCCTGCTTACGCCGGAGGGACGGTATGAGCTCGCGTTTTTTTCGGGCTACACCGTGCAGGCGGACAGCGACGCCTGGCGGGTGGATTTTGCCTCGGACGCTGATTACGCCGCCTGGCTGGAGGAGGTCAAGGCGCGCTCGCTGTTTATCAGCGCCGTTGTGCCGGACGCGCACGACTGCGTCGTCACCCTGTCCACCTGCAGCTATGACCAGAAGGACGCGCGGTTTGTCCTGCACGGCATCCTGTGTGGATAGGGCTACGCAAAACAGAACGGGGAGGGACGCATCAGCGTCCCTCCCCGTTTTCCTGTATCTGGTTTTGCCACGCTGCGGCTTACCGGCGCTTGACATGTTTGCCGCCGCGCCGCGGCCGGCCAAGATACAGAGTTGCGGCCAAGCCGAGTGTAAACAGGAGCAGCATCGAAGCGTAAAGCGGCAGATTGAAATTATCTGCCGTGCGCACTGCGCCGCCCTCGCTGGGGGCGACGGGCAGATCGGACCCGCCATCGGTGTCCGTCTGGCCGGGTTCGCCGGAACCGCCCGGGCGGTCCGGACCGTGCGGATCTTCGGAGCTGTCCGGATCATTCGGGTCGGTGGGCTCATCTGGCTCGACCGGCTCTTCCGGAAGCGTTTCGCCCTTTTGGTTAACAAAGGATGCAGTAGCTGTGGCGCCGCTCGCCAACGTGCCGGTTTCACCCGTGCAGGTGGTCGTGTAGCCGTCGCTGCCGGCTTCGGTCTCGGACACCTGATAGGATACGCCCACCGGCAGGCCGGAAGCGGTGATCGATTGCCCGTCCCGCAGCGTAAACCGGGCTATACCGCCCACAAACGTCATGCCGCCGTAATCGCCGTTGACCGACGCGCTGCCCAGCGTGACGACAAAATGGAAGTCGCGGCTGGTTTCGCCCTCCGTGCCGGTCACGGCCTTGGTGACGCGCAGCGCGGCGAGCGAAGCATCCGTGCGGGTATTGGTGATATCATAGCCGCTGTATGTTGGCGTATAACCCTCCGGCACCTGCTCGCGCACGGTATACTGGATCTCGCGGCCGTTGTCGTACTTGGGCAGGTCGGGGAAGCGGTACCGCCAGCTATCTGCCGCGGTGACTGTCTGTCGGCCGATCTCTTCGCCATCGGCATAGAGGATGACAATGACGCTGCCCGGCCGCTCGTCCTCGGTATCGCCCGACCAGCGCTTCTGGCCGGACACCGTGACCGTGGTGGTGGTCGTGCCGCCGCCGCTGCGGTGGTTGGTAAAGCGCGCCTGTTCGGTTTCGCCGGGGGCGATGGCGTTGATCGCGTTCTGGCTGCTCTGGCTGTGGCCGTATGCGTTGGTTTCCGTGACCGCATAGCCGGTGTTGCCGGGCAGGTTGGTAAAGGTGATGGATTCGTCCGCTTTCAGGGTGAAGGAAACCGCAGCCTTGCCGCTGCTATCAAAGGAAGCCGTACCTGTGGTACCGTCCGTTTTGGACCAGCTGACCGTGGGCGCTGTGTTGTGTTCCGAGAACCCGTCCGGCAGGGTGAACGTGGCAGAGAAGTCAAACGCCTGCATGTGGTCGCCGCGGCTGCCCGTTACCTCCTTGGCGACGGTCAGCCCGCCGCGCCGGATGTTGGTGATCTGCAGCCCGTCCACACTGGCCGGCTTGCCGGTATGCTGTGTCTCGTCGGCTGCGCTGCCAGCGGCGTAGTACACATCGTAGCCCTCCGGCACGGCCTCACGGACGCGGTATTCGTACAGACGGATGCGGCTGTCGAACTTGGGCAGGCCGGTGTAGGTAAAGGCTGTCCGGTCGGGATTCCAGACTGGATTCGCGTCCGGTACAGCCTCCCACTCTTCCTGCGTGCTGGCCGCCCGCCGTTCGAGTGTAAGCGCGGGCGCTTCGCTTGCCGCGCCGCCCTCCCAGACCTTCCGGCCCTGGATGCTTACCGTTCCGGACAGGGTGTTGGTAAAGCTGCGGTTGTTATCGCCGTTGCCGTTATTTGCTTCCTTGTAGCCCTCCGGCACAGTCTCGGTCACCCGGTAGGTATACAGATTCCCATCCGCATCGTACTTGGGCAGGTCGGCATAGGCGTATGTCCACTGGTCGGTATCCGTGCCGCTCCACACCGGTGCGAGGGGCTGTCCGCCCACGAGGACCGTTTCCCAATCCCCATCGGCCGGGGCGGAGGCAGTCGTGCGCTGTAGCGTCAGCGTCAGGCTGTCCGGACGGGTGCCATATGCGTTGCCGTTGTCCTTCCATGTCTTTGTGCCGGAAATGCGGATAGACGGCGTATTGGTAATAACGGTTTTCGCGGGGTCAAGATTATCGTAGTCCACGTGGAAGCGGCCGCCGCCGTACACGCCGCCGCCGTGGGGTGCGATGGGCTTACCATCCCCGTCCAGCTCAAGGGCATAGTAGTGATACGTCGTTCCGCCCTTGTCGCACTTGGGCAGGCCGGTAAACGTTTGCGCCCACTGATTATCTGCGTTTAACGTTACAGTGCGATAGGCGCCGTCGGGCGTATTCTCCTGAACCGGCACGCGGTTGGCAGGGTCGGTCGAATTGATCTGCGCCGCATCCGTGGTGCGGTACAGGCCAGCCGAAACTTCCGCAGCCTCGGGTGCGGAATCTGTCGGATTCCACTTTTTCGTCACTGTAAAGGACATCGGCTCCACGTTGGTAAAGGTGTAGGAAATGGTTTGCGTATCTCCCACGGTCTGCTCGTCCTTCTGGATTTCCAGGGCGACGTAATCCGGCGTGGCGTTCCGCTCAGTCACCTGATAGGAAACGAGGCTGCCGCCGTCATAAGCAGGCAGGTTATCCCAGACCACTAACCAGCTGCTTTCCGCATTCAGGACAGCGGTTTGCAGGTCTGTCCAGCCGCCCCCGTCTACGCTGCGCTGAAGAACCAGCGTCACGCTGGCATCGTCTGGCGTCTCGGGCCGCCAGACCTTTTCCGCCCGCACGGTAAGCTTACCGCGTTCCGGCACCTTCGTCTTGAGCGTATTGGTCACTGTCCAGACCTTCTGCTCCTGCCGGTAGGATGTGGTATAGTCGTTGTTGCCGGACTGGAACGTACCGCCATCCTTGACCATGATGCCGGACAGCGCGGTTTCGTCCATACCTTTCAGCATATCCAGCGTATATCCGTCCGTATTGGGCTGCAGCTCGCACACCCGATAGGTATAGGGGGAGCCGCCACCTGTAAAATCTGCGGTAGGCAGACCGGAAAGCGTTTCGCTCCAATGGTCGCCGTCCTGCTCCGTGTTATGGCCGTAGAGCCGGATCAGATCGACGATTTCCCAGTATTCACTGTCCGTAGTGCGCTGGACGAGGAACCATGCCTCCCAGTCCATGGCTTCGCCCGAGGGGTTGGGGCGGCTGTTGTAGCGGTTATTCTCGTCCTCCCATACCTTTTTAAGGGTAAGGCTGGTAGAAGAAAGTCGGTTGGTGGTTGTGCTGGTGGTAACAGCCGTGCCGGAAACGTTCAGCAGCGCACCGGTGACCAGGCCTTCGCCGATCCCTGTGTAGTGGTTATCCTGTCCAACAGCGCCGATCTGCTGCACAATCCCGCCGTAAGAGACTTCGGTTTCCACCACGCGGTAAGTAAAGGAGACGGACTGGCCACTTATTGTAAGCGTTCTGGGCAGGCCGGTGAACGCGCCGCCGTTTTTCCAAAGTGAGTCGTCAATTCTCCCGGTGATCTGCGCGGAGAATGGCTCTCCAGCAACCCCTTGCGCGTTTGACAGCCTGACAGTCTCCCGTATCTTTTGGATTGCGCTCGCGTCCAAGCCAAGGCCGCCGCTCGCGGAAAAGTAAGTGTCCGCATCCTGCCATGCGCCGCCGTTTGCAGAAACCTGCAGCTTGAATTTCACGGTCAGATCAAAGTCCAAGTAGTCCTCGGTGATCGGTTGATCGTCAGCATCCGTCCATTGCTTCTGGAAACGCGCGTTGGCATAGATGGAGTTGGTCACGCTGCCAAGATCAATAACGCCGCTGCCGTCCGCGGAATCGCTCGTCCGCCAGCTTCCGGTGCCGTTCGTAGGGCTGTACTGCGTCTGTTGCAGCATGCCGTTTTCCACCTTTTCCGTTACACGGTATCTCCAGGCCTTGCCGCTGGTGGCGTAGCGCTTCAGCTCGCCGCTGTTATTAGCGCCCTGAATGGTGAATCTCCACTGGTTGTCGTTTCCTTTTTCATATTGGATGGTATAATCCGTGCCGCGTATCAGTTCATGCCAGCCGCTTTCGCCCGAAACCTGACGCGAAACCGTCAGGCCGAGGGGGTCGTCAGGGGAACCGCCGATTAAATCGGTCGGCATATCTGGGCGGGTATGCATCAGGTCGTCATAGTCAGCCCATGCCTTGACGCCGGTCAGCGTGACCTGGTCGCTCTGCCCGCTGGGGTTTTCCTGCCATACGTTATAGAATGTGGCCTTGGCCAGCGGCTCAGTACCCGTATCTGTAAGCTGTTCCGGCCACAGGCTGCTGACGTGATCTGTTTTGTGTTCATCCCCGAAAGCGGATGTACCTGATACATCCCCTGCCTGCGCATACGTCGTATACCCTTTCAGTTCATCTTCTTTCACAGTATAGGTATACCGCGAGCCGTTGGGGGCATACAGGGGCAAATCCTTAAAATCCGCGCACAGCGCAAACACGACAGGATCGGCATTGGGCTCCTCCTCCTTAGCAGCATTGAAAGCCTGTTGCACCTGGCCGCTCGATATGGTGGAGGAAACAGAGAAACGGGTATCTGTAACACTCTCCTGGGAACTGCCCTGATAAGCTCGCGTGAGCCGGAACGTCACGGATGGGAAGCCGCCGGTATCCGCGCCGGTATCCGCAGGCAGGGAGAGCAGCTTTTTCACCCGCAGCGCGCCCGTATCGGGCTGATAGGTGTTGGTGAATGTGAAGTTCGCGTCCTGCTTTGAGGTAAAGACCTCGCCGGTTGCATTGCCGGCGTCCGTATCCGACCAGTCGATGCGCTCAACCACCCGATAGGTGTACAGGCGGCCTTGTTCATCATAACGGGGGAGCGTATCTGCCCCTGGTTCATAGACATACTGAACTCCGTTGTCTGTTACTTGGAGCGTGGTATCACCGAGATGGTCGATTTGGAACGGGTAATAGCTGCCGTTTTTCAGGAGCGGCCAAGCATCTGGCGGAATCGTCAGCGAGGCGACCCGATTTTTCTCGTCCAGTGTCCCGTCCGACGGCACTTGTCCGCTCAAGTACCGGTATACATTGAACGTTACCTCCGGCAGTTCCGTGTCCGTAGCGGTAAGCCAGCCGGAAGGCATGTTCTCCCACAGCTTTTTTCCCGCAATGACATAGTTCGCGGAAAGCGTGTTGGTGAATGTGCCTCCGTTGCGCAGCGCGTATCGGGGCGTGCCGCCCTCCGCAAAGGGGCCGATGCCGGCAAGGCCGGCGGGAAGCTGCCCGCCTTCCCATTTTTCGGTGTCCGCCAGATCCAGCACATACTCGGCTGTGGCGTTACCATTGGGTGCATCGCGGTTGCCGAGGTATTCCGTTTCGGGCGTGATGCTGCCATCGCCATCCTTATCATATGAATACTGTACGGCCTGATAATCATAGTCCCCGGCCTGCACCTGCGTGCGCTCGACCGCGTAATATTTGATTTCAAAGCCGTACTGGTCGTACATCGGCATATCAGGCAGGGTAACGGTCCAGATGGTGCTGTCTGCCAACGCGTCGATGCTGGATGCGGAGCTTGCGGTCCAGCGGTAATTTTTCTGCACAACCGATATCCGCTCCTGATAGCCGCCGCTGCCGTCCGGCACATGCGATACGCTGTAAATATCCAGATAAATGTCCGGCCGCTGACCGTTTGTATAGGAAAAATCATCCATCCAGACCTTGGTCCAGGTGACCGACTTGGTATCCGAGCGGTAATTGGTGGCATCCAGGGTTTGCGTGTCCCTGGTATGCTGACCGGCGACATTTGCATGATATGTCAGCGTAGTAGAAAGATGGTAGTCCGCCCACAGCGCGGCGAGGGTTTCGCTGTACTGGCTCAGATCGGTGACGACCGTCGGAGTACCGTCGGAGGAGGTGTCCGTCATATTGAGCCAGAGCTCTTCCACATCATATGCCACGATCCCGCCGCTGCCGGAGGCATATTTGGGCAGGCCGTAAAAGTTCCAGCTGGTATTTATTTCAACCTCGCCATTTTCATTGATTCCGATAATAGCCTGTTCGGAGGACGCAGGATTGCTGTAGGTACCACTCGTTTCATCATACTTTGAGTAAATAGGCACGGCTTCGCCGCCGACCGAAACCGTATTTCCATCGCTCAGGGTGCCGCCATAGGTGATCTTCCAACCGTTGGCCGCTGCGGCGTCCGCATCGGCAAAGACCAGACGGAAAGCGAGGGCAAGGCGGGGGCCTTGCCCGCCCTGATAAATGGCCTGCAATTCCTTCGAGATGGCGTTCATAATATCCTCGCTGTCGCCATCCACCCACTTTTTGCTTACGGTCAGGTCGATACTGCCCAGACGACGGTTGGTGACAACGAATACCGGTTCGCCGGTACCTTGGCCGGCGGGATTAATGCTACCCTCCTCATAGGTAACCTGATAGCGGTGGTTATCCGTGGTGACCTCGAAAATCGAGCTGCCGCTGCCGATAGCATGCGCTCCCGTTTGATATAATTGCTTATAGCTGATGGTTGTGCCATGTTCTACTTTGCTGTCTCCCACAGCAGTCTCCACGATGTAAACCTCATCCGCTTTGACGCCGGCCGGCAAGCCAATATATCCATGCCAAACGTTGTCTTTCAGCGTTATGGAGGCACCCTCAACGGGAGTGTTTGCCAGATGTTCGCTCCCAGCTTCCTTATAGTATGCCTGCAGAGTGACCGGCTCGCGGTGGAGTATGTCGCCGTCGTCCTGCCAGATTTTGCGCACCATAACGCGGCTTCCGGGGCCCCTGCCGTTGATTACCGTGGTTCGGTAATCACCATTGGGGAGGCGTTCTGTTTCGTAGGTGGGGAAGGATTGCTCTCCGTCTGCTCCTGCTTCCAGCAGGATATATTCGTAGGCATGCCCGTTCTCGTCGAATTTAGGCAGCCCCGCCACAAAGGCGGTCCATTCCGTGTCGGTCCAGTCACCTTGCTTTGTAATTGTGATCCCGTTAGGGAGTTGAAGGGGATAAATGCCATCTTTTTGATCCATCTGGAAGTGGACATAGGCCTTATTGTCCAAAGCGCCGGTAGTGGTCTGGTAGAGGTAAATGTTGATCTGATGTGGCGCTACACCACCCTCCCACCTTTTCACCACCGTATAGTCAATCGTTTCTTCCGGCCGGTTGGTGATGGTGGTGCCGTTCCCGTCGGTGGCGGTTTCGGAGATATAATGCACTTCTTCGTATGTAGCGCTGCCGCTCTGCTTCTGCACAAGATCAAAGCTGGCGATGTCCCCGCTCTGCGTGACTTCATGCCTCTTCGCCTGTTCCAGCGCCGCCTGGATTTCCTCTTTCGTGGCGCCCTCGTCCAGCTCCGCTATGGCTTCCCCCTGGTAGACCGCGGTTTCGACCCATCGGTACTGGTATTTTTCACCCAGGGCGTCATAGGTGGGCAGGCCGTTTTGGGTATAGGTGTCGCTCAGCCGCTCCGCGAAAAAGCTGTGCATCACATGGGTGATGGACTTACCTGCGCTGTCGGTGGCGTTCTCCCAGTTGCCTTCAGTAGTGGTACGCTGTAACGTCAGCTCTACGGCCACCTTCTCAAAGTCGGCCTGATACGCCGCGGATTTCCATACCTTGGTCACGGATGCGCTCGTCGTGCCGGTCAGACGGTTGGAGAGCGTGCCGTTGTCGTAAACAAATTCGTCGGTGGGTGCGCGGTTTGGAATCCCGTCGGGCAGGGTGTCGTCAAACGTGTCGCCATTCTGTATTTCGCCGAACTTCTGCTCGTAGCTTCCGTCGCCCTGCCCAGCGTCCAGATATTCACGCACCGCGTAAACGTACTCGTAACCGTCCTGGTCGTATTTGGGCAGATTGAGCGGGTCGCCGGAATCGTCCGTGAATAAAATCATGTAATGCGTGCCGTTGCCGCAGCTTTCAGCAGTCGGTTCGGTATCGTCCCTGATCACCAGCGTCACGATCTCGCCCTTGCGCTCGCCAGACTCATAGCGCACGGGCGAGGCCTTGTTGGAGCCGTATTTTTCGGCCGATTCATCCAGCCGGTAGCGCCAGAGCTGGAATTCCGCGTCAGGGCGGGTTTCCAGTTTACCATTTGTTTCAGAGTCCAGCCAGCATTTGGTGGCCTGATAAGTGGTTGTGCCGGACAGCGTCAGGTTAATCCGGCCGCCGCTGTATACCGCGCCGGTTTCCGAAGCGTGGTTGGGAACGCCGGTGTTGTCATAGGAGATTTGGAAGCAGTCGCCGTCGTCCAGCTCGAACGCGCCGCCCAGCTCACCGCTGTTGAGCTTTCCGTCCGCGCTGTCGCCCGCGCCGATTTCCTCAAGCTGGTAAGTCATCGGCGTACCGTCGATGTTGTACTTCCACAGGTTGCCGATGGTCACCTGGGTATAGGAGCCTTCGTCATCCGCTTCCGGGGTATAGGATGCGTTGGATTGTGCAAAAAGGTCCTTGATGGGGTAGACCTGTTCGGCATTGCCGTACTCTATCCGGAACTGGAACTGGTCGAGCAGGGCGGGGGTCTGCACCTCCTCGTCCGGCGCGCCCTGATCGCCCCAGCGCAGGTTGACCCGCACGGTGAACTCGTCGCGCAGCATATAGTACCAGCCGGGCTGATTATTCACAGAGGGGTATGCATCGTCTCCGCTCTGCACTTCGACCAGCGAATACCCGTCCCATTCGGGCGGGGCGAGCGTCCACTCGACCAGATAGTAGCGATAGGCACCATAGCCGAGATCCTCGGAAACGATCTGCGGCAGACCGATGGAAATGCCGGAGGAGGTCGGGGTGATGTCCGGCCATTCGCTCAGGCCAAGCTCTTTCAAAGACTCGGCGGTAAGCTCGGTCGGCTCGGACGTAGCCGAGTCGGCAAGCGGATTACCGTCCGCGTCGCAGGGCGTCAGCGTGTAGTGCAGCGTGGGACGGTACTGGCCTGCACCGAAGCCATACTCTCCGGCGTCCGGGCGTTTGTTGCTTTCATCGTTGTTGTCCCGCCAGTAAATATCCTGTGTGACCTGCTCGCTTTTATGGACTGCCCGCTGGCCGGGAGCAGTTGTGTCACTCAGGGGCAGGGAGATTGGAATAAGCCCCTCCGGTATGGTGATCGCAGTGCTGTTTTCAGTCAATCCGGTCACCGCCAACGAGACAGCCGTGGAGTCAGACGTCTCATTTGTATTGACCGTGAATGCAGCGCCTCGAAAATCGATGGCACAGGTGTAGACATTGACCGGCTGCGCAGCGCGTACGGCGGGCATAGCCGGTCCCGCGCTGTCCGGCTGGTTTTCCACGTCGGAGGATGGGTCGGCGCCGGGCAGGGGGGCTACTTCTTCATCGCTTTCCGGCTCTCCGCTGCCGTATTCCGGTTCTTCAAGCATTTCAGACGCCGGCGGCAGGTAGGACAGGGTGAACGTGAGCGAGCGGGAGCCGCCGTTTGACTGCGCGCTTTGGACGCTTGCCGTCCCTTCGGTGGTGAACGACAGCTCCGCGACCACGGTTTCGCCGGACAGGATGCGCCACGCGGGATGGGTCCCGTCAGGCGCCGCGACCGTCAGCGCCTGCTCCGGCGGGGAGATGCCATCGGGCAGTGACAACTGGAAAGATGCGGTCGAGGGCTGCGTTTCCCCCTCGGACAGAAGGGCGGGCGCGGCCTCCTCCGCAGCGGGTTCGGTGACGGTAAAAAGAAACGAAAAATCGGAGAGCGTCTTTTCCGTTGAGCCCTCTCTCCAGACAATGCAGGGCGCGCCGCCCACGGCGGTCAGCGCGTAGTCCCACGCGGCGGCCGGTTGTGCCGGCGGGATTTCCAGCATTTCAGTGGTGACGCTGAACTTGGGCGTGGCCGTTTCCGGTTGCACGGTAACGGTAATATCGTCCTCCGTAACCGCGACAGTACCGCCCTCCGGCGCGCGGAAAGTCAAAGACAGATCGATCTGCGGACGGTTTTCGGTATTGAGCGTAAAGACAAGGAAGTAATCGTCGTTTGCACTGTCCGATCGGGTAAATAGTGCGCTAAACGGCAGGGACAGCCGTTCGAGCAGCGGCAGACTGTTGTCGCCGGCACTGGGCGCAGAGTCGGGAGCGGGCTCACCGCCTCCATCGGGAGCGGGCTCGCCATCCCCATCGGGAACGGGCTCACCATTCTCATCGGGAGCGGGTTCGCCATCCCCATCGGGAACGGGCTCACCATTCTCATCGGGAGCGGGCTCGCCATCCCCATCGGGAACGGGCTCACCATTCTCATCGGGAGCGGGCTTGCCATCCCCATCGGGAACGGGCTCACCATTCTCATCGGGAGCGGGTTCGCCGCCTCCATCGGGAGCGGGCTCACCGCCTCCATCGGGAGCGGGCTCACCGTTCTCATCGGGAGCGGGCGTGTGTGCTCCATTCGGCTCGGTGCCCGGTTTTTCAAGTGTAATGCCGAACGCCGCGAGGCTGCTGGACTCCCAGTCCAAAAGCATGGCCTCTTCAGCGGTCAGACGGATACGGACCTCAGCGGACTGCACCACGCTTTCTTGCCCCAGTTCGGCGGTTAGCCGGATAGTACCCACACCGTTTTCAGCGGCACCCGCCGCGGCCCAGCCGATGCGCACGTCGGGCGGCTGGGCTGTTTCGTCGATTGCTGAGGCGATCGGTGCCAACGGCAGCATCGTAGCTGTCATACAGACGGACAAAAACGCGCTGACCGCCCTTTTTTTCCTGATTACCGCAAACTTCATAATCATTCTCCTGTATAAATGGCTAAATGGCTGTCCATCGGATTTTTTTAATACCGCGGCGTCCTATCGCTTATCCCCTGATTGCTGTGCAGCTATCTTTTTTCAGTCCCGCTGCTCCAGCCAACGGAGAGCTGTTCGGTATCCAGAAGCCGTTCATAGGTCTGCTCCATGAGCAGGGCAAGACTGGATTGGATGCTCTCCTGCGTGGTCTGGTACAGCTTGTGTAGGCAGCGTGCATTGCATTTCTCTGGTTGGACCCGCGCATTGTGTGCCAGGCCCTGAATATGCGCGGCAACGGCGGTCCGGTTGATATGCTTGCCGCTGCGGGTGACGAATACCGGCCCGCTGCGGATATCCATACGGCCGATATAGTCGAGCAACTCGCCGCGCAGGCAGGACGGGATACGCATGATTTGCCGGCCGCCCTTGTCGGCGAGGACGATCTGCCCGTCCCGGACAGCTTCGGCTGTCAGACTGGGCAGTTCCCCCATGACGAGTCCGGTACAGGCGAACACCTTGATCAGCAGGTAGGCCCGCTCTTTTCCCAGCAGCCGCGCCGCGGAGAGCAGACGCAGGTATTCGCTTCGGCTCAGTTCGGGCTGCACCTCGTCCGACGGGGGTTTGAGATTTTTGACGTGGCGGCAGTCCTGTAGGCCAAGGAAATCCAGGAAGCTGTTGGCCGCGGAAAGCGCCACGTTGATCGTGCGGGGCGTATATCCCTTATCCTGCAAAATGGCGCTCCAGGCGGCCAAGGTATCCCGCATGACGCGCTTTCCTTCCGGCAAGTCCTGATAAAAGCGGAGCAGATTGCGATGATAGGTCTGTATCGTACCGTGCTTACGGCCGTTGTCCCGCAGAGAACCTATGTAGGCGTCGATTTGCGACAGCGTAATGGGAAAGCCCGTTGCATTCGTCCGGACGGGTGTACTGTATGGCTGTATTGCTGTCGATGCTTCTGCTCTCATCCCATCGCCTCCAAAGCAAACAAAATCAACATTTTGTCCGAAATATAATTACAGGCTTTTAATATTTCAGGACGAAATCAACATTTTGTTTATAATCCTCTGCTTGCTTTTCGGATAAATAATAAAAACGGGGACGAATGTCCCCGTTTAAAAAAGTTTGAGGTATAACAAATCTGACCGCAAAAAAAATACAGCAATGCGGTCCTATTTTTTATGCCCATTTTCAGGAAATATCTTGCATTTTAAGAAATGGGTATGGTATAATTTTTTTAAAATGTAAGGGTCTGTCAAAAGGTTTTTAAGTACTTTAAGGCAAAATGTTGATTTTGTTTATTTTATGATACGAGTCCCAACCGGTTGAGCTGACGGGCATATTCTGCACCGGATGTTACAAGATAAATCCGTGTCGTTTCGATGCTGGAATGCCCCAGTACGTCGGCCAGCCGCACAATGTCCTTGGAAGCCCGGTAAAAGAGGGTGGCAAACAGATGGCGGAAGTTGTGGGGGAACACCTTGGAGGGCTCCACCCCTGCATAATTGCAAAGCCGCTTCATCTCCCCCCAGATCTGCCGGCGACTCAGGCTGTTCCCGTTTCCTGTGAGAAAGATCTCACCGGAAACGGTTTTTTGTTTTTTGGCGTATTTGAGCAGCTTGCGGCAGAGCTTGCCGGGCAGAAGGATGGTGCGGATTTTCCCTTTCAGGAAAATATCTGCGCGTCCCTGCAGGGCAGCCTGCACGGTGATATATTTGACCTCGCTGACGCGGATACCGGTAGCACAGATGGTTTCCATCAGCAGGACGAGCCGCTCCTGCCCGCGCGCGCGTGCGGCCTCCAGCAGGCGGTCGTACTCCACACGCGTCAATTCGCGGGAGGCATCCCGGAACAGGCGGCGCTGGACCTTCAGGAAACGCGCCCGGCACTCGTCCCAGCCAAGGAAGCGGAACAGCCCGTTGAGCGCTGCCAGCATGGAGTTAATAGTGGTCGGCGCATAATGCTGGGATAAAAGAAATGCTTTCCAAGCTGCAATCTGCTCTCTGGTCACCGGTGCGCCGGACAACCATCGGCAAAAGGCTTCAGTATCCCGTCGGTATTTTTCGATTGTGCCGGGGCTGCGCTCTTCGGCATGCAGATAACGCGTATAGGCCGACAGGCGCTCCTCGGTCAAATGGTAGCTTGTCATACAAAATCCTCCCTATATAGCAAAGTGTTATCCCTATTTTACCTTGCATAAGGGCGGCTATGCGCAAGGGATTTGTGTCTGCAACAATTTTTTTGGAATAAAGAGCTTCCTTATGGTACATAATACCAGAAAAGGGGGAGGATTCATGCATAATACTGCTCAACACTCTCTGCCGGATATCAGGGAGGCTCGTGTCGATCCCACGCTGCCGGTGGACGAACGCCTGCGGCTGTTTGCCGCGGCCTGCGATGACCCGCATCATTTCCGTGTGGGCGTCACGGAGGTAGAGGTGCTGTTTGATGCCGCCGCGCCCAGCCTGCAAAGCTGCCTCACGCGCCTGTGCCGCCGTTTGCAATAATGCCAAATCCTGCATGATCTCGGTTCAAACTTGCGGCGCACCTGCGGATATGGTACAATGATTGACGCAAAACACAGCTTTCGGCGTGCCATTTGAAAGAAGGAGGCATGCCAGTGGCAAGAAAAAGTAAATATGAGGAACGGTCCACCAGACCGCGCGCGCGGCTGTGGAAGCCGGCGCTGTATGTCCGGCTGTCCCGCGAGGACGGCGACCGCGAGGAGAGCGACAGCATCGTCAGCCAGCGCGAGTTGCTGACCGAATTCGCCGCCGCGCGGGAGGATATGGTCGATCCGCGGCTGTATACGGATGACGGGTGTACGGGAACGGATTTCGACCGGCCGGCTTTCCAGCGCATGCTGGAGGAGCTGCGGGCGGGGAAGATCGACTGCGTGATCGTCAAGGACCTGTCGCGTTTCGGACGAAATTACGTCGGCGTGGGCGAATACCTCGAGCGGGTATTCCCTATGCTGAACGTCCGTTTCATCTCGGTCAACGACCAGGTGGACAGCTTCCTTGACCCGCGTTCGATGAACAATCTGGTTGTACCGTTTAAAAACATCATCAACGATGAATACTGCCGCGATATCTCGAACAAGGTGCGCGCTTCGCTTGACCTGAAGCGGCGCCAGGGGAAGTTCATCGGCTCGTTCGCCTCCTACGGTTACCGTAAGGCGCCGGACGACCACAGCCGCCTGCTGATCGACGAACCGGCTGCAGCGGTTGTGCGTGATATTTTCGACTGGTTTGCCGGCGGCATGAGCGTGCTCGGCATCGCCAAGCGGCTGAACGCGGCAGGGGTACCCAACCCCGCCGCCTATAAGCGCGCACAGGGGATGAACTACCGGCATCCGGCCGCAGAAAAGCTCGACGGCCTGTGGCCGGACAGCTCGGTGCGCCGCATTTTGAAAAACCGGCTGTACACCGGCACGATGGTGCAGGGGAAAAACCGCATCAAAAGCTATAAGCTGCATATCAGCGAGGCGGTGCCGGAGGAGGAGTGGATTGCGGTCGAAAAAACGCACGAGGCGATTATTCCGAGCGACCTGTTCGAGCGGGTACAGTCGCTGTTCGAGCGGGATACGCGTACCGCACCGGCGAAGAAAGAGGTCTACCTGTTTTCCGGCTTTCTGCGCTGCGCGGACTGCGGCAGGGCGATGAACCGCAAGCAGATCTCCCAGCCCTATGGGGACTACCATTATTATATCTGCTCCACATTCAAGAAGCAGCACAGCGGCGCCTGCACCAAGCACACCATCCGCAGCGACCGGCTGGAGCAGGCGGTCCTGGAGACCCTGCGGCATCAGATCGCGCTGGCGGTCGAGATGGACGAGCTGATTGCGACAATTAATCAAAGTGGCGCGCGTAACCGCTCCGTAAAGCATTTGGTGGACGAGAGGGTGCAGCTGGAAACAGAGCGTAGCCGTATTGAGCAGATGAAACTCTCTCTGTATCCGGACTGGAAGGCAGGGGATATTTCCCGTGACGAATATCACCGGCTCAAGGAACAGTTTGAACAGCGGCAGGCGAAGCTGGATGCTCGCATTATCTCGATACAGGCACGAATTGACGAGGTGCAGAACGGTGTGGATGAAACCAATTCGTTCTTGTCCCAGTTCGCCAAGTACCGTAATCTGCAAAAGCTGACGCGTGAGGCCGTTGTCGAGCTGATCGACATGATTTATGTGCATGAAGGCGGCAGCATCACAATCCGGTTTAAATTCTCGGACGCTTATGCGGCGGCAAAGGACTATATTCAGGATCATGGGCAAACCGCATGAGCAGGGGACCCTAATGGTCCTAAAAAACCGTCTTCCCCCGCCGCTTACGACACGCTTTCTACGCTTTTGTCCGACCTTGGTGCGCAGCCGGCCGATTTCGACTGCATCGTGACCGGTGACCTCGGCCATGTGGGGGCGGATATCCTGCTCACCCTGCTGCGGGAGGATAAGATCGACCTGTCGCCCGTGTACTCGGACTGCGGCAGCCTGCTGTTCGGGGATGAACAGGACGCACATGCGGGCGGTTCGGGCTGCGGCTGCTCGGCCGCGGTGCTGTGCGGCCCGCTGCTGCGGGATATGGAGGGCGGCCGGCTCCGGCGCCTGGTGTTCGCCGGCACGGGCGCAATGATGAGCCCGACCTCGGTGCAGCAGGGACAGCCCATCGCGGGCATCTGCCACGCGGTCGTGATCGAAAGGAGCGGCGCATGAACTGGATGGAATATGTCAATGCCTTTTGGGTGGGCGGCGCGATCTGCGCGGTCTGCCAGGTGTTCATTGACAAAACAAAGCTGACGCCCGCGCGCATTCTGGTTAGCTTGGTGGTGATCGGCGTGTTCCTGCAGGCGATCGGGGTGTATCAACCGCTCGTGGATTACGCGGGCGCGGGCGCGACCGTGCCGCTGCTCGGCTTCGGCTATTCGCTGGCCAAGGGCGTGGCGAAGGCGGTCGCGGAAAGCGGCCTGCTGGGCGTGTTCACCGGCGGCGTGACCGGCGCGGCGGGCGGCATCGCGGCGGCGATCGTGTTCGGCTGCCTGTTCGCCCTGCTGGCAAAGCCGAAATCCAAAAGCTGAGCCGCTTGCGGGCAAGGGAAAATCCCGTTATAATAGAACACAATGGGATCAATTGACAAAAGGGGTTTTTCCATGCAGTATTATTTCGCCCCCATGGAGGGCGTGACCGGCGCGGTCTACCGCCGCGCGCATCATGCGTATTTCCCGGGGATAGACAAGTATTTCATGCCATTTATCACGCCGACCGCGAACGGCCGTCTGACCCCGCGCCAGAAGCGCGACGTCGCGGCCGAGGCCAACGCGGGCGTGCCTGCGGTGCCGCAGCTGTTGACCAGGTCCGCTCCGGATTTCATCTGGGCGGCGAACGCCCTGGCGGAGATGGGCTATCCGGAGGTCAACCTGAACCTTGGATGCCCCTCGGGTACGGTAACGGCCAAGGGCAAGGGCGCGGGTTTCCTCGCCCATCCGGACGAGCTGGACCGGTTTTTTGACGCGGTATTCTCGGCGTGCAGGGCGGCGGTGTCGGTCAAAACGCGCCTGGGTGTGCGCGACCCCGCGGAATTTGACCGCCTGCTCGCGGTCTACAACCGCTATCCGATTGCCGAGTTGACCATCCACCCGCGCGTGCGGGTGGATTTTTATCGGGGCGGCGTGCGCGAGGCGGCGTTTGCCGCAGCCCTGCCGCAGTGCCGCATGCCGGTCTGCTATAATGGAGACGTTGCCAGCGAAGCGGTCGCCGCCGCGGTCGGCGCGCGGTACCCCGCGGTGCGGGCGGTGATGATAGGCCGCGGGCTGGTCGGTGACCCCTCGTTGGTCACGCGGCTGCGCGGCGGCCCGCGTGCGGATAAGACGGTGCTGGAGGCGTTCCACAATACCCTGTACGAGCGCTACTGCGCCGCGTTCGGCGACCGCCGGATCGCGATGCTGCGCATGAAAGAGGTCTGGTTTTACCACCTGAACCTGTTTGCAGACAGTGAAAAATACGGCAAGCGGCTGCGTAAGGCGGCAGGACCGGACGATTTCCTCGCGGCAGCGGCGGCGGTGTTCCGCGATTTGCCGCTGCGCGAACAGGTGGAGCCGGGCTGGTTCCGCTAAAAAAGGAAAGGCTCCTATCCTTTCGGGATAGGAGCCTTTTTTGCCGCCCCGCAGTACGGAGCAGTAAGGGGGGGGGGGGGCCATCCCCTTGGGGGACGGCGGATTGTGTTACAGGGCTTGCTGCTGCAGCCAGCGGTACGCGCCCGCCATGCCCGCGCTGTTGCCCAGCTCGGCAAAGGCGAGACGGGTGTGTGCCAGCATGAACGGGTTGGCGAAGCGCTGCAAATGGCTCTCGAGCAGAGGGCGCAGATAGGCACTCTGCCCCATGATGCCGCCGCCGAGCACGACCGCCGCGGGGTCCATCACGCACATGCACGCGGCGACGCCCTGCGCGAGCGTCCCGCACAGCGCGTCGATCTCCTGCGCGCAGACCGTGTCGCCCGCCTGCGCGCGGGCGAAGATCTGCCGCCCGTCCAGCGTTTCGCCGGTCTGCTCTGCAACGCGTCGGATGAGCGCGGTGGTCGAGGCCTGCTGCTCGAACGCACGGCCGTTTACCGGCATGTAGCCGATCTCGCCCGCGCTGCCCGCATGCCCGTGCCAGACCTTTCCGTCCAGCACGACCGCGCCGCCGATGCCCGTGCCGACGGTCAGGCAGAGCACGCTGTCCGCGCCCCGCCCCGCGCCGTAGGCGGCCTCGCCAAGCGCGGCGCAGTTGACGTCGTTTTCGACCGCGCAGGGCAGGCGGAACGCCTGCTCGACCGCGGTTTTGAGGTTGCGCCCCGTATAACCGGGGATATTTTCATTGGCGTACAGGATTACGCCCGTCCGGTGGTCCACCATGCCGGCGGTCGAGACCGCGATGCCAGACGGGTTGTACTTGCCGACCAGCCCGCCGATCAGGTCGAGCAGCTTGCGCTCCACGCCCGCGCCGCCGAGCGTTTTGGCGTCGGTCGGCGTTTCCCAGCGCGAGGAGAAAACGATTTCCCCGCCGGGATCGTGCGCGGCGCCGTATTTGATCGAGGTGCCGCCAATATCAAAGCATAGAACCATTGCGTATCCATCCTTCCGGCGGCCGGTTCAGGCGAGCAGAGCGCAGAACTCCTCTGGCGTTTTGGCCGAGAAAAGCTGCTCCATGCGGCCGTCGTCCATCAGGACCTCGGCCAGCTCGCCGAGCAGGTCGATGTGGCTGTCAGGGTCGGTCGCGGCCAGGGTGATAATCAGGCGGACCGGATCGTTGTCGCCCGCGCCGAACGATACCGGCGGATTGAGCGTGGAAAAAGCGAGCGCCAGACGGTTGGCGCCGCATTCCGGCCGCGCATGCGCCAGCGCCAGGCCCTTTGCCAGCACGAAATACGGGCCGTTCTTGTGTACGGATTCGATCATGCCCTCGATATAGCTTTGCTCGATATCTCCCGCGTCCCGCAGGGGGGCCGCCGCCTGGCGGATCGCATCCTCCCAGTCCGCGGCCGCAAGGCCGATCTGCACATCCTTTGCCGTGATCTTTTCTAACAGCATGGTAATGATTCCTCCTAAAACTCTGCGATCAGCGAGGGTACGTCCACGTCCGCGAGCGAATCGCACAGGCGGTACTGACCCTCAAAGGTACAATACTTGGTCACGTCGTTGGGTACGACCAGCACGCGCATATCCGCGTTGCGGCCGGCCAGCAGACCGTTGAGCGAATCCTCAACCACCAGGCACTCGGCCGGCGTGCAGCCGAGCTTTTCGGCCGCCTTGAGGAACAGGTCGGGGTTGGGCTTGATGCGTTCGACGTCTTCAGCCGTGACCAGCAGGTCGAAATACTGCATTAGGTGCAGGCGTTCGAGGTGTACGGTCGGCTTTTTGCGGCCGGAGGAGGTCGCCAGCGCGACCGACAGGCCGTTTTCCCTGGCGCTTTTCAGGAAGTCCTCCACGCCGGGCTTTGCCGGCAGGCGGCCGCTTTCCTCGATGAAGCACGCCAGCGTGTCCTGCGCGAACGCGTCGCGGTCCACGTGGATGCCCTTGGCGTCCAGCTTGCGGAACAGGTCCTCCGCATTGGAGCCGACACAGGCCAGGAATTCCTGCACGGACAGGTCGTACTGCTTGTGTACACGGAACCATTCGACATAGATCCGGTACCATACGACCTCGGTATCGACGATCAGGCCGTCAAAATCCATGATAATCGTTTTCAGCATACTGACTCTCTTTTCAATAAACGGGTAAAGGAAGCGCCGCCGCTGGACCAGCGGCGGCGCCGCCCTTACAGGCTGTTACTGCTTGTTTTCTCGGGCCTGCTTGATCTTTTCGATCAGCTCGTCATACTGGGGCGCGTTGATGAAGTCGGTCACTGCGATGCAGTAGGCGTCCTTCTGCACGTCCTTGACACGGTCGAGCAGCAGCTCCTGAGTGACGACTACCTGACATTCGGTCGGCAGGTTTTCGATTGCGATATGGAATACCGTAACGTCGTCCAGGCCGGCGGCCTTGCACTTTTTCTGCAGCACGGTCGCGCCCATGGCGGAGGAACCGATGCCGGCGTCGCAGGCGTAGGCGATGCGGGTAACCTTGGAGAAGTCAAAGTCTTCGATGCTCTCGAATACGGAGGAAATGCGGCTCTTCTTGCCCTTCAGCTCGTTCATGGTCTGCGCCGCTTCCTTGAGCGAAGCGTCGTCGCCGCCGCCCGCGCGCTTAATCAGCGGGATGGACAGCACGAACGTAATTGCGCACGCCACCAGGATGCCCAGGCAGATCTTGAGCTGGTCGCCGGGCGAGGACATCAGCATGATGGAGATGATGCTGCCGGGGGAGGCAACGCCGACCAGGCCGACGTTCAATATGGTGAACATCAGGGTGCCGCACGCGCCGCCGACGATCAGCGGGAGGATGAGGATCGGGTTCATCAGCACGAACGGGAAGTATATCTCATGGATGCCGCCGAACAGGTGGATGATGGAAGCGCCCCACGCGGAGGACTTGGAAGAACCCTTGCCGAAGAACATGTAAGCGAGCAGCACGCCCAAGCCGGGGCCGGGGTTGGATTCGAGCAGGAACAGGACGGATTTGCCCAGGCTTTCCAGCTGCAGCGTACCCATCGGGGTCAGGATGCCCTGGCCGATGGCGTTGTTGAGGAAGAGCGGCTTGGCCGGCTCGATCAGGATTGCGGTCAGCGGCAGCAGATTGTTCTGCACCAGGAAATCCACGCCAGCGGCGAACACGCCGGTCAGGGAGGCGATCGCCGGCCCAAGCCATACGCATCCGATCACGGCGATGATCGCGCCGATGATGCCGACCGAATAGTTGTTGACGATCAGCTCGAAGCCCATCGGGATCTTGCCGTCGATCAGCTTGTCAAACTGCTTGAGGATCCAGGCGGAAAGCGGGCCGAGGATCATTGCGCCGATGAACATGGTCACGCTGGAGCCGATGATGACGCCGATGGTGGCGACCGTGCCGATCACGCCGCCGCGGTAGTCATAGACCATCTTGCCGCCCGCAAATGCGATCAGGAGCGGGAGCAGGTAGTTGAGCATCGGGGTGATGAAGCTGCGGAGCATGTCGTTGTCGATGGCGATGCCGACTGCGGTCAGCAGGCCCCAGGCAATGAACGCGCCCAGATTCGGGATGACCATGCTGCTGAGCTTGCTACCAAATTTCTGCACCTTTACTCGTACTGACATTCTTTTGCCCTCCTTAAAATCCGTGAAATGAGTCTCTACCGTTTCTCTTTATGTGGAAAAGCGCGGGGAATGCTTACAGGGAAACCTCCTTGCCCTCCGCGATCGAGCGCTCGATCGCGTCGACCACGCGGAGCGTGTTGAGGGCGTCCTCCGGCGTGATGATGGACTTGGTGCCGCTCAGGATGTTGCCGATAAAGGCCATGATCTCCTCGGACAGGTCGCCAGACGGCGCGCCGTTGCAGTTGTACCAGTGGCGCGAATCCGGATACAGGACGCCGCTGCCGGTCACGAAGCGTACGCCGTTGTCGCACGCATCGACATAGGCCACGCCCTTGGTGCCGACCAGCTCGACCTTGTCGTCGATGATCGTGGGCGAATTCTCCGGCAGCACCCAGCATGCCTCAAGGCACGCGACCGCGCCGTTTTCATAGGTGACGAGCGCGTAAATCACATCGTCCATGCCGTATTCCTTGAGCAGCACGCTGCGGGCCTTGGCGAACACCTTGACCGGCTTGCAGCCCATGAACCAGTTGACATAGTCGATGTCGTGGATCATGACGTGCATGGACAGGTCGGACGCGCCGATGTAGCGGCGGGGGCCGACGATCGGGCTGTTGCGGCGGCAGTACATATGGATGATGTCGCCCAGCTCGCCGGCGTCCAGGCGCTGCTTGATCATGTTGAAGCGCGGGTCAAAGCGGAGCAGGAAGCCCAGCGAGAACACCTTGTCGTAATCCTTGAGGATCTCGTACATTGCCTCCCCGTCGGCCAGCTCCTTGGCGAGCGGCTTTTCGAGCAGGATGTGCTTTTTGTTGGCGACCGCGATCTCGACCGCCTCGCGGTGCATGTTGTCGGGCAGGACGATCGAAACCGCGTCGATCTCCGGATTTTCGAGCAGGTCCTTATAGTTCTTATAAGTCTGACAGCCGTACTCCTTTTCCGCCTCCGCGCGGCGCTCGTCGTTAAATTCGCATACCGCGACGAGGTCTACGCCGGGCAGCTTGTTATAAATGCCTGCATGGATCTGGCCCATCTGGCCGAAGCCAATGACGCCTACTTTGAGGTTCTTGTTCATGATGCATTCTCCTTTTCTATGTTGGACCTTTTTGTGGAAGGTTTGCCCACGGGTTGGGGGGACGGCGCCGCGTTTTTTTCGGCGTTTTTGCGTTTGCCTGTTGCAAAATCGCGACGGTTATACTATGATTGTTAAAGAATAAACTATCTTCAGGAGGAAACCATGGCTGATCTGAGTTTTCAAAACCGGCTGCAGTTTTTCGGCTTCCGGCTCAGCAAAAGTGAACAGAAGATCGCCGCCTATATCGTCGCCCATCCGGAGCAGGCAGCGTCGATCGCCAGCCAGGAGCTTGCGCAGGCCATCGGCACGTCCAACTCCACGCTGACCCGCTTCTGCAAAAAGCTGGATTACCGGAATTATATCGAATTCCAGACCCTGCTGGCAGCCGAGGGGACGCCGGGCCAGACGCCCGACCAGACCATTCGCCGCATCGACCATTATTACGAGCGCACGCTGGACGCGGCCTGCGAGCTGGTGCAGCCCGAGGACTTGGACGCGTTTGTCGACCGAATTCACCAGGCGGACAAAATCCTGATCTTCGGCCTGGGCAGCTCGGGCCTGACCGCGAGCGAGTTCAACATGCGGCTGGTGCAGATGGGCTTTACCTCAAGCGTGATGACCGATACGTTCCTGATGCGCGTGCAGTCCAGCCTGTTCTCGCCGAAGGACCTGATTATCGCGGTGTCCAACTCCGGCGAAACGCCCGAGGTGGTCAGCGCGTGCCGGATCGCGAAATCGGCGGGCGTGCAGATATGCCTGCTTACGCAGAGTAGCCGCACCGAGCTGGCGAAGATGGCGGACGCCATCCTGCTGGCCGGGGACATCGGGCAGGTGGGGGACGAGAAGTTCATCAATTCCCAGATGCCCCTGGTGTTCCTGATCGATGCGATTACCTATCGGCTGCTGGAGGACCCGAAATGCAGGGAAAACCGCGACCGCGCGCTGTATACCCTGTTCCACCGGAATTTTTGAATCGGAAGAGCGCTCCGGCGCTCTTTTTTTGCGCCCGCTTTACGTTGCGTAAATCGCGTCGGTAAAAGCTTTGGTGATCAGCTGGGGACGGGTAATCGCGCCGCCGGTGACAACCGCGTGCGCGCCCAGTTCGATGCAGCGGCGCGCCTTGGCCGGGGTATCGACGTGGCCCTCCGCGATGACCGGAATATGTACCGCGGCGAGAATGGCCTTGAGGCGGGAGAAATCGTCGTCCGCGATATTGTGTCCCGCGGACTGGGCGGTATAGCCCATGAGCGTGGTGGAAACGCAGTCAAAGCCGAGCCGCTCCGCGCGGACCGCCTCCTCCAGCGTGGCGATATCCGCCATCAGCAGCTTGCCGGGCGCGGCGGCGCGGGCCTTTTGGAAAAAGTCCCCGAGCGTCTCGTCTTGATAGCGGGGGCGGTCGGTTGCGTCAAACGCGATCATGGCGCAGCCCGTTCCGGCCAGCTCTTCTATTTCGCGGAGCGTGGGGGTGATATAGATGGGGGAACCCTCGTAGTCCCGCTTGACGATGCCGATGATCGGCAGGTCGGTGTTTTGGGCGATTTCGTTGATATCAGCCGCGGTGTTGGCGCGGATGCCTACGGCGCCGCCCTCGGCCGCTGCGCGTGCCATGCGCCCCATGATGAACGAGGAGTGCAGGGGTTCGTTTTCCAGCGCCTGACAGGATACGATCAACCCGCCTTTGACCTGATCGAGCATACTGTCATCCTCCTATCGGTATTGTTTTCATTTTTATTATACAAAGTGAAAATATTTTCGTCAAGACGATGGAATAATTTGGATGGACAAATTTCAAAGGAATTTTTGAGCAGTTTGACCATATGTTCGTCTGTTTGAATAGGAAAGCAATAGTTAAATTGACATATATGGAAAAAGCGTGACAAAAAGGCGTATTCCGGCCGCGCCTGCCGCAAAATTACCGTCTCTATAGGAAAGTCCGTTTTAACGGACAAGCAATCCGCTATACTGAAGCCATCAAAAGGAAGCGGAGGAATACCGGATGAAAAAAAGACTGGGCAGTGCCCTGCAGGCAGCGGGGGGCGCGATCTTATTTCTGGCGGCGGGGGCGTCGGACACGGGCGCGGTTTCGGCCGGCGGGCTGGCCTTTTCTATCTTATGCGCCGCGCTTCTGTTTTTCACAGGCCGCGCGCTGCGCCGCCGGAAAAAGCCTGCATCCTGCCGCCGCATGGGGCGGGCGCTGCCTGCCGCCGCGGGACGGTAAGGGGGACGGCAAGGGGCGCCGAAAGCATGTGCTTTCGGCGCCCCTGTGTTTTTTCCTATCCGTATGTCCGTCCGCTGCGGAGAGTTAATAGCCCTTTTCGACCGCTGCGGTCAACACTCTGGAGGCCACCGTACCCGCGACCGACGAGCCGCCGCCGCCGTTTTCCACCAGCACGATGAACGCGTAAGGGGTCGCCTCGTCGCGCAGGAAGCCGGTGAACCAGGCGTTTGGGGTCTTGCCCCCGCCGACCTCGGCCGTGCCGGACTTGGCGCAGATGTCCATGCCCGGGAAGCGGTCCTGTCCATAGGTTTCGATCACGTTGTTGTGCATCATATCCGCGATGGTATCCGCAGTGTCCGCGTCGATCAGCTTATCCGACTTATGGGCGAAGTAAAGACCGGTCGGCAAACCGTAGTCCGTGGTGGTTTTTTCGATCAGGCGCGGCAGGGCGGCCTTGCCGCCGTTGGCGATTGCGCCCATATACAGCATCATATTGATCGGACACATGGTATCCTCGCCCTGGCCGACACCCGCCCAGGCGAGCTGGTTGTCGTTTCCGTCAAAGTTGAAGCGGCCCTCCGAGGTGCGGATGCCGTCCACCCGTATGGCGGTGGTCAGGCCGGCCGCGTCCGTATATTTCTGCATGGTATTCCCACCCAGTTCGACCGCGAGCTGGCCGAACACGCCGTTGCAGGAGTTCGCCAGCGCATCCTCAATGTCCATCTGCCCATGCGCATACGGGCAGGTGACCGTATCGCCCCCGATTTCGACCGAACCGGTGCAGTTCCAAGTGCGGGAAAACAGGTCGGGCAGGTTCTCGACCGCCGCGTTGAGTGTGACCACCTTGAAGATCGAGCCGGGGATGGAGTTCGCGGACAGCAGGCGGTTGACGTACACACCCTCCCACGAGGGGTCGTCCGGATCGATGGCCGGCGGGTCGGCGGGGTCGAACGACGGCGTGGATACCATGCACAGGATCTCGCCCGTCTTATAGTTGTACACGCCCACCGTGCCGTTCATGCCGCCGAGCGCCTGATAAGCGATATTGTTAAGATAGGCGTCGATCGTCAGGTACAGGTTGTTGCCCGTGCCGAGCGGAGAATACACGCCGGTCAGCAGGTTATAGCCGGAAAGCTTGTCCGCGAACGCGGTCAGCGCACCCGCGCCGATGTTGCCGGCCGGATCACCGACCGCGTGCAGGGTGGCGCGGCGCACGGCGCTGTCCGGATAATAGGTGCGGTTTCCGTTTTCATCCAGCGAGGAAAGCACGTCGCCGTCCCGATCGAGGATGGTGCCGCCCTTGAGCTGGCCGGAATTGCTGTACAGGTGGCGGTTATAGGGATAGGAGGCCCAGTCGCCGCCATCCACCACGAAACGGAAGCAGAACAGCAGCAGCCCGACGCCCAGCAGAGCCGCGAGGATCAGGCAGAACACGCCGCGTTTTTCGATTTTCCGCACTCAATCCACCTCCCCGCGCAGCTCGCGCCGGCTGGGCAGCCGAACCGCGAACGAAGCGTTTTGGCGCGTGTCCGTGGCCTTCAAAAAGGCGAGCATGCCCCACGCGGACAGCATGGACGAGCCGCCGTTCGAGACAAACGGCAGGGTCACGCCCGTGAACGGCAGGATATCCACCGCGCCGAATACGTTCAGGCAGGTCTGGAACACGAGCAGGCTGGTCGCGGCGCAGGCCGCGATTGTGTAAAAGCTCGACCGTCCCGCGCGGCAGGCACGCACCGCAAACACAGCCAGCGTGATGATGCACAGCACGGTCAGCACAGCGATTACCAGCCCCCACTCCTCGCACAGCATGCCGAACACAATATCCGTGTCCGCCGCGGCCAGACCGGAGAGCCAGCCCTTGCCCGCGCCCACGCCGATCATGCCGCCCGAAGCAGCGGCGGTCAGCGTGTGGGTCTGCTGGAAGCCCGCGCCGTACACATCCTCCCAGATATGGCCCCAGGAGGCAAAGCGCGCCGCAACATGCCCCTTGACGGTCAGCAGCACCATGCCGCCGGCGAAGCAGCCCGCGCAGATCAGGCCGAGCGTCGCGAAGTCGCCCGAGCGCAGGTAGGCGATGACCAGGAAGGTGACGAAAAACACCAGCGCGGTGCCGAAGTCGTTCTGCAGCGCCAGACACGCGCCGCAGATGCCGGTCAGGCCGATGAACAGCCACAGGTTGCGCTTGTTGAACAGGCGGTCGAGTGTGGCCGCGCCCGCGAAGATATAGCAGATTTTGGCCAGCTCGGAGGGCTGGAGCGACAGGCCGCCCAGCCGGATCCATGCCTTGGCGCCGCCCTCGCTTGACCCGATCAGCAGCGTGATCACCAGCATGCCGACCGCCGCCGCGCCCATGATCCAGCGCACCCTCTGCGCACGGGTCAGGTCGCGCAGGAAAAAGCCGAGGACCAGGAAGATCGCCAGCCCCATCAGGATGGCGACGAGCTGCTTGGGGCATTCGTCCGGCACGGTCGAGCCGGTCACGGCCAGCGACAGCGTACACAGGAAAAAGGCGATGGTTTCCATCTCAAAGCCGATGCGTCGGAACGAGCGCAGCACGATAAAATAGCCCCAGCACACGGCCGTGAATGTGAGGAACGTGAGCGGGACGGTAACGGAGGCGTTCTCGCCCGCGGCAACGATGAGCTGCAGCGCGGTCAGCACCTGGAACAGCGTCAGCAGCACAAGCGAGCCCCACATGCCGGCCGGCCGGCCCTCCACGCGGCGCTCGGCCATTTGCTCGCGCTTTTCCTCGGCCGAGATCGGCACCAGCATGGTCGGGATGCCGCCGAACGAGAGCGTGTCCCCATCCTCGACGACCGCGTATTCGTCCACCGGCAGGTCGTTTACCTTGACGCCGCCCTTGGAGCCGAGGTCGTATACCGTCCACGAGCCGTCGTCCTCGCGGATGAGCGCGGCGTGCTGGCGGGACACCGAGGGGTATTCGAGCTGCACGTCGCACGCGGGCGCGCGGCCGATGATGTTTTCCCAGTGGGTGATGGGCAGGCGCACGCCGTTGGCCATGCCGAGATAGCCCCAGACCTCGTCCGGATGCTTGACTTTCCACAGCGAGCGGATCGCGCCGACCAGGATCATCAGCGCCAGCAGCGGGAACACAAAACGGACGACCGTTGTGTACCACGCGCCGACGAGCGGGTTTTCCGCCAGAAAGACGGTCAGCGTATCCAGAAGGCGCTGTAAAGCGTCGGTCATGTTTGGTTTCCTCCCTTCAGGGAACTTGGGTTGATAACCTATATATTATAGCACGGCTTGTCAAGCGAAGCGTGAACGGACGGTAAAAAACGGGGCTTTCAGCCGTTTTCCGCTCCTTCCCGCCGGAAAAATGCCGTGCGGCCGCGGGCTTCGTTTCGGAGGCTGCTGAATATTTTTCCTTTCGACTGTTTTTTTCCCAATTGGAGGGATTCCAGCTTACCTGATAATGCACTCGTTAAATGGATGGAGCTGAAATTCATAAAGCTAAATGAAAGAACGGAGGGCAGAGGCTCCCTTTTACCCTTTGGACTGATCTAGGCTTACCGAATAATTTCTTCGTCGAAATGCGCAGAAAAAGCTCCACCCTTTGAATAGGCGGAGCTTTTATGATATAATTATGTTTTATTTAACAGGTCGGGACTTAACTTTTTCTTTATTCGCAAATGCACTAACCAACATTGCAATAATGCTAATTAAGAGATAACATCCGCCATACAATAAAAACGCCGGCTCACCCATTTCAAAGAATGTCCATGTACCTGCTAAGAAAATGATAATTGTAACAATTGGCAGCCACCATAAAGTTTTAACATTCTTGCCTGCAAATACGCCAACGATTATAGAATAAATAGGATTAACAGTAAAAAGCAAAAAAACAGTGGTAATCATTCCAGCGTCATTTGGTACTAATGTAACAGCAAGCCACGGTAAAATAAACATGAGGAAAACCGATGCTATTAGATAATAAATAATCTTCTTCATATAGACCTCCTTAACTTGAACTGTCGTTCTGTATCTTTTGTATCATTCGATATAAATTATATATGTCTTTTTGACTATCTTTTTATATCTTCTCAAATGTCCGTAAAGCCTTATTTTATAGGCTCTACGGGCATTTTGCTTTTGTGGTAAACCTCGCATATCTAGGTCTATCTTCTTATATTTTCCCTGTCAATCGTGGTTAAAATCGTGGTAAATACTTCTATGCGATTAGACGCTGAACCTCTGATTTTGCGGTATCTATGGACGCATGAGCATACCAGTTCATTGTGATACTGATATTTGAATGTCCCATGATATACTGTAAATCTTTCGGGTTCATGTTCCTGCTTGCCAGTCTTGTACAGAATGTATGGCGTAGTGTATGCGGTGTGATATGTGGCAAAGGGTTATCCTTATGGTGCTTGTTGTATTTCTTTACCATACGGACAAAAAGCATATTGTAATCAATCGCAACTTTGGGCTTGCCTTTATGATTGATAAATAGAAAATTGCTCCGTCCGTCTATCACAAATGGTTCTGCCTTTGGGCGTTTCTTCATAACTCGTTGAAATGCCTGTATCGTTTCTCTGCTTAATGGCACTTGCCTTATTCCGCTCTTTGTTTTAGGTGTTTCAATATAATAGCCCTGTTCCTTGCTCTTTAGTAACTGGTGGTCGATAATCACAACTTCATTCTTGAAATCAATATCGGCTACTGTCAGTCCGCACAGTTCCGAGATACGAAGTCCTGTTTTTAACAGTATCAGCACATCATCATAATGCTTGTGATACACATTGTCCGACTTGATAAATGACAATAAGGCTTGTTCCTGTTCCTCTGTCAATGCGACTTTCTCTTTGGTATCATTTTCT
>NZ_JAOQJE010000002.1:123797-243214 GCF_025567315.1 Agathobaculum ammoniilyticum
TTTCTTCACATTTGCCCTCTGTGCGTTCTGTTTGGCATAGAGTTGGCAAAGCGTCATTTTCTTGCCTGTGCTGTCGATATCGTCCTCAATATCCCGTCTTATCTGCTGTTCCAGTTCACGAAGTGAGGGTTTTTCCCGTTTTCCCTTTGGTGTCGGGTCTGTGGGTGTCAATCTCCAAGCATACACATATTTTGTGTTTCCAAATGCGTCTACATATTTATATAAGTATTTCCCGTCTGTTCGTTGGCTCTCTCCAGTATGCAGGATACGACCTTTGTTATCCCGTCTTTTTTCTTTCATGGTGTCTGCTCCTTTCCTTGTTGGAAAGAGCCTTGATATGACTTGTGTTCATCATAACACATACAAGGCTCATTTGCACTAGATAGCGTCCAATTTATCAATGACCTGTTCAAATTGTCGGCGTTTAATCTGTATGCGGTTGCCATTCATAATGAGCCAGCCAGCGTCCTTGTTTTCCTCTGCCAATCGTCTTAACTTGTTTTCTCCGATACGGAAATACTTTGACGCTTCTTCAATGGTAAGGGTATATTTTTCCCATACGGGAATATCCTGTGCATTACTCATAAAACACCCCCTCACTTTCGATTACATCTGCTATATCCGTACACATCTGTTCTACAAGCATTTCCTGTTTTTCGGAAAGGTGGGTACATTCATCAATCATTTTCATGTAGTTTGAGCCTGTCAGCCTGTCGATTTCCTCTATCATCACGATTGACGGCATGACCTGTCTTTCCAGCCATTGCAGAGTGCGTTCCATATTGACAGGTACGGGGTTCATTTCAAAAGGTAAACTGTCATGGGAAATGAATATCTCCCACAACGGATAGTCGGGAAAATCCACAAAATCGGTAATAAGGTAAAACACCAGCCCATGAGGGTTATATGTCAATAACAATTCCTCAACTGCCTGTACTGCCTTTTTATCACGCAGACGAATTTCAAAACGGTTGATAATATCCGTATGTTTCTTTTTGGTTGCCTGTTCCTTTTGTTTTTCGTACAGGCAGAAGTATTTTGTACTTGTTTTTGAGCCGATATAAAGGGTGCTTGCTAAATTGCGATTTTTTCCGCTTAGTTTACCGCCTTGCACATTTTCATAGTTTTTACAGCGACAATCCGCACCGCCATTTTTATATTTTTCAGACAAGATGGGAATATCCAGCAGACCGCACATATCATTGATTGCCAAGTCAAAACGTCGGATAACACCGCCACAGTCAAGACAGCGGTTTAAGAATGAATACCAATCCCTGTTCTGTGCCTGTAAGACATATTCCATGTTGCGTGAGCCTGCTCCTTTTAATTCCAAGAATACGCCCATGTGTTCATCATCAGAAGCCATAACCTTGATTTCCCCGTAGGCATAATGTTCTTTATAGCCATAATACCCATAGTCATAATGGATAAAATAATCTGCTTTCATGCCAAGCACCTTTCGGATAACTTCCAATGCGTCAGTCGTTGGAAAACGGACAGACAGATAATCCACGAGCAGATAAAAAGGCTTATCGCAGATATAGTAATTCAGACAACGCAGGATAATATTTTGTGTTTCCTTGCTGGCGTTGGCTTTTCCGTTCTCAAAGCGGTTGATACTATATCTTGATACATGGGTAAGACTTGCAAGTTCTCCTTGTGAAAGACCGCTTGCAAGACGTTTATTCTTCATTTCAAGTGCAAATTCTAAATTGTTCATTGTATTCCTCCAATCCCACAATAGCCTTGAAATACCTGTAAACCACTATTCAAAAGAATGTGAAGTTACTATCTTCTTAAAACTCCTCATTACTACTCACAGGTTTGGGGTTGTATGGTTTTTGACTTGTCTTTTGTGAAATAGTGCCCCCCTGTTAGATAACGGGGGCACAATCAAGGCTCGCAGGCTCGCCAGCCGACAAAGCATTTCTTCCCCTTGACACATGGTGTCATGGCGGTAAGCCTGAGAGGCTTCCGCCACCGTGTCAGAAATACTTTGTCAACAAATCCTGTTTTGCCTTTTCTAACAAGTTCCATTTCAACCGATATTCATATCTACAGGTTTAATCAGATAGATATTTTCTTTTGAATGTTTTTGTATTTCATTCTATTGTGCTTATTTGATTACAAGAACATAGTAATTCTTATATGCTTATTTGTCAATATCTTTTTTTGTCTTTACAAATCATATTAAGCATGATAGACTTATAATAGCGAAGATATAACGAGTTATGGAGGGGTATGCAATGAAAATAAGCCATTTAGGAAATAATATACAGACCATAAGAAAATTTAGGGGAATGAAACAACAGGAACTTGCGGACAAAATTGGTATCAATATGCAGAGCCTTTCCAAGATTGAAAGAGGGTTAAACTATCCTGCTTATGAAACGCTGGAAAAGATAATGGAAGTGCTGGACGTAACGCCCAATGAATTGTTGTCGGGGGAATGGAAGTATGTTAATCAATCTGAAAAGGAAGTCTGTCAGTTTTTAAGAGCCGAAGAACGTTTAAATGCAGAATTGAAACATGGACATTATGACAACTTCTTCGACAGCGAGGAAGAATGGCTGGAATATGAGTTAGAAAAGTTACGGGAATATATTACAGACTATATCAACGGGAAAAGCATTGAAGCGTCCGACCTTTACCCAATCAAAGAATTTATCCAGCATTTGAAATTCCAAAAACTGTTAGACCGCTATGATGATTTATACAGCATGGATATGTTTGGAGAAAGCATAGAGGGACATAAATATAGGACACCTTATCAAGTTGTAAAAATGATAAACCCGAACTCTAAAGAAGATATGGAACTGTTATCGAAATTACCGTGGGTAACGGGTAAATTTGATGATGAGGACGAGTAATCTTTTCCTCTTACGAGAAGATACAGCAAACAAAAAGCCCAGTAAAGAGTGCAAAGCACCACCAATGGTGGCAAGCTCTTGACAAGGCTTTTTCTTTTCTGTGTTGGGTAATCAAGAGGAAGAAAGAATAATACATCAAAATATTTTGATGTAATGTGTTGACAAATCATGTTGTAAGCCTTATGATAAATATATCAAAATTATTTGATGTGAGGAGTGATAATAATGAATGATTTTTCTAAAGACGCAAAAATTTTTAAGGCTCTTTGTGATACAAAAAGGCTTACTATTTTAGACTACTTAAAGAGTGGGGAAAAATGTGCGTGTGTTCTGATTGAAAACATGAACATAGGACAATCAGCTTTATCTTATCACATGAAAATACTTTGCGACTCTGGTATTGTTAATGCAAGACAAGAGGGTAAATGGACGCATTACAACTTAAGTAAAAAAGGAAGTGAATATGCGTCAAAACGATTGTTAGAATTAACAACACCAAATACTGAAAATCAATCACATTGTTGCAAATAAAGGTCATCGAAAGGTGGCTTTTATAAAACTTTATCACATCAAAAAAAATTGATATGTCATGTAAAGGAGGGACTTTATTGGGAGTAGTAAATTCAATATGGCTATTTTTTCAAGACCAAATATTAGGTATGAAATGGTTGAATGGCTTAATTGGTAATGGGCTATCATTGCTAGGGCTAGACATTAACAGTCGTTTAGGTGGAAGTATTCAATTCTTTTTATACGATGTAATCAAAATCACAATCTTGTTATGTTTACTGATTTTCTTTATATCGTATATTCAAAGTTATTTTCCACCCGAACGAAGTAAAAAAATTTTAGGGCGATTTCATGGTATCGGTGCAAATATCATATCCGCATTGTTAGGAACAGTTACACCATTTTGCTCGTGTTCTTCTATCCCGTTGTTTATAGGTTTTACAAGTGCAGGATTACCGTTAGGAGTAACTTTTTCCTTTTTGATTTCTTCGCCTATGGTTGACTTAGGAAGTCTTGTATTGCTAATGAGTATTTTCGGGGCTAAAGTTGCTTTTGCTTATGTGATTGTAGGCTTGATAATCGCTGTAATTGGCGGTACTTTAATTGAAAAAATGCACATGGAAAAATATGTGGAAGATTTCGTGAAAAATGCAAGTAATGTCGATATTAGTTCTCCTACTTTAACCAAAAAGGATAGAGTTCAATATGCAAAAGAACAAGTTGTAGGAACATTCAAGAAAGTATTTCCATACATTTTGATTGGTGTGGGTATCGGAGCAGTTATCCATAACTGGATACCTGAAACATGGATTGAAAGTATCTTGGGCAGTAATAACCCGTTTGGTGTTATTTTAGCCACTCTTGTCGGAGTTCCTATGTATGCTGATATTTTTGGAACAATTCCAGTAGCAGAAGCATTACTTTCAAAGGGTGCACAATTAGGTACAATTTTATCATTTATGATGGCTGTAACAACATTGAGTTTGCCGTCTTTAATCATGCTGAAAAAGGCAGTAAAGCCTAAACTATTGACCCTTTTTATTGCCATTTGTACGTTTGGCATTATTATTGTAGGTTATCTCTTTAATATTTTTATTAAATTTTCTATTTATTTTACAATACTTTAGTGTTTCTTTCAACGTATGAAAAGATGCCGAAGTTGCCTTTGGTTCTTTTCGAGCCTTGTATTGGTCGAGCAGTGAATTTAGTGAAAATGATGGAGTTGAAGCCCATCAGTCCAAATGTAAAAAGGGAGCGCAGGGGACCGCGCTTGACAGATGCACCGCGAAATGGTACACTAATATTCTAAGATTATATCGCGACAAACGAAGTTTGCAGGAAAAAGCCGCGCGGCTTGCCGAAGGAGCAAAACTCTCAGGTGTCCGGTTTTCCGGATGAGGACTGTAAACGGATGCGGCTCTGGAGAACGCCCCGCAGGGGGGGCTGCCGAAGGTGCAACGCGTGCGGCTGGGGGCCGCGCGCCAATCTCTCAGGCAAAAGGACAGAGTTTGGGGACTAATCGGGCACGGGCCGGCGCATTGCGCGCGGCGCGGCGTCCGTTCGTTTTCTGTGAGCCGGAACCCTTGGTGGTTCTGGCTTTTTTGTTTGCCGCGGAAAGAAAAAGGGGATTGTAAGACAATGTCAATGGATCAACTGGCTGATCTGGTAAGCAAGGTCAGCGACATCGTGTGGAACAGCGTGCTGCTGTATCTGCTGGTCGGCACGGGTGTCATTTTCACCATCCGCACGCGCTTTGTGCAGGTGCGCAAGTTCGGCGCGGGCTGGAAGCGGCTGTTCGGCAGCTTCTCGCTCAAGGGCGAAAAGGCGGGCAAGGACGGCATGAGCCCGTTCCAGGCGCTCACCACCGCGATTGCGGCGCAGGTCGGCACGGGCAACATCGCGGGCGCGGCCACCGCGCTGTACTCGGGCGGCCCGGGCGCGATCTTCTGGATGTGGCTTTCCGCGTTCTTCGGCATGTCCACCATCTACGGCGAGGCCGTGCTTGCGCAGAAGTATAAAACCGTGGACAAAAACGGCCATGTGACCGGCGGCCCGATCTATTACATCAGGGCGCGCTTCACCGGCAGGTTCGGCAAGTTCCTGGCCGGCTTCTTCTCGCTGGCGATCATCTTTGCGCTGGGCTTCACCGGCAACATGGTGCAGGCCAACTCGATCAGCGTGGCGTTTAAGACTGCGTTCGGCACGCCCCAGGTCGTCATCGGCGTGATCTGCGCGGTGATCGCGGGCTTCATCTTCCTGGGCGGCGTGGGCCGTATCGCGGCGTTCACCGAAAAGGTCGTACCCGTCATGGCGATCTTTTACATGGTCGGCTGCATCGGCATCCTGTGCGTCAACCACGCGGCGATCCTCCCCGCGCTCAAGTCCATTTTCGTGGCGGCGTTCGACCCGCAGGCGATCCTGGGCGGCGCGGTCGGCATCACCGTGCGCGAGGCGATGCGCTACGGCGTGGCGCGCGGCCTGTTCTCCAACGAGGCCGGTATGGGCTCCACCCCGCACGCGCATGCGCTGGCCAAGGTCGAAAAGCCGCAGGACCAGGGCGAGATCGCGATTGTCTCGGTGTTCATCGACACCTTTATTGTACTCACGCTCACCGCTATGGTTATTTTGACCTCGGGCCAGCTTCAGTCCGGCGTGCCGGACGGCCTGCAGGGTACTGAGCTGGCGCAGGCGGCGTTCAATGTCACGCTCGGCTCGGTCGGCAACGCGTTTGTGGCGGTGTGCATGCTGTTCTTCGCGTTCTCAACCCTCATCGGTTGGTACTTCTTCGGCGAGACCAACGTCAAGGCGTTGTTCGGCCAGAAGGCCACCAAGGTCTACGCGGCGATCGTCGTGGTGTGCATCGTGATCGGCTCGGCGCTCAAGGTCGATCTGGTGTGGAACCTGTCCGACCTGTTCAACGCCCTGATGGTGTTCCCCAACCTGATCGCGCTGCTGTTCCTGTCCGGCATTGTCGCCCGGGCGGCGCACGGCGAGGATATCACAAAAAAATAAACCCGCGGTTTTCCGGAGGCGCGCTTGCCAGCGCGCCTCCTTTTATTTTACCGCTTTGCCGTGTTAGTGTGCGTATTTGCGCGGAAATGGGAAACATAGTATAATAAGGCTTATGAAAAGAAGGAAAAGGGGGAGGCTTATGCAGCGGCTGCGCGGGAAGAACCTGCTGCTGGTCGGGTTCACATTGTTTTCCATGTTCTTTGGGGCGGGCAACCTGATCTTCCCGCCCTTCCTCGGCGCGCAGGCGGGTACGAACACCTGGCCGGCCATGGCGGGCTTTATCCTCAGCGCGATCGGCTTTCCGGTGCTGGGCGTGATCGCGGTGGCGAAGGCGGACGGCCTGCGCCGCTTGGCGGGGCGGGTGCATCCGGTCTTTGCGGCGGTGTTCACGCTGCTGGTGTACCTGTCGATCGGGCCGGGGCTTGCCATACCGCGCACGGCGAGCACCTCGTTCGAGATGGTCGCGCCGCTGGCCGGCGGCGGAGGAAGCGCGTTGCAGGCAGGCTACTCGGCCGTGTTTTTCGCCGTGGCGCTGCTGGTCGCGCTGCGGCCGGAAAAGCTGACCGACCGCCTGGGCAAGCTGCTCTGCCCGACGCTGATCGTGCTGATCGTGGCGCTGTTCCTGGGCTGTGTGGCCAGGCCGGTCGCCGCGCACTACGGCACGCCCGGGGCGGCGTATGCCTCCCTGCCAGCGGTCGAGGGCTTCCTCGGCGGGTATCAGACCATGGACACGATCGCGGCGCTCAATTTCGGCGCGGTGATTGCGCTCAACATCCGCGCCAAGGGCATTGAGGAGGAGAAGCAGGTCGTGCGCGGAACGATCCGCGCGGGCTGGGTCGCGGGCGCGCTGCTGCTGGCGATTTATTCCATGCTCGCGCATGTAGGTGCGCTATCTGGAGCGGCGTTCCCCGGCGGCGAAACCGGCGCGGACACGCTGACGCGCATGGTTTCCGCGCTATTCGGCGCGCCGGGCAGCGTGCTGCTGGCGGCGATCTTTGTGATCGCGTGCCTGAACACCTGTATCGGCCTGCTGTCCTGCTGCAGCGAGTATTTCCACGGACTGATGCCGCGCGTCTCTTACCGGATGTGGGTCGTCTTTTTCGCGGCGGTCAGCATGGCCATTTCCAATATCGGGCTGGCGGGCATCCTTAAGCTGTCCACGCCGGTCCTAAACGCGATCTATCCCGCGGCGCTCGCGCTGATCCTGCTGTCGTTCGCACCCGGCCTGCACCGGCGGCGGCTGGTCTATCCGCTCACCATCGGCTTTGTGAGCGTGCAGAGCGTGGCCGCGGCGCTCGCGCAGGCGGGCGTGTCCATCCCGTGCGTCACAGCGCTGCTGGACAAGATACCGCTCGCGCCGCTCGGCTTCGGCTGGGTGCTGCCGGGCTTGGCGGGGCTTCTGCTTGGGCTTCTGCTGTCCGGCCGGCCGGAGGAGGCGTAAAAAATAAAGAGGAGGAGGGGTGGAACGCCCCTCCTCCTCTTTATTCAGAACCCTTTTTCCTTTAGCCCTTTAACCAGCCCGATGTAAAATTCGCGCACATCAAAGCCGGGGATGTCCTCGCGCATCAGATCCACCACATCGCCATGCGACACGCCGCGCCGGCCGGACGCGGAAAGATTGCCGAGGAAATGCCCCCATTCTGCGGAGGAGCGGGCAACCAGCCCGTCGTTTGCCTCGCGGTCGTATTTGCGCACCAGATGCCAGGTCAGGTTGAGGGGGAAGCCCGCGCTCGACGGCTTTTGCATCGTGCTCATCACGCTCTGGTAAAACACGCCCTCCTGGTCGGGCGTTTCGCGGTTAAAGCACAGGCAGTTCTCCCGCGTGAGATCGCGCACGCCGCCGAGGAAATCCGGCGAGGCGTCGCCGAGCGTGCGGAACAGGCCGTTGTACCGGCGCTCCATCCAGGCGATCACGCCTTTCGGCAGGGTGCGCAGCAGCTCCTCCGCGAAGATGCAGCCGCGGTGCGGGGTGTTGACCGTGGTCAGGGACGCGACGTGCGGCGCAAGCCCCAGACGGGTGATCGCGTAGCGGCTGTCCAGTCCGCCCTTGGAGTGGGCGATCAGGTTGACCTTTTCCGCGCCGGTTTCCCGCAGAACGGCCTGCAGGCGTTCCGCCAGCTCGGCGGCGCTCTGCGCCACCGGCAGGGCGGACTGCTGCCCGCCGTAAAAAACGGTCGCGCCGCAGCGGGTCAGTGCCCGCGGGATGCGGCCCCAGTAGTTGACCAGCTGCCAGTCGCGGAAAAAGATGCCGTGAACCAGCACGATCGGGTAGCGCGTTTCACAGTCGCGGTTTTCCGCGTGGACGGCCTCGTTTTCCAGGCGGGAAAGCTCGAAATAATACTCATGCCGCACGGCTTTGAGCACGCGGTAGAACAGGTACAGATTGAAAAGCGGCACCCACCAGCACAGCAGGAGCAGCACCCGCCAGACCACGCGCAAGTGCTTGGAGGTGAGCAGCACGCGGAAAAAGCCGTTGACGAGCAGCGCGCCCACCAGCGGCACGAAAAGCAGCAGGTTCGCGGCGAGGAATACCCAGTCCGGCGCGGCGCCCAGCGCCGGGACCGCGCGGTGCAGCGCGCCCGTCGCCAGAAGAAGCGGGTAAAACGCCATTTCCGCCAGGATCACAAAAAATGCCACAAACAGCAGCTCGTAGCCGCCGAGCAGCGCGCGCAGGCGGTGCGTCGCCCCCTTGGCGCGCCGCGGACGGATATGGAACCAAAGATAGTACGCCAGCAGGCCGAACAGCAGCGGCAGCGTCAGCCAGTCGGGCGGTGGCGCCAGCGTTTCCAGCAGCGCGAGGTTTGCCAGCACGAACACCAGCAGCACCCGCAGAAAGCGTTTGCAGTACTCCATCGATCATCTTTCCCCCTTGCCAGGCCAGTATACCATAAAATGCTGCAGAAAAAAAGCCGGGAGGCCGTAAATGGCCACCCGGCGGCGGGTGCTTCCGCTTACATCAGGTCGAGCAGCTTGTAGCAGCGCGCCTTGGTATAGCTCTGCTTGAAGCTGGCCGCGGCGAGCTGGCCCGCAGTCTCGTCCTCGCTCTGGGCGGCGGCGTTTTCTGCGCCCTTGTCGCGCTCCTCCACCCAGGTCTTATAGCTGGCTTCCTCGGAGGCGTACTGGTCCGCGTTGAGGACGGTCGCCAGATAGTCGTACATCTCGCTGAGCAGGGTGTCCCAAGCCTCGAACGAGGTGGAGGTCAGCTCCAGCTCCTCCTCCGGCGTCGCGGCAGCAGAGATCTTCTGGTCGTTTGCCTCCTGCTCGTCGATGCGGTTGCTGAACATCTGCTTCTGCTGTTCCTGCTTCTGCTGGGTCTCCTCCTGGCGCTGGGCGGCCTCCTGCGCCTCGGTCAGCTGCTTTTGCAGGTCTTCGACCTGCTTTTTCTGGTCGTCGGTCAGGGTGTCGTCCGCGGCGAGCGAATCCAGCTTGCCCGCGGCTGCGTCATATTTCTGATCGCTCAGGTAGCTCTGCGCTTCCTGGATATCCGCGGCGAACTGATTGTCAGCCTGCGCGGTCTGCGCCTTCTGGATCATTTCCTCGATCGCGGCGTACAGCGTGGAATCCGGATCGGTGACGCGGTTCTGCAGCTGCTTGAGCGCGGCGACCGCTTCCGTGTACTGGCCGTTGTCCATGTAATCCTGTGCGTCTTGATAATCGCGCAGAAGCTGGATGGTCGCGTCCAGCGCGGATGGGTCCTTGGCCTCGGCCTGCGCGGCGAGGTAGTATTCGAGCGCTTGGTCGAAATCGCCGCGGTTCATATACTTTTCCGCCAGAGTAAGGTTTTCGTCCGGCTGGCGGGACAGGAAAAACCAGACGCCGCCCCCGATCAGGGCGAGCACCAGGATGACGACCAGGGCGATCACCGCGCCCTTTTTGCCCTTGCTGGGCTTGCGGTAGGGCCGGTAGTCCGGCTCATCGCGGCGCTCAAAGCGCGTGGTGTGCGGGTCGTCCGGCGTACCCGCCGCGCGGCGGACGGGCGGCATGTCGATGGGCGGCAGCTCGTCGAGCGCGGGGGCGCGCGGGTCGGTTGCGCCGAGCGGGTCGGAAGACGCCGCGCCGCCGGCCGAGGGGTGCGCGTCGCGCATGGCGGCGTCAAAGGCCGAGGTGTCGATCGGGCCGTTCAGCTCCTCCGGCAGGGTGGTGAAAACGGCGGTTTCGTCGTTCACGCCGGCCTGCTCGACGGGCGCGCCGCAGAAAGGACAGAATTTGCCCGCGATGGGCAGCTCCTTGCCGCAGTTCTTGCAAAGCATAGGTGGGTTCCTCCTCTGAAACAATACGATTCAATACACTTTAGTATAGCACGGGGAAAAAAGGTTGTAAACCTCCCTCTGCGTTGGACGGTCGGGGCGGGATTGGGTTCCGGCGGGGCGGACGGGAAAAAACGGAAGCCTATCCAGCGGATACCCGCCTCCAGCGGGGCGGGGCATGGGGAGAAATACTGGGGAAATGCGCATTGTAGCGAAACTGAAACCGCGCTTTCGCTTGACAAGCCCGCCGGTCAACCGTAAAATGAAGATATTACGGTTCATACAGGGGGAAGCATTACCTTGAAAAGACGTGTTTTGAGCGGCCTGTTGGCCGCGGTCCTGCTTTTTACGACCGCCTTTGCCGCGGGCGCCGATCCGGTGCCGGAGGAGGAGACCCAACCAGCCGTGCTGACCTATGCGGTTGCGCTGCCCGAAGGCGCGGACGACAGTCGGATGGACGATGAGACAATGGAGCGGGTGCGCGCCGTATTGGAGCGGCGGCTGGCACAGCTCGACCTGGCGCAGGCGGAGGTGTCGTTCTCGGACGATCGGGCGGCGGTCACCGTGACCCTGCCCGTGGACGCACCCGACGAAGGCGTGGCGGAATTCCTTGCCCTGCAAGGCCGGCTTTCCTTCACGGACGCGGACGGGAAAGCATGGCTGACCGGCGCGGACGTATCCGCGGCCGAAGCGGGGCTGTCCGCGTCTGCCGAAGGGGAAGAGGCGCAGACTGCATACATATTGCTGACGCTGACGGATGAGGGACGGCGGGCATATGCCGAAGCGCAGGCCGCATTGGATGCGCGAGAGGATGGCAGCAGCACGCTGTCCGCTGTGCTTGACGGCGCAACCATCGCACAGGCGGCGCCCGGGGAGCAGGAGGGCGGCGACCTGCTGCTGACCGGCGATTTTACCGAGGACGAGGCGAAGCTGCTCGTCGCCCGCATCATGGCGGGCGAGCTGCCCGTTGCGCTTACGCTGACGGACGCACCCAGCCAGCCCGCTGTGCCGGAGGAGCCGTCCGAGCCGTCCTTCCCCGATATCGCGGGCCACTGGGCGGCCGCAGAGCTGGAACGCGCGGTCGAGCTGGGGCTGCTCAACGGCGTGGACGGGAAAATGCTGCCTGACAATCCGGTTAAGCGCTCGGAGGCCATCGTCATCCTCAACCGGACGCTCGGCGCGTCGGTGCAGGACGCTACTGCGGGCCTGAAAAACGTGCCGCAGAACGCCTGGTATGCGGCCGATCTGGGAAAAGCGATCCATCTGGGGCTGATCGACGCGGACGACAGCCGGAATTTCGACGCTGCCGCGACCCGCGCGGAGGCGTTCGTGCTGCTCGCCCGCGCGTTTGCCTATGACAGGGCGGAAGCCGCGTCCGATGTGCTGGACGCCTTTACGGATACCGCCTCCATGACCGCGGAGCAGAAGCAGGCGGCCGCAGCGCTGGTCGCGGCGGGGGTCGTCAACGGCGACACCGAAACTACGCTTGCGCCGTCCGGCGCGCTGACCCGCGCGCAGTTCGTGACCATGCTGCTGCGCATCGTCCCCTACTTCCCGACTGAGGACGCGGACCTGTCCGCGCTGACCGGCGGCGCGCTGCTGACCGGCAGCACGGTCGAGCTGTCCGGCTCCGCGCCGGCGGGCGACCGTGTGTTTGCCTGCGGCACAGAGGAAGTGACGCTCTCGGGCGTGACGGCGGACGGCCGCGTCGTACTCAAGGGCGCGGAGGCGGTCAAGCTGACCGCTTCAAAGGATACCGCGCTGTCCGTCCTTGCCGTCGATCCGGCGGGTACGGCCGAGGTGACGCTGCGGGACGATTCGCACGCGGATACACTGGTAATCGCGGGTACTGGCGGCGCGGTAGCCTGCCAGGGCGAGGCGTCCAACATCGAGATCACCGCCTCGAACCGCACGATCGACCTGTCCGGCATGGAAGCGGACACGCTCACCGTCACCGGCAGCGGCAACACCATCGTGGTGGACGGCGCGGTGCGCGCGGTATCGGTCAACGCAGGCGCGGCGGGCAACACGCTGACCCTGAATAAGAAGGTGGAGACGCTGCTTGTTGCGGGTGTCGGCACTAAGGTAGACGGAAAGGGAAAAGCGGAATCGGTCGATATCCGCGCCGTGGATTGCGAGGTTTCGCTCAGCGCGGACTCCAAGATCGAAAACATCGACCCGGGCCTAGCGGGGGTCACAATCGAAATGGACGTGCCGGCTTCGGTCAAGGCGGGCGGTTCGCTGCTGACCAAGGTCAGCTTCACGGGCGTGAGCGAGGAAAAGCTCTGCTCGGCCCAGTGGTATCAGAACGGCCAGCCGCTGGAGGCGTACCGCAACAGCCGGTTCGCGCTGACCGCGGACAAGACCTCCAGCCATACAACCTATTTCACCTTTACCAAAGATATGGAAACCAGCGTAACAATTGGCTTCCGGCTGACCTACGACAACCCTTCCACCGGCGAAACCGAGGAACTGTACGCGGAAAAGACCGTGCCGATCGAGAATTACTCGGACGAATGGTATTACCAGCGGGACGTTAACCGCGTGCTGAATCTGGTGTCCTCCACCTATCGGGGCAACTACACCACGGCCTATGCGGTCAATAACGACTATGAAACCTATGAAAAAGAGGTCTGGGTCAACGCGAAGGGCTATTCGAGCAGCACCAAATACCTGCTCTGGATCAACCGCGCCTACCAGCATGTCAATGTGTTTGAAGGCTCGAAGGGCAACTGGAAGCTGATAAAATCTTTCCTGGTCGGCACGGGCGCGGCCAGCACCCCGACCCCGACCGGCCTGACCACGGTTTCCTACAAGTCCGCGGGAGGCTGGACGACCAGCACCTATACCGTGCGGCCGGTGGTCGGCTTCTATCCGGGAACGGGCTATGCCTTCCATTCGCGCCTGTGCTATCCGGGAACGGATACCGAATATGATTACAGCGCGGGCTATCCGATCTCGCACGGGTGCGTGCGCATGTACAAGAGCGATATCTGGTGGATTTACAACAATATTCCGGTCGGCACGACGGTCGCGATATTCTGACGACGCCGGTAACAGGAAAGCGCCTGCGGGCGCTTTCCTGTTTTTTTTCATGCGCCCGCCCTCTCCCTGCGGGCTGGACGAGGAAAGGGTTTTTCTTGGTTCAGCGCGGGAAAGGACGCTGCACAATACGGGCAGGACACTTGCGTGCAAGCATGTTGAACAAGCGGACAAAAGGGATAAAATACGCTTTTGTGGGTTTCAACAAGCGACGGTATTTGACATTTTTGCAGGACAGGAGTAAAATATATGCATAATGAACGATTCAAGCGGAAGGAGCAAGCCCGATATGACGACACAGCCGTCCTTTGTCAACCCAGTGCTTTTGCAGGAGCTCAGCGAGAGCTTCCGCCTGCATAACCAGATCCCGTCGGATCTGTATACCCGCTTCCGCATCAAGCGCGGCCTGCGCAACGCGGACGGCACGGGCGTCCTGGTCGGCGCGAGCCGCCTGGGCAACGTTCACGGCTACATACTCAACGAGGGCGAGCGCGAGCCGATCGAGGGCCGCCTGACCTACCGCGGCTATAATGTGTACGACCTGATCCACGGCCTGGAACAGGAGGACCGCTTCGGGTTTGAGGAGGTCGGCTACCTGCTGATGTGCGGCGCGCTGCCCACCCGCCGCCAGCTGGACGAATTCCAGCGCTCGATCGGCCTGGAACGCGCGCTGCCCGATAATTTTACCGAGGATATGATTATGCGCGCGCCGAGTCGGGACATTATGAACAAGCTCGCGGGCGCCACGCTCGCGCTTTACTCCTACGACCCCAATCCGGACGAGACGACGGTCGAAAACATCATGCGGCAGGGCATCAGCCTGATGGCCAAGTTTCCGGTTATCATTTCGCATGCGTATCAGGCCAAGCGCCGGTATTTCGACGGGGATTCCATGTTTCTGCATGTACCCGACCCTGACCGCTCCACGGCGGAGAACATTCTGCATCTGGTTCGGCCGAACGGCAAGTATTCGGACGACGAGGCCAAGCTGCTCGACCGCTGCCTGATCCTGCACGCCGAGCATGGCGGCGGCAACAACTCCTCCTTCACTGTGCGTGTCACCTCCTCGTCGGGTACGGATACCTATTCCGCGATCGCGGCGGCGGTTTCCGCGCTCAAGGGGCCGCGGCACGGCGGCGCCAACCTGCGCGTCGTGCGGCAGTTTGAGGAGATGAAAGAAAACATCAGCGACTGGACGGACGAGGGCGCGGTCGCGGACTACCTCTGCAAGATCCTGGACGGGGAAGCGGGCGACGGGTCCGGCCTGATCTACGGTATGGGCCACGCCATCTATACATTGAGCGACCCGCGCGCGGTGGCGCTCAAAAAAGCCGCGCGCCCCCTGGCGGAGAGCAAGGGCTTCAGTCGGGAAATGGATCTGATCGAGTTGGTTGAAAAGCTCACGCCGGCCATTTTCGCGGAGAAAAAAGGCAGCGACAAGCCCATGTGCGCCAATGTGGACATGTATTCCGGCCTGGTGTATAAAATGCTCGGCCTGCCGAAGTCGCTGTATACGCCGCTGTTTGCAACCGCGCGTATCGTCGGCTGGATGGCGCACCGCCTGGAGGAGGTCACCACGGGCGGCAAGATCATCCGTCCGGCTTACAAGCCGCTCTGCAAATCCGTGGTATACAAAAATCTGGACGAACGCGGATAATGCGATTAAAAAAGCGTGTTTCCCCAAGAGGGAAACACGCTTTTTTCAAATGGATGCGTGGCGGGCGCGGGGGAAAGGGCGCGCTCAGAGCGAAGCCTTCCAAAGCCCGTGCAGGTTGCAGAATTCGTAAACCGCTTCCGCTTTTTCGCCCTCGGCAAGGCGGAACACGGCCTCCGGCGCTCCAGTGTGGTCGAGTACGGCGCGGTGTACGGCCTTATCGGTCACCAGCCAGATGAACGCGATGTGATGCTCCTCGGTCATGGGATGGGTCACCTCGCCGACGCAGGCACGGATCACATCGCTCTCGGCCTTGACGACCGGAACGTGCTTCTCCATGGCGCCGTCGGTCTCGCCGGCCTTGAATTCCTTCATTGGCTCGCCGCAGCAGATCACTGGAACGCCGTGATCCTCGATCTTCTCAATGATGTTGCCGCAGTGCATGCACTTGTAAATTTTTAACTCCATAACGAAACTCCTCCTTTACGTGTCTATTATGCCACGCGGTCCTGTGTTTACGCGCGCGGGAGGGGAAAAATACCCGCGCCGCGCGCCCGATGAGAGCAGCCGTTTCCGGCGGCCCGCTATAAAAAGCCGGCCAGTGCGTCCGGCTCCTTATCCTGGTGAAGATACCCCTGTCCAGCCGCGTCAATAGCCGCGTCGGCCGTCCAAAACGTCGTCGTGGTAGATCCAGTCGCGCACGCTGATGGTATCGTATGTATCGTTGTCGCGCCGGATGACCACCCGTTCGATACCCGCGTTGATAATCAGGCGCTTGCACATGGTGCAGGAATTGGCGTCGGGCATGATTTCGCCGGTGGACATGTCCCGCCCGACCAGATAGAGCGTCGCGCCGAGCATCTGTTCGCGCGGCGCCGCGATGATGGCGTTGGCCTCGGCATGGACCGAGCGGCAGAACTCGTACCGTTCGCCGCGCGGGATGCCCAGCTTCTGCCGGATGCAGGTGCCGATGTCGATGCAGTTCTCGCGGCCGCGCGGCGCGCCGGTGTAGCCGGTGGAAACGATCACGTCGTTTTTGACGATCACCGCGCCGAAATTGCGCCGCAGGCAGGTGCCGCGCTCGAGCGCGACCTGCGCCATATCCAGATAATAGTTGTCCTTATCCCGCCGGTTCATAACATGCCTCCTGGAATAAATACGGATTCAGCCGGAAAGCACGCCGCCCTCCAGATACAGCCGCCGCGCGGCGCGGGCGGCCGCCGTATGGTCATGCGTGATGAGTACGACCGTGTTGCCCCGCTCATGCAGCCCGTCGAGCAGGGAAAGCACCTCGGCCGCCGCTTCCGGGTCGAGTCCGGCCGTGGGCTCGTCCGCCAGAACGACGCAGGGGCGCGTGACCACCGCGCGCGCGATCGCGACGCGCTGCTGCTGGCCGCCGGAAAGCTGGTTTGGCTTGTGTGCCGTGCGGTGGGACAGGCCGACCGCACGCAGAGCCTCCGCGGCGCGCGCCAGCCGCTCCGGCCGCGCCACGCCCTGCAGGGTGAGCGGCAGGGCGACGTTCTCCAGCGCGGTCATGCCTGGGATGAGCTGGAAGCGCTGGAACACAAAGCCGATCTTCTCGCCGCGCAGGCGGGCGAGTGCCTGCGGCGGCAGGCCGGAAACGTCGGTCCCGCCGAGCAGGTAGCGGCCCTCGGTCAGCGTATCGAGCAGGCCGAGAATGTGCATCAGCGTGGACTTGCCCGAGCCGGACGCGCCGGTGATCGAAACATAGTCGCCGCGCCGGACGGACAGGTTGACGCCGCGCAGCGCGCAAACGCCGCTTCTGTCATATATTTTACTCGCATGGACAAGCTTTAGCAAGGCATTTCCCCCTTTTTCTTTTTTATTTTGGGAGGAAAAGCGCAAACTATACGCCGGCGGGACGCAGGGGGACGGAAAAGCCCGCCGGCAGACACGCCGCCGGCGGGCTTTTTTTCTCTGGCCGGGCGTTACAGCTCCGGTAGGTTCTTTTTCCAGAGGCCGCTCCGGTAAAACCAGAAGGAGATGCCGGTACCCAGTAGCCAGCCGATCGGCCAGGAGAGCCAGATGCCAAGCTCCTGCCAGAACCGGAACAGCAAAACCGAGAAGCCCACGCGCAGGATCAGGTCGGAGAACGTCGTCACCATGAACAGCCGCATGGCGCCCGCGCCGCGCAGCACGCTGTCGCACACGAATTTGACGCATAGCAGGCCGTAGAACGGCGCTACGATAAACAGGAACTGCCGCCCCACGCCGATCACGCCCGACGCGCTGCCCGCGGGGACGAACAGGCCGACGAGCGGGTTGGCCAGCAGCATGTAAAGCGCGGTGAAAATCATCGCGAGGCCGATGGAATAGCAGGCACCCGCCCTAAGTCCGGGCGGGATGCGGTCCAGCCTGCGCGCGCCGATGTTCTGCGCCACATAGCTTGACAGGCCGGAGGAGAACGACATGCAGCAGGTCAGCGCGAACATATTGACCTTGGTTGCGGCGGAAAAGCCCGCGATGACCGTCGCGCCGCACAGGTTGACATAATACTGGATGATGACGTTGCCGACCGAGACAAAGCTCTGCTGGGCGATCGAGGGGATGCCGTAGCCCACCAGCCGGCGCAGCATATCGAACGAAAAAAGCAGGAAATGGCCGCCCGTATCGAACGCATGCACGCGGCGCAGGAGCAACAGGAACGCCAGCACGCCCGCGCAGCCCTGGGCGATGAACGTCGCCCAGGCGACACCTGCGACGCCCCAGTGGAAAACCGCGACAAAAACCAGGTCGAGGATCACGTTGCTCACCGAGGACAGGATCAGCAGGACCAGCGGTGTGCGGCTGTCGCCCATGGCGTTGAAGATGCCCGTACACACATTGTAGAGGAACAGGAACAGCAGGCCGAAAACGTAAACGCGTAGGTAGAGCGCGCCGTCGGAAAAAATATCGGCCGGCGTTTTCAGCGCGTCCATGACCGTGTCCGTTCCCAGTGCGCCGGCCAGCGTCAGCAGCAGCGCGACCGCAGTTGTGGTCAGCAACGCGGTAGAAACCGCGCTTTTCATGCGCACATAGCGCCTGGCGCCGAACAACTGGGAAACCAGTACGCTTGTGCCGATGTTGATGCCGGTCGCCACGGCCATGAAAAGCTGGGTGACCGGATAGCTCGCGCCCACTGCGGCGAGCGCCAGCTCGCCCGCCTGGACGGAAACGGCGAAACGGCCGACAATGACCGAGTCGGCCATCTGGTAGAGCTGCTGGAACGCCACGCTGAGAAGAAGCGGTAGCGAGAACCAGAACAGCTTTTGCGAGGGCTTGCCCTCGGTCAGATCAGTAGTCAAAAGGATACACCTTCCAAGGTAGAGAAATGGAATCCCCCGAAATCGGGGGATTCCTGCGTTTTGTTTTCAGTTTTGCGCGCGTTTTTTCTGCTGGGCGGAGATCACAAGAATCGCGCAGAACAGCAGGATCACGCCGACGACCAGGGCGACGAAGCCGTTGCCGCAGAAGCCACCGACCAAATAACCGATGAAGCAGAACACCGCTACCATCAGCGCGTAGGGAATCTGCGTGGAGACGTGGTCGATATGGTTGCACTGCGCGCCCGCCGAGGCAAGGATGGTCGTGTCCGAGATCGGGGAGATGTGGTCGCCGCAGACCGCGCCGGACAGGCAGGCCGCGACTGTCATGACCAGCATGGTGCTGGGTGCGTCGCCGAAGACCGCGACCGCGATCGGGATCAGGATGCCGAACGTACCCCAGGAGGTGCCGGTGGCGAATGCGAGGCCGAGCGCGATCAGGAAGAAGATCGCGGGCATCAGCACGGATACCATGGAATCGCCGTTGACAATCGAGGATACATAGCCGCCGATGTTGAGATAATCCTCCGAGCAGACGCCGGACAGCGTCCACGCCAGCGTCAGGATCATGATGGCAGGCACCATGGCCTTGAAGCCTTCGGTGAACGCCTCGCAGAACTGGCTGAACGTCAGGATCTTGCGCGGGATATACAGCAGGAAGGTGAATATCAGCGTAAAGAACGAGCCGAGTACCAGCGAGGTCGAGGAGGAGCAGTTGGCGAACGCGTCGATGATGTTCGCGCCCTCCAGAATGCCGCCCGTGTACAGCATGGCCGAAATGCACAGGACGATCAGCACACAGATCGGCAGGATCAGGTCGTATACCTTGCCCGTGCCGCCGACCACATGGTTTTCCTCCACGCTGGAAAGCTCGTCCTTCTTATGCTCGGCCTCATATTTACCCATGGGACCGAAGTCGAAGTCCGCCGCCATCAGCCATATCAGGAACATGAGCGTCAGGAGTGCGTACAGGTTCATCGGGATGGTCTGAAGGAACAGTGAGAAGCCGTCCATCGAGCTGGATTCAGGCAGCGAGGAGCCGACCGCGGCGGCCCAGCTGGAGATCGGCGCGATGATGCAGACCGGCGCGGCGGTCGCGTCGATGATGTACGCGAGCTTGGCGCGCGTGATGCGGTACTTGTCCGTGACCGGCCGCATGACCGTGCCGACGGTCAGGCAGTTGAAATAGTCGTCCACAAAAATGAAAACGCCCAAAAACGAAGTTGCGAACGCCGCGCCGCGTCGGGTACGGATGGTCTTGACCGCCCAGTTTCCGTATGCGCGGGAAGCGCCCGATTTTGTGACGAGCGATACCAGTATGCCGAGCAGCACCAGGAAAATACAGATCTCGATATTGTCCCCCAGCTTGCTGCCCATGACCTCAAACGTGGTCTCGACCGCGTGCAGCGGGTTGAAGCCGGTGAGCAGCAGCGCGCCCGAAAGGATACCGATCAGCAGAGACGAATATACTTCCTTGGTGATGAGCGCCAGCGCGATCGCAATGACCGGCGGCAGCAATGTCCAGACGGTGGATGTCAGGTCCATATTCAGTTCCCCCTCATTCTTTTTGCAGGATCCGCAGGCTCCATGCAAGTCTATTTTATTATTCTATATGCATTTCTCTGGCTTGACAAGATGGAATCCGGCATTTACAAAACGGATTGTGTAAATTTGTGCAATCTGTGCGGAAAGAGCGGGGGAGAAAAGGGGGATTTGTCAAATATCCTTCGCACGGCGGTAGCGGCGCCACTCCGCGAGCGCTTCCCGCCGCAGGGCGAACACGCCGACCAGGTTGGGCAGCGCCATCAGCCCGTTGAACGTATCCGAAAGCGCCCAAGCCAGGTCGAGCCGCATCGTGCAGCCGAGAGCAGCCGCGGCGATGAACAGTGCCTTGTAAAGCGGCGCGGACCGGCTGCCGAACAGGTACTCAGCCGCCCGCTGTCCATAATAGGACCAGCCGAGCAGGGTGGAAAACGCGAACAGCACCAGCGATACCGCGACAAAGCCGCCGCCGAGCGGGCCGAACACGGTAGAGAACGCCGCGGCGGTGAGCGCGGCGCCGGTCTGGAGTTGGGCGAGCAGCGGCGTACCCGCGGCAAGGCCGTACTGCGCGGCGTCGTAAACGCCGGAGGTCAGGATGACCAGCGCGGTCACGGTACACATCACGATCGTGTCGAAAAACACCTCGAATACCGCCCACATCCCCTGCTCGCACGGCTCTTTGGCATCCGCCGCAGCATGCACCATGACGGAAGAACCCAAGCCGGCCTCGTTGGAAAACACGCCGCGCGATACGCCGATGCGGATGGCCTGCGCCATGCCGTAGCCCAGCACGCCGCCCGCGCCCGCCTGCCAGTCGAACGCGCAGGCGACGATTTGCCCACAGGCCTGTGGAAGCGCAGCGCGGCCGTGCCACAGCACGGCCAGCGCACCGGCCATATAGAACAGCGCCATAAACGGGACCAGGGCTTCGGTCACGCGGGAGATACGCTTCAGCCCGCCCAGCATGACTGCGCCGAGCAACACGGCGGTCGCCAGACCGGTCGCGGGGGGCGGCACGCGGAACACGTTGGACAGGCCGCTGGCGATCGAGTTGCACTGGCTCATATTGCCGATGCCGAACGAGGCAAGGACGCAGAAAAGCGCGAACGCCGCGGCAAGGAACGGGCTGTGCAGCCCGTTCTTGAGATACAGCATGGGGCCGCCGCGCCAGGCCCCGTCCGGTCCGCGCTCGCGGTACAGCATGCCGAGCGTGTTCTCCGCGAACGCGGTCATCATGCCGAAAAAGGCGGATACCCACATCCAGAACACCGCGCCCGGCCCGCCAATGGTCAGGGCGGTGGCCACGCCCGCGATATTGCCCGTACCGACCGTCGCGGCCAGCGCGGTACACATGGTCGCAAAGGGGGAGACCGCGTTTTTCGAGCTGGTGCGCCGCGCCGCACCGGAAAAGCAGGAGAGCAGCGTCTTGCGCAGCCACAGGCCGGTATAGCGCACCTGGAACAGGCCGGTGCGCACGGTGAAATAGATGCCCGTACCGGTGAGCAGCACCAGCATGGGTACGCCCCATACAAATGCGCGCACCATTTCGTTCATCAGCGCGATTTTGTCAAGCATCATGGAATTCCCCCTTGTTCAGCGTCCATCCTAACTATATGCTTGACTTTCCGGTGAAATCCGCTATAATGGAAAAGCAACTGAAGAACAGACAGTTCGGAACCATCCTGTCTATAAACAAAACTACGGGAAAGGCTTCGATCGAAACGGAGTTCCGGTCGGGGCGGGCTGCGCCGCACAGTGCAGTACGCGGGAAAAGCCCAAGCGCGATTTTGCACGCCGCAAAAACGGCATGCAGAACCGTTGCCTTGTATCAAAAATCAGGCGCACGTCCTGGCTTTTGATGAAAATTTGTATGCTGCGCAAATATGCAAATTTTCTGTCGGATATGCGCCTTGCGGCGCGGTGATGGTGTACCGTTACGGTGCGCCTTATTTTTTTGCAAAAGGGAGGGGGATCGGTGGAACTGACCCGCTATTCGGTGATCGAGGGCAAGAACCCGCGCGAGATCGTGCTGCTGCGCGGCCGCGGCTGCGCGTGGCGGCGCTGCAAGTTCTGCGATTACCATTTGGACGCATCGCGCGATGAGCAGGCCAATCTTGCGCTCAACCGGAAGGCATTGTCTCAGGTCATGGGGGTGTTCGGCCGGCTGGAGGCAATCAACTCCGGCTCATTCGCGGAGCTGGACGAATCCACTGTGCGCGAGATCGAGCGCGTCTGCCGCGAAAAAGGCGTCCGCGACCTGCACATCGAGAGCCATTGGCTGTTCCGAAGGACGCTTCCCGCCCTGCGCGCGCGGTTTTCAGCGCAGGGCGTGCGGCTGCACGTCAAGATCGGTGTCGAGACGTTCGACGCGGACTACCGCGAGCGCGTGCTGGACAAGGGCATCGATGCGGCCGATCCCGCTGAAATCGCGGCCGATTTCGATGACTGCTGCCTGCTGTTCGGCCTGGCCGGACAGACCGCGGAGAGCATGGCGCGCGATATCCGCACGGGCCTTGCCTATTTCGACCGAGTATGCGTCAACATCATGGTTCCGAACACCACGTCTGTCAAGCCGGATCAGGCGGCACGGGACGCCTTTATCCATCAGGTGTATCCGCTCTATCGGGATGAGCCCCGCGTGGACATCCTGCTGGACAACACGGACTTTGGTGTAGGAGAACTGGAATGACAAATGAAATTTTACTGGCGGTTTCGCTCGTTGTGCTGTATGGGACGGTGCTTCTGTGGTTTTACCTGTTCGGTACGGGCGGGATGATGGCGTTCACGGTGTTTGCGACGATCGCGGCAAACATCGAGGTGATGATTTTGGTGGATGCGTTCGGCATGGAGATGACGCTCGGCAACATCCTGTTCGCAACGACGTTCCTTGTGACCGATATCCTGAGCGAGGTCGCGGGGAAAAAGACCGCGCAGCGTGCGGTTTGGGCGGGCATCGCGGCAAACGTGCTGTTTATCCTCGTCTCGCAGTCCTGGCTGCTGTATGCGCCGTCGGTGAACGACTGGGCGCAGGAGCCGATGCGGGCGGTGTTTTCCAATACGCCGCGCATGATGCTTTCCTCGCTTGCGGTATACGCGGTCGCGCAGATCTTCGACGTCTGGCTTTACCATAAATGGTGGGCCTTTACTGAAAAGCGCACGGGCGACCACCGCGCGTTCCTCTGGCTGCGCAACAATGGTTCGACGCTGGTTTCCCAGCTCGTCAACACGGTTCTGTTTACCGCGCTGGCATTCTGGGGAACGTATGACATGCCGACGCTGCTGTCAGTCGCGCTGTCGAGCTATGTGATCTTTATTTTTACCTCGCTGCTGGATACGCCGGTCGTATACGCGGCGCGGCGGCTGTATGAGAAAAAAATGGGCCGCGCGGCGCAGGAGGATTGACTGGTTTGCGTTTCCGCTTTGGCGAAAGCGGGGAAGCTGCGCCTGCGCGGCGCGGGCGGACAAGAGGGGAGAAACCAACGGTTTCTCCCCTCTTGCCAATCACCCCTTTTCCCTGATGCACAGGCCGGAGGCCGGAACGGCTGCGCCGTTCCTATTTCTGACCAGGACCGCTCCGAAAAAATACGGGGGCTGTTGCGGGAGCTCTGTTCGCGCGGAGGTTAGAACGGGACAGCGGGAAAACGGATGCCGCCTGTCCGAAACGGTCTATGCGCGCGTAACAGCGCGCGCGGGAGGGGGAAAGCCGCCGCCATCCTGCCCCCTGGGGTGGAAGCCGTTGTGCTTACCGTGATATAGCAAATGGGCGGCAGATGGAACGCGCGACCCACCTTGCGCGCGGAGCGCGCCCTTATTTGCGGGAGCAAATGCCGTAAACCGGCCTTGCGGAAGCGCCAAAGCCCTGCAGCCGCGAAAAAAGGAAAGCAGGGAATTCAAAAGGGGAGGAAAACCCATGCGGGTTGTCCTCCCCTTTTGCCCCCGCGCCGGGCGGCGCACCGTCCCCGTTGCCGAGGGGATATAAAGCGGTCAATACTTCCGGCGGTGTTTCTCTCGAACGGCATCCTCCCGCGCCATAGCGAGACAGAGCCGGAGCATCCCGCGCCAGAAGCGCTGCGGGTCGTCCTGTTCCAAGCGCTGGAGGTAGTCTTTATCATGGCGGTGTTTTAGAGCAAAAAATTTTTCATTCATCATATATCACTTCAACAATATATACATAATAGTATATTATAAATAATGAATTGTCAATTTGATTATTTATAATTAATGTATATATCAGGTGATATAAATGAATTCTATCAGATTGACAGTCCGTGAGGCTATGGAATCAAACGGATTGAATCGTTACAAAGTTAATAAATTAACGGGAATCCCGTATCAGACATTGGATAGATACTTTAAGAATGAAGTGGCGCGGTATGACAGTGATGTATTACTGAAACTGTGCGTCGCCCTCGACTGCGGCATCGAAGACCTGATCGAAGTCGTCCGCTGAACCGGACGCAAAAAGCACGGATGGAAAAGCCATCCGTGCTTTTTTATGCTCTGCGGCGGGAGACGCGCAGCTTTTTCCACAGCATCGCGGCTTCACGCGCGGTCAGGAAATCCCCGCCGCCGAAATACCGCGCGTCGAGCGCGTCCGACAGGAACCGCAGTTCCCCCTCGCAGTCGGGATAGAGCGCGTTCATGCGCATAAGGAACTGGCGGCAGGTTTCGCCCTCCTGCCGGCCGAGCCGCCTGCGGCGCGCCTGCCGCTGGATGCGGTGCAGCACGCCGGGCGCGGTGTTGCGCTCGGTCACATACCGCATTGCAAACCGTATCCGCGTCTGCAGCCGCGCCCAAAGCCCGCGCAGCAGCGCGGACAGGCGCGGCCGCTCGCGCTGGACGCCCAGCTCGCCGCGCATCCCGCCCACCGTCAGGCGCAGTCTGCCGCGGCGCAGCAGCAGGATCAGCGCGGCCGCCAGCCCGACGATAATCAGCACGAGCAGCGCGTACAGCATCAGCTCGGAAAACCGCGCGGCCTGCTCGGACTGCTCGGCGGTCACGTTGCCGGGTAGGGGCGTTCCCTCCAGCGTGCCGGACTCATCCGGCGTGAAGTGGGACAGGAGCCACAGGAAAAACGCGTTGAACGCGTGGTACAGGCGGGAAACGAGCGCCCGCAGGAGCGCCCATCCGCCCAGCAACACGGATTTGATCTGTCCGCTCAGCGTCAGGATCACACCGCCGGCAATCAGCGCCATGCCACCCACGGCGGCCAGCAGGATCGCCGCGCCGCGCCCGCCCGCATGGGAAGCGGAACGCCCGCCTGCCGAGCGGCGCGCGACCGCGGCCGCCATCGTCAGCACGGCGGCCAGCAGCAGCGGCAGCAGAGGGCGCATCGGCCGTCCCGTCAGCGAATAGTAGGCCAGACCGATGAACAGGAGTACGATGTTTCCATCCAGATGCGAGATCAGGCGCTCGGGCGTGACCGGACGAAGCAGGGTGCCATAGCTGATATAATAGCAGCTCAGCCACATGATGACTGCGAACAGGATGCCCATGGTCGAGGAAAAGCGGCCGTAGACCGCGAAGGATACCGTGGCCTGCGCCGCGAAAAACAGCGCCGTGACCAGCGCAAGGCGGCGCACCGGCTGCGCGCGCCGCAGCAGGCGGCTGAGGCAGAAATGATACGCCAGCAGGAAGCAGGCCCATACGGGCAGGCAGGCCGAGGTGAACGAGCCGGTCTCGACCTGTGAGAAAAAGCCGAAAACAAACGACAGCGAGGCGATGGTGGAAAACAGCACCGCCGCGCCGAACAGGGGGGAGCGCCCGTTCATACCGCCGCCCCCTTTGCCAGCCGCCGCAGCGGCACAACACGCAGGTCAGGGTCGGCGGACGAGGCGACGCCCGCGGCGGCAAATACGGTCACACGCGTCGCACCCAACCGGCCGACCAGCCCATGCACGGGTCCGTCCGGCGCGCAGGTGATCAGATAGACGCGGCCGGCCTCGGACGCGGCGGTCAGGACGGCGCGCTCGTCAAAGCGGGAGGGCGCGCACTGTTCCAGCCGGTCGCCGTTTTCCGCGAACAGATGCTGCGCCAGGCAGTCGTAGCCCGCGAGCAGGCCGAGCAGCTCAGCGGCGGAACGGCCCTCGACCGGCGGCAGGGTAACGGCCGAATACCGGCGGGAGGCGGGCAGCGCAAGCCCGCAGGTCACGCCGCGCCGGAACAGCCGCGCGATGACCGAGCCGAGGAGCTCAAGCGCTTGCTCCAGCTCGGCATAATCCGTGGACAGGCCGCAGAACGATTCCCCGTCCAGCACGAACAGCGCGGAAAGGGGCTGGATGGTTTCGTAAAAGTTGACCTTAAGCTCCTGCGTGCGCGCCGCCATGCGCCAGTTGATGCGCTTCCAGCTGTCACTCGGCTGGTAGGGGCGCAGGCCGCGCAGCACGGCCATATCCTCCTGATAGCCGGCCGAGCCGGCCGACTGCCGCCACTGTTCCTGCAGGAACAGTGAAATATCGACCGGCACGCTGCGCGGGTAAACCAGTACTTGGGGAAGCTTGCTCGGCGGGCAGGGGGCCTCGACCTGGGACAGCCCGAAGCCGTCGCCCGAACGGAGCATCAGCCGGTCCATGCGGTAGACGCCGCGCCGCCGCGCAGTCCACACGCTGCGCAGGGTGAGCGTTTCGTGGCCCATTACGAATGAAAAGGTGCGGCGATAGGCGTCGGGGGCGGGGCGGTCCGCTGTGTCCGGCGTGGATTCCCGCCCCTGCGCTTCGCCGGAAAGGCAGGCGTACCGCTCGAAGGTCTCGTCAGGCGTGAGGCAGTCGCGCTCGGGAATTCCCTGGGACAACTCCAGCCAGATCAACGGCAGAAGCTTGTCGTTTTTGACTGTGTAGGAGAACGTGGTCTCCATGTCCGGATACAGGCGGGTGCGGGAGCAGTCAACCTCCAGCGTGACATGCCGGATCGACCGCGCGCCCCACAAAAACGCCGCGCCGGACAGCAGGAACAGGAACGCGAAGGCCGCGGACAGCACGAGCAGGTCCCCGACCGCGGCGGCTACGCACAGGATAAGCCACAGCGCGACCGCGGGCAGGGAAACGAGTATGCTGGACGCGCGCCCGAACTGTAGGCGCTTATTCATCGTAAATACCGCTCTGGGCGGGCGGCACGGGTACGCTTTCGAGCAGCTCCGCGACCACGGTCTCGCCCGTCCGTCCGGCGAGCTGGGCCTCGCTTTCGAGCAGCAGGCGGTGCGGCAGGACAAAGCGGGCGAGGTACTGCACGTCGTCCGGCGTGACGAACGCGCGCCCGCGCATGGCGGCCCAGGCTTTGGCTACGCGGAACAGTGCGCGAGAGGCGCGGGGGCTGGCACCCATGGCGACGCCGGGGCAGCCGCGCGTCGCGGCGACGAGCGCGACGATGTACTCCGTAACCGCGTCCGACACCTGTATATTCTGAAGCGAGGCGCGCAGCGCGAGGATCTCCTCTGGTCCGGTGACCGCCCGCACCTGGTCGAACGGCATGGCGTCGCCCAGGTTGCGCAGCATCTGGGCCTCCTCGGCCGCGTCCGGATAGCCCATGGACAGGCGCATCAGGAAGCGGTCCATCTGTGCGGCGGGCAGGCGGAACGTGCTTTCGGATTCCACCGGATTCTGGGTGGCCAGCACGAAGAACGGCGCGGGCAGGGGCAGCGTTTCGCCGTCAATGGTGACGTGCTGCTCCTCCATGGCCTCGAGCAGCGCGGACTGGGTGCGCGGCACGGCGCGGTTGATCTCGTCCGCGAGCAGGATGTGTGTGAACACCGGTCCGCGCAGCAGCCGGAATTCGCCGGTGCGCTGGTCGAAGATGTTCATGCCCGTGATGTCCGAGGGCAGCAGGTCGGGGACGAACTGCACACGGCGCGACGCGCAGCCGGACGCGAGCGAGAGGGTCTTGACGAGCGTGGTCTTGCCGACACCGGGCAAGTCGTCGAGCAGGATATGCCCGCCGGCGAGCAGCGCCGCAATGATCAGCTCGATGCGGTCGTGCTTGCCGAGGATGATTTTTTCGGTTTCCGCAGCCAATTTTGCTGCAAATGCAGAGATTTCCATAGTTGTTCCTTTCCAGCCTTGTTTCGTTCAGATTGCCGCAATAAAAAAAGCCTGCCTGCGTGGGATAACGGGATATCGTATTCTACCATAAAGCGGGGGGGAAAGTAAATCAGCCGCGCCCGCCCTCTTGACAGCAGCTCGTCAACGGCGGTATAACTGAAAGATAAGGGAAAAGCCGTTGTCTGGAAACGGCAGGGGGAATGGGGAAATGGATATGTTCTGGTCGCTTGCTGGGGAAGTCGGGAAGCTGTTCCTGATGATGCTCATCGGCTTTGTGGTTTACCGCCTGGGCATCATCACGGTGGAGGAAAGCAAAATCCTTTCCAAGATGATGCTGTACATCGTGTTGCCAGCGGTCGTGCTGCATTCGTTCATGGTCGAGTTCACGCCGGACAAGACCAGGGGGCTGCTCCTGTCCTATGCGGCGGCGCTGGGCGTCAGCCTGGTGCTGGTGGCCGCCGTCACGCTGCTCAAGCGCCCGCTGCATCTGACGCCGGTGGAGTCGATGTCGGTCATCTATTTCAACACCGGCATCGCCGTGCCGATTGTGGGCGCCGCGATCGGCCAGGAGTGGGTGGTGTATGCCACGGCGATGATCTGCGTGCATACGTTCCTGGTGTGGACGCACTGTAAGTTCACCCTGTCCGGCGAGCGCACCGTAAGCTGGAAAAAGCTGTTCCTCAATCCCAACATGATCTCCATGCTGATTGGCATCGCGCTGTTTACGCTGCAGCTTCCAGTGCCTGCGGTGGTCAGCGGAACGGTGGAGGGAATGGCCGACCTGTTCGGCCCGCTCAGCATGGTCGTGACGGGCATTTTGATCGGCAGCCTGAGCTGGGAAAGGGTGCGGTCGTACCGCAGGCTTCCCCTTGTGGTCGGGCTGCGAATGGTCGCCTGCCCGCTGGCCGCGCTCCTGTTGGTCAAGGCGCTGCATCTGGCGCAGATGGCGCCGGACGGCTCGCTGATCCTGACTGCCGCGCTCTTGTCCGTGGCCACGAATTCAGGCAGTACGATCACTCAGATGGTGCAGGTCTACGGCGGGGACGCGGAGTATTCCAGCGTGATCTGTGCGGTGACGTCGCTCCTGAGCATGGCGGCGCTGCCGCTGTTCGGGCAGATGGTCCGGATACTGTAGGGAAAAGCCGGCAGGCGCCGCGGGTATGCCCGCGGCGCTGATTTTACGCCTCCGCGGGCGGCATCTGCCCGATCTGCTGCCGCAGGCGGCGCATCTCCGGCACGATGAAGAACGCGACGATCGCGGCAGAGGCCGCATCCGCGATGGGGGCGGAATACAGGATGCCGTCCAGGCCGAAGAACAGCGGCAGGATCAGGATGAGCGGGATCAGCAGCAGGAGCTGGCGCAGCATGGACAGCACGGATGCTTTAAGCGGCTGGCCGGTGGCCTGGAAATAGTTGGTGGATACGATCTGGAAGCCTGCGCAGAAGATGCTGAACAGGTAGATGCGCAGACATTTGACCGCAAAATCCGTGAACGCGGCGTTTTCCTTGCCGAAAATGCCCACAATCGTCTCAGGAAACAACTGGCAGAGCAGCCAGCAGAACGCAATCAGACCTGTGGCGAATGTGACCGCAAGCAGATAGGTGCGGCGGATGCGGGCAAAGTTTTTCGCACCCCGATTGAAGCCGAGGATGGGCTGCGCGCCGATCCCCACGCCGATGCCGAACGCGGCCATAATCATGGCGATCTTCATCACGATGCCCATGGCGCTCAGCGCCACGTCGCCGCCGATGGCGCTCTGGTCGCCGTAATGCACCAGGGAATTATTCATCACAACCTGCATGATGCAGCCGACCGACTGCGTGATGCCGGAGGAGACGCCAAGCGCCATCGCGCGGCGCACCAGATACCAGTCCGGCCGGCGGTAGGCGCGGCGCAGGCGCATGTGGCGCGGGTTGCCGCGGCTCGGCCGCAGGAAATACAGGGTCAGTACAACGGCGGAGATGATCTGCGAGGTGATCGTGGCAATCGCCGCGCCCTTGACGCCCCAGTGCAGGACGAATATGTAGATGGGATCGAGGATCGTATTCAGGAAAGCGCCGATCATCATACCGTACATGGACATGCGCGGATGGCCGTCCGTGCGCGCCAGGTTGGACAGCACGACCGAAACCATGTTAAAGGGCGTGCCGAGCAGGATGATCGAGGTGTAGTCGAGCGCGTAAGGCAGGATGGAATCGGTCGCGCCGAACGCGCGCAGCAGGGGGCGCAGGAAGAGCAGGCCGAGGACCATCAGCACGACGCTGAGCAGGATGGAAAAGGAGAACGCGGTGTTGAGCGTACGCTCGGCTTCCTCCTCGTTCTTTTCCCCCAGACGGATGGCCGCGTGCGCGCTGCTGCCCGCGCCGATCAGGGTGGAGAATGCCAGCAGGATGGTCATGACCGGAAAAGCGACCGTTGTCGCGGCGTTGCCCAGATAGCCGACGCCCTGCCCGATGAAGATTTGGTCCACGATGTTGTAAATCGAGTTGATCAGGCAGGAGACGATGGCGGGAAGGGAGAAGGTCACCAGCAGCCGGCCGACCGGCTTGCAGCCGAGCGGGTTCTGGGGAACGGAGGCGTTCGGTTCAGCCCGCAGGGTCTGCATGGGGCAGCTCTCCTTTCCGGCCGGCGATTTCCTTCAGTGTGCTGCAGGAATGTTCCGACATGGCGCGCAGGGCGGCCAGCAGGCGCTCGCGCTCGGCTTCCCCCAGCCCGCTGGTGAGCGACGCGGTCCAGTAATCCCGCACCGTGTACACGCGCTCGACAAGGGCGCGCCCCTTGTCGGTCAGGTGGAGATGGTGGACGCGCTTATCCTGCTCGTCGGGCGTGGCGTAAACATATCCCTCCCCGCCGAGCTTTTGGACTGCGCGCGTCACCGTACCCTTATCAAAGCCGCCGAAACGCGCGAGGTCGAGCAGGCTGACGCCGTCCTGCTCGAAAATACACAGCAGGAAGAATTGCTGCCCGCCGCCGATATTATCCCGCTCCAGCGCCAGGTCGAAATACCGCTGGGTGTTGCGCTGCAGCAGGGATATGTACCGCAGCACAGTGATTGGTTGATGCTTCATCATGTTCATTCCTCAAATAGTTGATTGCGCAATAATTATCGCAGTATTATCGTACACCTTATCGGTTGCGCTGTCAACTATAAGGGGGCTAGAAAAGGGACGCGGGCAGGGGATTACTGTCCGCGTCCCTGCAGGGCTTAACGGGAGGACCGGAGGCTTTTGCAAAGCTGAATTACCAGCGTGGGCAGGAACGCGAGCAGCGCGGCCGCGCCGAGCTGTCCCACGGTGAACGGCGCGACCTGGAACAGTCCCTGCAGGCCGGGGATCAGCAGCACGGCGGCCAGCAGCGCGACACCCGCAGCAAAGGCGCACAGGCTCGCCTTGTTGGTCAGCAGGCCGAGACGGAAGAGCGGCAGACTGCCGCGGCAGTTAAAGCCGTGGAACAGGCGCGCGAGCGTCAGGGTGGCGAACGCGAGCGTCATGGCAAGGCCGTCGCCGCCGGCGCGCAGGCCGATGAAATACGCGGCCATAGCGGCGCAGGCGATGAGCGCACCGTAAAGAAAGATGCGCAGCAGCAGGTCGCGGGTGAGGATCGGTTCCCCAGGGTCGCGGGGCTTCTGGTCCAGCAGATCGCCGGACGCCGGCTCCACGCCGATCGCAATTGCGGGCAGAGAGTCGGTCAGCAGGTTGATGAACAGCAGGTGGACGGGCGCGAACGGCACGGGTAGCGCGAGGATCGAGGTGAAAAGCACGCACAGGATGCCCGCCATGTTGCCCGAGAGCAGGAAATTGATCGCGTTTTTGATGTTGGTGTATACGCTGCGGCCGTTGACGACCGCGCCCACAATCGTGGCGAAATTGTCGTCGGCCAGGATCATGGAGGCCGCGTCCTTGGAAACTTCGGTACCCGTGATGCCCATGGCCACGCCGATGTCGGCGGCCTTGAGGGCGGGCGCGTCGTTGACGCCGTCGCCTGTCATGGAAACAATGCGTCCTTTGCGCTGCCAGGCCTCGACAATGCGGATCTTATGCTCGGGGGAGACGCGCGCGTAGACCGAAACGCGCGCCAGCCGCTCGTCCAGGGCGCTGTCGTCCAGCTCATCCAGCTCAACGCCGGAAAGCGCCTCGTCTCCGTCGCGGAAAATGCCGATCTGCCGCGCGATCGCGGTGGCCGTGACCTTGTGGTCGCCTGTGATCATGATGGTGCGCACGCCGCCGCGCGCCGCGTCCGCGACCGCGCGCACCGCCTCGGGGCGCGGCGGGTCGATCATGGAAACCAGGCCGATAAACGTAAAGCCGTGTTCGTCCGCCAGCGTCAGCCCGCGCACGGCGTCGAGCGTCCGGCTGGCAAACGCCAGCACGCGCAGCCCCTCCTGCGACAGCTCGAGGTTGACCGCCGCGATCCGTGCCTTCCATTCCTCCGTCATGGGAACCGGACCGGCGGAGGTGAGGACATAGTCCGACCGGTCGAGCAGCACGTCGATCGCGCCCTTGGTATATAAGGTGGGTACGCCCTCAATATCGTGCAGCGTGCTCATCAGCTTGCGGTCGGAGTCGAACGCAAGCTCGGCCAGGCGTGGGTGCTGCTTCCGGTAGGCGCTTTCGTCCACGCCGAGGCGGTCGCCGATCATGACCAGTGCGACCTCGGTTGGGTCGCCGATCGCCTCGCCAGTCTGCTCGTCGGTGGTGGCGTCGCTGGCGAGCAGGGCGGCCTTGAGCAGCAGGCGCTGCACGTCGTTGGCAAGGTCGAGGTGCGATTCGTCCAGCAGCATGTCGTCCGCGTAGATCTTCTGCGGGGTCATCTTGTTCTGGGTCAGCGTGCCGGTTTTATCCGAGCAGATCACGGATACCGCGCCCAGCGTTTCCACCGCCTTAAGCTCCTTGATAATGGCGTTCTGCCGGGCCATCTTCTGTGTACCCATGGCCTGAACGATGGTCACGATCGAGCTGAGCGCCTCGGGAATCGCGGCCACGGCCAGCGCGACCGCGAACATCAGCGAATCCAGCACCGCCTGAAAGCCCCAGCTGCCCGCGTGGTACAGCGAAAGCGCGAACACGCCCGCACAGATCGCCAGGATGATGCCGGCCAGACGGCGGCTGAAGTCGTCCAAGCTGCGCTGCAGCGGGGTCTTGCGCTCACGGGTCTGGTTCATCAGGGCGGCGATGCGGCCCAGTTCGGTCTGCATGCCGGTCGCGGTGACGACCATGACCGCGCGGCCATAGGTCGCCAGCGAGCCGGAGAACACCATGTTTTTCTGGTCGCCGAGCGCGACCTTGCCGCCGGCAAGCGGGTCGGCGGTCTTTTCCACGCCCTCGCTTTCGCCGGTCAGCGAGCTTTCGTTGACCTTGAGCGAAAAATTCTCCAGAATGCGCCCGTCCGCGACGATCATATCGCCGGCCTCCACCTCCACGATATCGCCGGGAACGACCTCGGCGGAGGGGACGACCAGCCGCGCGCCGCCGCGTACGACCTTGGCCGAGGGCGAGGACATGGCCTTGAGGCTTTGCAGAGACTTTTCCGCCTTGCAGTGCTGGACCGTGCCGAGCACGGCGTTCAGAAGCAGCACGGCGAAAATGACGATCGTGCTCTCCGCATTGCCGGACAGCATGGAGATCACAGCCGCCGCGAGCAGGATAACGACCAACAGGTCCTTAAACTGGGAGAAAAACACCTGCAGGACGGATTTACCGCGCTCTTCCGCAAGGGTGTTGCGTCCGTACCGCGCAAGGCGCGCGGCGGCCTCGGCGGGGGAAAGGCCGGCGCGGTCGCTGTCCATATCGCTGAGCGCCTGCGCGGCTGTGCGGTCATAGAAAACAGGTTGCATGTAGCCAAAACTCCTTTTTGTCAAAAAAGTGGGGATGCGGCGGGGGATGGGATAGTTTGCCGCCGGCGGCCGGTTTTTATCTGCGGCGGATCCTGACGCAAATAAAAAAGACTTTTGAGTAAGCGCTTCGCGGTGTGGAAGCGCTTACTCAAAAGTCTTGTGACCGGCCGTGCCGGCGTCCGCCGCCAGACCGGAAATCCGGACGGGATGTTGACAGCGGAACTTATCCTACTCCCTTTTGAGGATGTAACCATTATAGGGGAGGCGCGCGCGTTTGTCAAGAGGAGCTTGCTGCCGTGCCCTGTAGGAAAAAGCGGCGGCGGGGGAGAAAGCGCGCTTTCTTCCCCCGCCGCCCCGCCTCAGCCGATCATATGGCCGACGCCCTTCGCCGCCTTGTGCATTGCATGCTCGGCCTTGTTTGCCGCATGCTGAGCGCTCCGGCGTACCGAGGGGTTCATCATCGCGCCCGCCGCGACCATAGAGACGACCGCACCCGCCACCGCGCCGGTCGCAATGCCGGAAATGAAGGGAGATACACGCATAAAAGTCCGCCGCCTTTCATAATTTGATTTGCTTCGGTGCTGCAAGCATAGTATGTCCGGAATGTGCGCAGACTTGCATGTGTGCGGCGGCAACAAAAATTGCATAAAAAAACAAATTTGTTTTGGAGCTTCGACTGTTTACAAAACCCGCGGCATACGATATAATATATCCAACAATCCGCCTTTAAGGCGCGGCCCGTGAGCCGCCAAGGCAGAAAACAGTGCGTACGCTGTCGGCCGCAGAGTGGGGGACAGGTGTAGCTTGGTACGGCTTTCTGCTTGTGGCGCAGGAGGCTGTTTTTTTACCATTTTTTGAGGGGAGGCCGCAGGATGGCCGGGCAGAAGGCCGTAATTATGGACGCGGACGGCGTGCGCCGCGCGCTGACCCGCATTGCGTTTGAGATCATCGAAAAAAACAAGGGCGCGGAGGACCTGCTGCTCGCCGGGGTGAAAACGCGCGGCGTGTTCCTGGCGCAGCGCATCGCCGCCAAGCTCGGCGAGGTGGAGGGCAAGGCGCCGCCTGTACTCGAGCTGGACGTCACCCCCTGGCGGGACGATAAGCCGCGCGCGGACGGGCCGTTGCCGCCGCCCGATCCTCGCATCGGCGGCGCGACCGTGGTGCTGGTGGACGACGTGCTGTACACTGGCCGCACCGTGCGCGCCGCGATCGAGGCCGTGTCGCACTGCGGGCGCGCGGGCCGCATCCAGCTCGCCGTGCTGGTGGACCGCGGCCACCGCGAGCTTCCCATCCGGCCGGACTATATCGGCAAAAACCTGCCCACCGCGCGGGGCGAGCGCGTATGCGTCCGCCTGACCGAGGTGGACGGGGAGGACAACGTTGTGATCCTGGGCAGTGAGTAGAATAACCGCCATGCAGCGATAGAAAGGAAGAACATCTATGTCGATCCAAACATTAGTAGAAAAGATCAAGGAAAAAGGCAACCCCACCGTCGCGGGGCTGGACGCCCGCCTGGAATACATCCCGCAGCATATCGCGGGCCGCAACATGATGCTGCACGGCGAAACGCTGCGCGCAGCGGCGGAGAGCATGGTCGCCTTCAACTGCGGCCTGATTGACGCGCTGTGCGATATTGTACCCGCAGTCAAGCCGCAGGCGGCGTATTACGAGCTTTTAGGCTCGTACGGCGCGATGGCTCTCAAAGAAACCATCGACTACGCGCACGCCAAGGGCATGTACGTCATCGGCGACATCAAGCGCAACGATATCGGCGCGACCGCGACCGCGTATGCCGAGGCCTACCTCGGCAAGACCCGCGTGGGCGACACCGAGATCGCGCCCTACGGCTGCGACAGCGTGACCGTCAACGGATATCTGGGCACGGATGGTGTCGAGCCTTTCCTCAAGGAGTGCCGCGAGCGGGATAAGAGCTTGTTCCTGCTGGTCAAGACCTCCAACCCCTCCTCGGGCGAGCTGCAGAACCGTGATATGGAGGGCAAGCCGCTTTACGCCCGCATGGCTGAGATGGTGGCCAAGTGGGGCGAGGGGTTGGACACCCCTTGCGGCTACAACCAAGTCGGCGCGGTGGTCGGCGCGACCTGGCCGGAGGAGCAGAAGATCATCCGCGGCCTGCTGCCCAGGAGCTATTTCCTAGTGCCGGGTTACGGCGCGCAAGGCGCGACCGCTAAGGACATTGCAAACGCCTTTAACGACGATGGGCTGGGCGCGATCGTCAACTCCTCGCGCGGCATCATGTGCGCGTGGAAAAAGACCGGCAGAAACGGCGAGGACTACAAGGAAGCCGCCCGTGCGGAGGCCATCCGCATGCGGGATGAGATCGTCGCGGCGATTCGATAAAATCTTATAGGGGGTATCCAATACCACCCTATAATATACGGAAGCCGGTTCCGGAGAAAACGGCTTCCGATACCCCAGGACGCGGCCCAAGGCCGCAAGGTCGGGGTGTCAAAAGTCCGGCAGAGCTGGACTTTTGATGACGCAAGCGCGGCTTGCGTCTGGATTGAATGGAAATTCTGTGAATTTCAAAATGGGAGCGTGGAGATACAAGAATGAAAAAAGCGTATTTACTGCTCGCGGATGGCACCCTGTTCGAGGGGTATTCCGTCGGCTACGAGGGACAGAGCATCGGCGAGGTCGTTTTCAACACCGGCATGGCCGGCTATCAGGAGGTGCTGACCGACCCCTCCTACTACGGCCAGGTCGTCACCATGACCTACCCGCTGATCGGCAACTACGGCATCAATTTTGAGGATTACGAGTCCCGCAAGAGCTGGGTCTCGGGCTTTATCATGCGCGAGATCGCGGAGCATCCCTCCAACTGGCGCTGCCGCCTGACGCTGGACGAATACCTCAAGGAGCAGAAGGTCGTCGGCCTGGCGGGTATCGACACCCGCCGCTTGACCCGCAAGCTGCGCGGCGAGGGCGTCATGAACGGCGTGATCTACACCGAGGGCTTCGAGCCGGACGAGCAGGCCGTCGCGGCGATGAAGGCTTATGTCGTCAAAGACGCGGTGAGGGCTGTAACCTGTGAGGAAAGCCGCACCTATCCCGCCGAGGGTGAGCAGAAGTACCGCATCGCGCTGTACGACTACGGTGTGAAGTACAATATCGAGCGCGAGCTGCAAAAGCGTGGCTGCGAGGTCGTCACCATTCCGGCGCTCACCCCGCCCGAGGAGGTCGTGGGCAGGTTTGACGGCGTGATGCTCTCCAACGGCCCCGGGGATCCCGCGGAAAACGTTGAGATTATCGCTAACCTGAAAAAGCTTCTGGAAAGCAATATCCCGATCTTCGGCATCTGCCTGGGCCACCAGCTTTTGAGCCTGGCCATCGGCGCAGAGACCTGCAAGCTCAAGTATGGCCACCGCGGCGTCAACCATCCGGTCAAGGACCTGGACGCGGACCGCACCTATATCACCAGCCAAAACCACGGCTACGCGGTTGTGGGCGGAAGCGTCGATCCGGCGGTCGCCCGCGTGCGCTATGTCAACCTTAACGACGGCACGGTCGAGGGCGTGGAGCACGTCGGCCGGCCGGTGTTTACCGTGCAGTACCATCCTGAGGTATGCCCGGGCCCGATGGACACCTCCTATCTGTTTGACAAATTCATCAAAAACATCGAAAAGGCGAAAGGGGGCGCTCAGTAATGCCGCTTCGTAAGGATATTCACAAGGTAATGGTGCTGGGCTCCGGCCCGATCGTCATCGGCCAGGCGGCCGAGTTCGACTACGCGGGCACGCAGGCCTGCCGCGCGCTGCGCGAGGAGGGTCTGGAGGTCGTGCTCGTCAACTCCAACCCCGCGACCATCATGACCGACAAGGCCATGGCGGACAAGGTCTACATCGAGCCCATGACCGTCGAAGCCGTGCAGCAGATCATCAAGAAGGAGCGCCCGGACTCCCTGCTGCCCAACCTCGGCGGCCAGACCGGCCTCAACCTCGCCATGGAACTGTGCGAGAGCGGCTTCCTCGACCAGATGGGGGTCAAGCTGTTGGGCGCCAAGCCGGACACCATCGCCAAGGCGGAGGACCGCCAGATGTTCAAGGACACGATGGAGAAGATCGGTGAGCCGTGCATCGCCTCCAAGGTCGTGCATACGGTGGAGGACGCGGTTGAATTCACCCGCGAGATCGGCCTGCCGGTCATCATCCGTCCGGCGTATACCCTCGGCGGCACGGGCGGCGGCATCGCCTACACCTGGGACGAACTGCGCGAGATCGCCGCGACCGGTATCATGTACTCCCGCGTGGATGAGATCCTGGTCGAGAAGTGCATCACCGGCTGGAAAGAGATCGAATATGAGGTCATGCGCGATGCCAAGGGCAACGCCATCACCATCTGCAACATGGAAAACGTCGATCCGGTGGGCGTACACACGGGCGACTCGGTCGTCGTCGCGCCCAGTCAGACCCTGTGCGACAAGGAATATCAGATGCTGCGCACCTCTGCGCTTAACATCATCACCGAGTTAGGGATAGAGGGCGGCTGCAACGTGCAGTTCGCGCTGCATCCGACCTCGTTCGAGTACGCGGTCATCGAGGTCAACCCCCGCGTATCGCGCTCGTCCGCGCTGGCCTCCAAGGCCACCGGCTACCCGATCGCCAAGGTGACGGCCAAGATTGCGGTCGGCTACGGCCTGGACGAGATCGAGAACGCCGTGACTAAAAAAACCAAGGCCTGTTTCGAGCCGACCATCGACTACTGCGTGGTTAAGTTCCCGCGCTGGCCGTTCGACAAGTTCGTGTATGCGGACAATACGCTTGGCACCCAGATGAAGGCCACCGGCGAGGTCATGGCCATCGACAACAGCTTTGAGGGCGCGCTGATGAAGGCCGTGCGCGGCTGCGAGATCAAGCTGGACAGCATGATCGTCCCGCGCATCCGGCAACAGACCGACGCGGAGGTCAAAAAGGGCGTGGCCCGCACGGACGACCAGCGCCTGTTCCACATCTGCGAGGCGCTGCGCCGCGGCATCATGACCATTGAGGAGATCCACGAGGTCACCACGATGGACACCTTCTTCCTGCACAAGTTCCAGAACATCATCGACACCGAAAAGGCGCTCGCTACGGCGGACGCGGTCGACGCGGCGCTGTACCTGCGCGCCAAGAAGATGGGCTTCCTCGACAAGACGATTGAGCAGCTTTCCGGCAAGGATATTTCCGCGGTAAAGCGCCTGCCGGTCTATAAGATGGTGGACACCTGCGCGGCCGAGTTCGAGGCCGAAACCCCGTACTACTACTCCACCTACGACGAGGAGAGCGAGGTCAAGCCCGCCACCGGCAAGAAAAAGGTGCTGGTGCTCGGCTCCGGCCCCATCCGTATCGGCCAGGGCATCGAGTTCGACTACTGCTCGGTACACGCGGTCTGGGCGCTGCAAAAGCTCGGCTGTGAAACCGTTATCATCAATAACAATCCGGAAACCGTGTCCACCGACTTCGACACGGCCGACCGCCTGTATTTCGAGCCGCTCACGCCCGAGGACGTGACCGGCGTGGCCGCGGCCGAGAAGCCGGACTTTGCCATCGTGCAGTTCGGCGGGCAGACCGCCATCAATCTGGCCGCGCATATCGAAAAGCTGGGCATCCCGATCCTCGGCACACCCGCATGGAGCATCGACGCAGCCGAGGACCGCGAGAAGTTCGACGTGATCCTGGAGAAGTGCGGCATCCCGCGTCCGGCGGGTCATACGGTCATGACCGAGGAGGAGGCTGTCAAGGCGGCGGACGAGCTGGGTTATCCGGTGCTCGTGCGCCCGTCCTACGTTCTCGGCGGTCAGGGCATGGAGATCGCCTACAAGGAGGAGGACGTGCGCGAGTTTATGCAGGTTATCTCCCGCAACAAGGTCGAGAATCCGGTGCTGGTCGATAAATACATGATGGGCCGCGAGATCGAGGTGGACGCCATCTGCGACGGCGACGACATCCTCATCCCAGGCATCATGGAGCACTTTGAGCGCGCGGGTGTACACTCGGGCGACTCGATCTCCATTTACCCCTCCATCAACATCGAGCAGAAGCACAAGGACACCATCATCCGCTACACCGAGGCGCTGGCCAAAAACCTGGCCGTACTCGGCCTGGTCAACATCCAGTTCGTGCTGTATAACGATCAGGTTTATGTCATTGAGGTCAACCCGCGCTCCTCGCGCACCGTGCCGTATATCTCCAAAGTCACGGGCGTACCCATGGTCGATCTGGCCACCCGCTGCATGTTCGGGGAAAAGCTGCGCGACATGGGCTGCGGCACCGGCCTGCATCCGGAGAGCGATCACTACGCGGTCAAGGTGCCGGTGTTCTCCTTCCAGAAGCTGCGCGACCTGGACACCCAGCTCGGGCCGGAAATGAAATCCACCGGCGAGGTGCTGGGCGTGTCCACCTCGTTCCGCGAGGCGCTGCTTAAGGGCCTGACCGGCGCGGGCTTCCAGATGAAGAAAAAGGGCGCGGTGCTCATTTCCGTGCGCGATTCGGACAAGCAGGAGGCCATCCGCATCGGCGAGCGGTTCGAGTCCCTCGGCTTTGACATCTACGCCACCAGCGGTACGGCCAACGTCCTCAACCGCCACATGGTCGCGACCAACGCCATCCGCAACGTGGACGAGCCATCCCCCAACATCATCGACCTGATCGAGTCCGGCAAGATCGACTATGTAATCGCCACCTCGGTCAAGGGCCGCCATCCGGAGCTTGGCTCGGTGCATATCCGCCGCACCGCGGTCGAGCGCGCCATCCCCTGCCTGACCTCGATCGACACCGCCTCCGCGCTGCTGCGCTGCCTGGAGGGCGATGTGAAGATCGAAAACTGTGAGATGGTGGATATTAACAAAATCTGAGGCTGTATTGTATAGAAAAAGCACCGGAAACACGCTTTCCGGTGCTTTTTGTCTGGGAAAATGCTTTACAGGGTGGATTCTGAGGCGGCAGGCCTGCGATGCAGGATGTCAACACCAGCAGGACGGCGGCCGCAGCAGTCAGCGCGCCCGTTGCCTTTGCGTCCATATGTGCACCTCCCTTTTGTGCTTCCAGCATAGCAGAAAGCCTGCTCCGCGGCAACCGAGATACAGAAGAAGGGCGCTCTACCAGCGGTAGAATGCCCCTCCAAAGTGTGTCAATCCACGCAGATGCGCTTGAACATACGGTAATGCAGGCCGTTTTCGTCCCGATATTCGCCGTGCTGCTCGAAAGCGAATTTGCGGTAGAAGCCCTGCGCGCGGGCGTTGTGCTCGGCCGCATGCGCGCATAAGTACGTCTTGCCGAGTGCGCGGTATACGCTGATTGCCTGGCCGAGGATCTGCCCGCTCAGGCCGCGGCCGCGATAGCGTTCGTCGATGCAGAAGCCGCCGACCAGCCCTATGTCCGGCTCGTCGTCATACCAGGTCTTGAGGTAGACCAAGGCGGCTTCCTCACCGCTTTCCAGACAGCCGAAGCAGCACGCGCGCGGGCTGACCCGCTGGGCGCGCGCCACGTCCGCCAGCAGCGCGTCCGGATCGAGATTCGCGTCCGTGCCGTAGGCGTTCCGGTGCAGCTCGCGCAGGAAAGCGACGATCTTGCCTGCGTCGCCCGCGTCCATCGGGTCGGCGCGGCGGAACCAGAGCTGCGGCGTTTCCGGCACGCCCTTGTTGTCCTTCCAGCCGATAGCGGCAAAAGTGGAAAGGCGCTCCGGCAGGTGGGAGGCGTCGTTCTCGTACACCACCGCGAGCCGATCCGGCCCGTCGAATTCAAATTTCGCCACGCAGGTGTTGTCGCCCCAGCCGATCTCGCCCATCTGCTCGGGCGTGAAGCTGTGCGCGATGGTCAGCGCGCCGCGGATGGCCGAGCCGTGGGTAACGACCGCGATCGTGCCGCCCTCGTGCTGCCGCACCAGCCCGCGCACCCCGTCCAGCATGCGCTGACCGGCCTGTAGCACGCTTTCGCCGTGCGGCGGGCGCGCGTCCCACGGGCGGGCGCGCCAGACCGCATATTCCTCCGGCCAAATGCGCGGCAGCTCGGCCCAAGGGAGGTCCTCCCAGTCGCCCATGTCGATCTCGCGCAGCACGGGGCGGAGCTCTACGTTCAGCCCGTGTGGCTGGGCGACCGCCTTGGCGGTTGTGCGCGCGCGGAACAGGTCGGAGGCGTACACCGCGTCCAGCGGCACGCCCTCGAAGCGTTTGGCCAGACAGGGGAGCTGCTCGTAGGCGCGCGGGGTGAGCAGGCTGTCATACTGCCCGTGACAGCGGCGGTAGACGTTGCCTTCGGCCTCCGCGTGGCGGATCAGGTAAACCGTGGTCATAGCTCACGCCTCGACCGCGCCGGACAGCTCGCGGACGGATTTCACACCATGCGCGTCCATCCACGCCTCCAACTCCTGAAGCGCCTTGACCGGCGCCAGCGGGTCGGCAAACAGCACCGTACCCATCGCGACCGCGTCCGCGCCCGCGAGCAGCATCTCCACGATATCGCGTCCCGTACGGATACCGCCCATGCCGAGGATCGGCACGTCCACCGCCCGGCGCACCTGGTACACCATGCGCACCGCGACCGGAAATACCGCCGGTCCGGACAGGCCGCCCATCACGCTGGACAGGATGGGCCTTCTGGTTTCGATGTCAATACGCATGCCCAGCAGGGTGTTGATGAGCGAAAGCGCGTCCGCGCCCGCGGCCACCGCCGCGCGCGCGATCTCGGTGATATCGGTCACGTTCGGGCTGAGCTTGACGATCAGCGGCTTTTTCGCCTTGCGCTTCGCCGCGGAGACGACCTCCTCGACCATCGCGGGCTGGGTGCCGAACGCCATGCCGCCGCACTTGACGTTCGGGCAGGAGATATTCATTTCGATCAGGTCCACGTCCGCGTCCGAGATCTTTTCCACCATGCCCTCGTATTCCTCGACTGTGCTGCCGGACACGTTGGCGATGATAGCGGTGTCATACCGCCGCAGGAACGGGATCTGCTCCGCGATGAAGCGGTCGATGCCCGGGTTCTGCAGGCCCACGCAGTTCAAAATGCCCGATGGGGTTTCCGCGATGCGGGGCGCGGGGTTGCCCAGGCGCTCGGTCGGGGTCAGGCCCTTGACGCCGATACCACCAAGCGTGGACAGGTCGAAAAATTCGCCGTACTCGTGCCCGAAGCCAAACGTGCCGGACGCGGTCGTGAGCGGGTTTTTCAGCTCCACGCCGCAGAAATTGACTCTCAGATCCGCCATTACCACGCGACCTCCTTTGCGTCGAACACCGGCCCGTCCTTGCAGACGTGGCCGTATCGGGTTTCACCGTTTTCCGCCTTGAGCGCGCACGCGCATACCAAGCACGCGCCGATGCCGCAGCCCATGCGCTCCTCCATCGAGACCTGGCAGGGCAGGCCTGCGTCCTCTGCGAGCGCGGCGATGGCCTTCAGCATGGGCTTGGGGCCGCAGGCGGCCACACCGGTCGCGCCCGCGAGCAGCTCTTTCAATACGTCGGTCACAAAGCCGTGGCGGGCATAGGAGCCGTCGTCGGTCGTGACAAAGGTTTCGCAGACGGCCTGGAAATCTGCCTCAAGGATGACCGCGCCCCGATTGCGGAAGCCCAGCACCGCGCGCGGCTGTGCGCCCGCGTCCTTTGCGGCTTTCGCGGTCTGCAGCATGGGCGGCACGCCGATGCCGCCGCCGATCAGCACCGGCTTTGCGCCGAGCGCGGCCACGCCGAACCCGTGGCCGAGCGGGCCGAGTACGTCCAGCACATCGCCGGCCTGCCGCGCGGCGAGCCACTTCGTTCCCTCGCCCTTAGTCTGGAACACGACGCGCAGCGCATCGCCCTGCCAGCCGCAGATCGAGATCGGTCGGCGCAGCAGGTTGCCCTCGCCGCACGCGATATGCACGAACTGGCCGCACTGTGCCTGTGCGCAGATGGCGGGCGCGTGCATCGTGAGGGCATATAACCCCTCGCCCAGCCGCGTATTGGCCACGACCCGGCAGTTTTCCTGTATTGACATAACATATCCCCCTTCTGGTGGTTTTACGCTTCATGTTCCTATTGTACAGGAAAAACGCGGAAAAGGAAAGACAATGCGGGAACTTTCCCGCGCGCGCCGTTTTCATCCGGTCAGGCCGAGCAGGACGGCAAGGAGGGAGAGCAGCGCCAGTCCGGCGAGGTTGGCGGCGGCGAACACGGCCAGAAAGCGCGGCAGCGAGGCGCCCTCGGCGCGTAAGTACAGCTTGAGCGAGATCAGGCTGGCAAGCGAGGCGATCGGCGTACCCAGCCCGCCGACGTTCACGCCCGCCAGCAGGGCCTGCCAGTTGCCCGTAAAGCCGGAGAGCAGTACGGCGGCGGGTACGTTGCTGATTACCTGGCTGGCGGCGAGCGAGGTCCAGTAGGAGCTGCGCCCCATCAGCAGCTCGAGCGCGCCGCGCACAGGCTCGATGCGGCCCATGTTGCCCGCGAAGATGAAAAAGCACACGAACGTCGCGAGCAGCGCGTAATCCACTTGGGCGAACAGCCCGCGCGCAAACAGCAGCAGGCACAGCAGGACGACGCCGGTCAGGACGCTGTAATGCAGCACATGCACCACGGACAGCAGGCACAGCACGAACAGCAGGCACAGCAGGACGAACAGGCGTGGCTGTGTGATGGACTCGCGGCGCGGGAAAGCGATTTCGATTGTTTCGCCCGGCGTGGCGAGCGCGGCCGCGGACAACGCCAGCAGACTGGCTGCGGCCAGCGGCAGGACGACGGACAGGAACGAGCGGAAAGACAGCGTGTAATACGAGCACAGAAACAGGTTCTGCGGGTTTCCGACCGGTGTCGCCATGCTGCCCAGGTTCGCCGCGAGCGTTTGCAGCACCACCACGCGGACGAGCGCCTCCGTCCTGCTGATGCGGCCGAGTACCAGCACGGTGAACGGGACGAAAGTGAGCAGCGCCACATCGTTGGTAATCAGCATGGAGCAGAAGAACGGCAGCAGCGTCAGCACAAGGTAGAGCAGGCGAAGCTGCTTCCGGCCGGACAGCAGGCGCTGGGAAAGCACCTGGAACAGGCCGCATTGCTGCAGGCCGGCCACCACCGCCATCAGGCAGAACAGCAGGCACAGCACGCGCAGGTCGATATAGCCGGCATAGCCCGCGTCCGGCGGCACGGCCAGCATGGACAGGGCCGCGCAGAGCAGCGCGATGGACAGCACCGCCTCCCGCCGCAGGAAGGCGCAAAGGCGCGTCGGAAGAGAATGCACAACATTTTCCCTCTTTCTCATTTCTCTGATACAGGTGCGGAATGGATGCAAAAAACGGCAGGTATTGCGTGAGCAATACCTGCCGTTTCCGTCAAGCAGAAAAGCGGCTTACTTGAGCTCGACCTTGGCGCCGGCAGCCTCCAGCTTCTCCTTGATCTCGTTCGCCTCAGCCTCCGGAGCGGCCTCCTTGATGGTCTGCGGAGCGGAATCAACCTTCTCCTTGGCTTCCTTCAGGCCCAGGCCGGTGATCTCGCGGACAACCTTGATTACGTTGATCTTGGAGGAGCCAGCCTCAACCAGAACAACGTCGAAATCGGTCTTGGCCTCGGCAGCCGCAGCGCCGTCAGCCGCGCCGCCGCCAACGCCGGCAACAGCAACAGGCGTAGCGGAAACGCCAAATTCTTCTTCCAGAGCCTTTACCAGCTCAGAGAGCTCCATAACCTTGAGCTCTTTTACAGCATCCATAATCTCCTGAACAGTCATGGGATAAACCTCCATTATAAGTGATTTGTCAATGATTTTTTAATTATTCCGCAGCGGGAGCTTCCTCTGCTGCAGCTTCCTCCGCAGCCGGAGCCTTCGCGGCGACCAGCTCGGCCACCTTCATCTCCTCGTTGCCCTCCGCCTTTTTAACAATAGCGTCGCAGGCAATAGCAAGCTGCATAATGGGGAAATTGAAGCTGTACAGAACCTGCGCGACAAGGACTTCCTTGCTCGGCATGTTGGCCAGCTTCTTCACCTCGTCCGTGTCGATTACCTTTCCTTCCAGGTAACCGGCCTTGATGGTGAAGTTCTCGTGGGTCTTGGCGAAGTCGCCCAGGATCTTCGCGGGCGCGATCACGTCCTCGGACGTGGAGATCGCCAGCGCGGAAGTACCGTTCAGGTGTTCGTCCAGCGCGTCGAAGCCCAGCTCCTTGGCGGCAAAGCGGATCAGGGTGTTCTTGATGACCATATACTCAACGCCCGCTTCGCGGAGCTGGCGGCGGAGCTTGGTGTCATCCTCAACGTTGATGCCCTTGTAATCCACCAGGACGCCGGCGGGAGAATTCTTGATCTTCTCCACCAAGGAAGCGACCAGAGCTTTCTTTTCCTCCAGAACCTTTGCATTCGGCATCTTAATTCACCTCCTAAAAAATAAAAGTACCCTCCCGGTGCAAAGACACAGGGAGGGTACACAGAAAACCTCATAAAGGATCCTAAAAAATCCGTTCCGTGTTGACCTCGGCGGGCGGCGGGGAACGCCATTAAAGCCATGCGGCTGCCAGCTGTCTTTGACCAAGCTCATATATTATATCCGAAAAGCGCGGTGCTGTCAAGGGGATTTAAAATAAAAATCATCCGAAAGTTCGGGCCTGCGCAGCTCGTCCAGATATTCCTCGTACTCCTCGCGGGGGGTGAGGTCCCTGCGCCGGAAATAGCCGCAGGCGTCCTCGTCAAAGCGCACGGGGCGGGAAACATCGAAGTCAACGCACAAGCCGTAATCAGTTTCGTAATAGTCTTCCATATTTTCGTGATAGAGGAACAGCGTCTGATAATACCTGCAGTCCTTGCAGCGGAAGTCGTTTCGGTTGCGCATAGAATATCCCCTCCTTACTTATAATATACACATAAACTTAATTAAGGTCAAGTAAATATAATGCCCTTGTATTATCTTTATTGCATTCTTAGAATAAGTAAGGAAAGGAGGCGGGCATATGTCAGAATATCCATTGGTGAACCGCAAGCAATTTACATCCACCATGCGGAATGACTTGATGGAAGCGTTTAACCGGCTTCATGAAGAAACCCGCATCCCTAAATCGAAACTTCATGACGAAGCCATCGAGGACCTGCTCAAGAAATACCATTATGAAATCCCCGAAAAATAAAAAGCGCGCCGTATGGCGCGCTTTTTGCATCCCTGTGGGTCGGTTATGCCGCAATGGGGCTTAGCCCATCATCTTCGCCGCGTTCACCTTGACGCCCGGCCCCATGGTGGAGGCCACGACGCAGGAGCGGATATACTGGCCCTTGGCCGCGGCCGGCTTGGCCTTGATGATCGCGCCCATGAGCGCGTCAAAGTTATCCTGCAGCTTTTCCGTGCCGAAGGACGCCTTGCCGATCGGGCAGTGGATGATGTTGGTCTTGTCCAGACGGTACTCGATCTTACCGGCCTTGGACTCCTGAACGGCCTTGGCAACGTCCATGGAAACCGTACCCGCCTTCGGGTTCGGCATCAGGCCCTTGGGGCCGAGCACGCGGCCCAGGCGGCCGACAACGCCCATCATGTCCGGCGTGGCGATAACCACGTCAAACTCAAAGAAGTTCTCCTTCTGGATGCGCTCCATCAGGTCCTCCGCGCCTACGATATCGGCGCCGGCGGCCAGCGCCTCGTCCGCCTTGGGGCCCTTGGCGAAAACAGCGACGCGCACGTTCTTGCCGGTGCCGTGCGGCAGCACAATCGCGCCGCGCACCTGCTGGTCCGCGTGGCGGGAGTCAACGCCCAGCTTGACGTGCAGCTCGATGGTTTCGTCGAACTTGGCCTTTGCGGTCGAAATAACGGTGGAGAGCGCCTCGGACGGATCGTACAGACGGGTGCGGTCGATCGTCTTTGCGCTGTCTACATACTTTTTACCTTTATGCACAATAAATCCTCCTTAAGTGGTAATGCGGGAATAGGCTAAACCTAACCCTCCCACTTTGACCGGCGCCTGCAAAAAGCGCGGTCAAAATCCATTCAGCTTATTCTTAAATTATTCCTCGACGGTAATGCCCATCGAGCGCGCGGTACCCGCGATCATGCTCATCGCGGCTTCCAGGGAAGCGGCGTTCAGGTCGGGCATCTTGGTCTCCGCGATCTTCTGGCAGTCCGCCTTGGAAAGCTTGGCGACCTTGGTCTTGTTCGGTACAGCCGAACCGGATTCGATGCCGCAGGCCTTCTTGATGAGGACCGGCGCCGGCGGGGTCTTGGTGATGAAGCTGAACGAACGGTCCGCGTAGACCGTGATGATAACCGGAATAATCATGCCGGCATCGTTCTTGGTGCGCTCGTTGAATTCCTTGGTAAAGGCCATGATGTTAACGCCATGCTGGCCGAGGGCCGGACCGACCGGGGGAGCCGGGGTCGCCTTGCCCGCGGGAATCTGGAGCTTGATATAACCTACTACTTTCTGTGCCATGTCGAAAGGTTCCTCCTTCAAAAAATGTGGTGGCTGGCGAGTATGCGTTCATACTCTCCCACTTGCCGTGAAAACGGAACGTGCGTTCCGGTGGATCACTCCTCGAGTGTTTCCACCTGGTCGAGCTCAAGCTCGACAGGGGTTTCGCGCCCGAACATGGAAACCGTGACGTTTACCCTGTTCTTGTCCGGCTCAAGGGCCGAAACGACGCCGATAAAGCCGGCCAGCGGCCCGTCGATGACGCGCACACTGTCGCCCACTGCGTAGTTGACCTCGATCTCGCGCTTCTCCACGCCCATCGCGGCGATCTCGTCCTCGGTCAGCGGGATCGGCTTGGAGCCGCCGGACTTGTCCTGCCCGACAAAGCCGGTACAGCCGCGCGTGTTGCGGACCAGGTACCAGGTTTCGTCGGTCATGACCATCTTGACGAGCACATAGCCCGGGAAGAGCTTGCGCTCGACCTCGCGGCTTTTCCCGTCCTTGACCTCAGTGACGGTCTCGGTCGGGATGTTGACCGCGGGGATCAGGTCGTGCAGCTTGCGGTTTTCGACCGCTTTTTCGATCGAAGAGGCTACCTTGTTTTCGTAGCCGGAGTATGTGTGGACCACATACCATTTTGCAGCGTCTGACATAAATGCCTCCTTTTAGGCGGCGAAATGCGTAAGCAGCGTCTGGATGCCGAGATTGAATACGAGGTCAAGGATCCAGATAAAGATACCGATGACGATAACGCAGGCGATAACGACAAGCGTATTGTTCACTGTCTGCTGGCGGGTGGGCCAGACGATCTTGCGGCACTCGCTTTTCAGTTCGCGGAACCACTTGCCAATCCGTGCAAAGAGACCGGGCTTCTTAACCTTGGTTTCTTCAGCCATGAAGCTACTTCCTTTCTCTTACTTCGTCTCGCGGTGCAGCGTGTGCTTCCGGCAGAAACGGCAGTACTTGTTCATTTCCAGACGGTCCGGATCGTTCTTCTTGTTCTTGTTCGTGTCATAGTTCCTTTGCTTGCACTCCGTGCAGGCGAGCGTAATCTTAACGCGCATAAATAACGGCACCTCCTTTTAATATTTCGCCCCATCCCATACCCCTGCGGCATGGGCGCGGGACTGTTTGCCTCCCTTTGCCAGTGTTCCGGCGCCATTTTCCGAGACACGCGAAAAATGGGCGCAAAAAAAGAACCTGCATAGGTTCTTTCAGTATAGCATGGGGGTGGTGGGCGGTCAAGGTTTTTTTGCGAAAAAGTGCTGAAATTTTTATGTTTTTATGATATACTGAGTTTAACCACAAGATATAGGAGTATACATATGCGTATTTTGGGCGTCGATTACGGCGACGCGCGTACCGGCCTTTCGGTTTCCGACCCATCGGGCTTTCTGGCCGGCTCGCCGAGCGTCATCCACGAATGGAATTATGAAAGGCTGGTGGACCGGCTGGTGGCATTTGTCGCGGAAAACAGGATCGAGGAGATCGTGCTGGGCTGGCCGAAAAACATGGACGGCACGGCGGGGCCGCGCGCGGAAAAGTGCGAGGCGCTGGCGCGCACGCTGGAGGAGCGCACCGGCCGGCCGGTGACGCTCTGGGACGAGCGGCGCACCACGGTCGCCGCGCACGATATCCTGCACCAGAGCGGCAAAAAGAGCAAAAAGCACCGCGAGAGTGTGGACGCGGTCGCCGCGTCGCTGATCCTGCAGGGCTATCTGGATTTCAGACGCCGGCAGCAACAGGCCGGCGGCAGGCGGGAGGAATAAAAAGGGGAGGGCAGCCCGGCGGGCCGCCCTCCTTTTTCCCGCGGCAGGCCGCGGGGCGCTTTTATTTATATGGGTTATCCGCCTTGAGGTAGCAGCACTTTTTGTACTTTTTGCCGCTGCCGCACGGACACGGATCGTTCGGGCCGATCTTTTTGCCCACGCGCTTGGGCTCGGGCTTGGCCGTGCCGTCGGACGCGCCGGCGGCGCTCGTCTCCTTGGCGACCTGCTCGCGCTTGGGCTCCTCGCGGGTGCGCACCTGCGCCAGGAAGATCATGCGCACGGTGTCCTCGCGGATGGCGTCGATCATCGCGTCGAACATGTCGAAGCCCTCGCGCTTGTACTCGACCACCGGATCGTGCTGGCCGTATGCGCGCAGGCCGATGCCGTTGCGCAGCTCGGTCATCGCATCGATATGGTCCATCCACTTGGTATCCACATTTTTCAGCAGCACCACGCGCTCCAGCTCGCGCATGATCGGCGGTGTGAGCGCCTGCTCCTTTGCCTCGTAGACGCGGTGCGCCTGGTCCGCCAGCACGTTGGTGAGCTGGTCCGCGGTCAGGTCGTCGCACTCCTCGGGCGTGAACGTGCAGTCCTCCGGCCGCAGGAATACGCCGAGGAACGGTCGCCGTGCCTGCTCGACCATCGCAGGCTCGATGACGGTATGCTCACCGACCGCCGCGTGTACCGCGCGGGCGATGGTGTCGTCGATCATTTTGACAATGCTGTCTTTGACATCCTTGCCCTCAAGCACCTGCAGGCGCTGGCTGTAGATGGTCTGGCGCTGGGTGTTGAGCACGTCGTCGTACTCAAGCACATGCTTACGGGTGGCAAAGTTGCGGGATTCGATCTTTTTCTGCGCGTTTTCGATCGCGCCGGACAGGATTTTCTGGTCGATCGGCTCGTCCTCCTCGATGCCGAGGGAATCCATCATATTCTGGATCTTTTCCGAACCGAACAGGCGCATCAGGTCGTCTTCAAGCGAGATATAGAACGAGGATTCGCCCGGGTCGCCCTGACGGCCGGCACGGCCGCGGAGCTGGTTGTCGATGCGGCGGGATTCGTGCCGCTCGGTACCCAGGATATACAGGCCGCCCGCCGCGCGCACCTTTTCCGCGTCCGCGTCGGTTTCCTGCTTGTATTTCCGGTACAGCTCTTCAAACTTCGCGCGGATGGCGAGTACCTCGGGGTCGTCGGTTTCCGCGTGGCCGTTGGCCTCGTAGAGCAGCTCGGGGGTGTAATCGCCCTTCTTCAGTTCGTCGAGCGCCATGGTTTCGGCGTTGCCGCCGAGCATGATGTCCGTGCCGCGGCCGGCCATGTTGGTCGCGATCGTGACCGCGCCCGGCTTGCCCGCCTGCGCGACGATATCCGCCTCGCGCTCGTGATACTTGGCGTTCAGGACGGTGTGCCTGATGCCCTTGGCCTTGAGGATCTTGGATAGCTCCTCGGATTTCTCGATGGACACCGTGCCGACCAGGATGGGCTGACCCTTGGCATGGCATTCCTCGATGCGCGCGATGGTGGCTTTGATCTTGCCGCGCTCGTTCTTGTACACCGCGTCCGGATTGTCCTTGCGGGCGACCGGCTTGTTGGTGGGGATCTCGATTACGTCCAGCTTGTAGATGTGGCGGAACTCCTCCTCCTCGGTCAGCGCGGTGCCGGTCATGCCGGACAGCTTGCCGTACAGGCGGAAATAGTTCTGGAAGGTGATGGTGGCGAGCGTCTTGCTCTCGTGCTGGACCTTGACGCCCTCTTTGGCCTCGATCGCCTGGTGCAGGCCCTCGTTATAGCGGCGGCCGAACATCAGGCGGCCGGTGAACTCGTCGACAATGATGATCTGCCCGTCGCGCACGACATAGTCCACATCGCGCTGCATGACGCCGCGCGCCTTGATGGCTTGGTTGATGTGGTGCTGCAGCGTGGTGTTCTCCGGATCGGACAGATTGGCCACCTGGAAATACGCCTCCGCCTTGGCCTGGCCGTGCGGGGTCAGGGTTGCGGTGCGGGCCTTTTCGTCCACGATATAGTCCGCGTCGATATCGTCCTGCTCCTCCTTGGCGTCAACCTCCTTGACGCGAAGCTGCTTGAGGCCGGCCGCGAAGCGGTCCGCGAGCTGGTACAGCGCGGAGGACTGCTCGCCCTGGCCGGAAATAATCAGCGGGGTACGCGCCTCGTCGATCAGGATGGAGTCCACCTCGTCCACGATGGCGAACGCATGGCCGCGCTGCACCATGGACTGCTTGTAGATCGCCATATTGTCGCGCAGGTAGTCGAAGCCGAACTCGTTGTTCGTACCGTAGGTGATATCCGCCTCGTACATGGCTTTGCGTCGGGCCGGCTCGACCTCATGGATCACCAGACCCACGGTCAGGCCGAGGAAGCGGTAGACCTTGCCCATCCACTCGCTGTCGCGCTTGGCGAGGTAGTCGTTGACCGTGACGATATGCACGCCTTTGCCGGCAATCGCGTTGAGGTATGCGGGCAGGGTGGCGACCAGCGTCTTGCCTTCGCCGGTTTTCATCTCCGCGATGCGGCCCTGGTGCAGCACGATGCCGCCGATAACCTGCACGCGGTAGTGCCGCATGCCCAGCACGCGCCACGCCGCCTCGCGGCAGGTGGCGAACGCCTCGGGCAGGAGCTGGTCGAGCGTTTCGCCGTTCTGGTAGCGGGTTCTGAACTCGTCGGTCTTGGCGCGCAGCTCGGCGTCGGACAGCTTTTTATACTGCTCCTCCAGCGCGTCGACCCTGTCCGCGATGGGATTGATCTTTTTCAGCTCATGACTCGAATGGGAGCCGAAGAGTTTGGTCAAAAAATTTGCCATCTGTTTGATTCAGCCTTTCAGGAGGGAATACGCGTCCCTTTTTCATCATATCAGACCTATTATACCACATATATACGCGGATACAAACAAATTTTTTGTGAACAGGGGGCGTGGCCTACCGCGCGATCAGATACACGGTATATGCAATGTAGCACAGCGCCATCAATGCGCCGGGGAAGCGGCCGAGCCGGCCCCTGCGCGCGGGCAGGTAAAAAACGATGGTGATGCCGATCAGGACAAGGCAGTCCACGATCGAGGTGGACAGCACCGGAATCGGCGTAATCACGGACGAAACGCCGAGGATCAGCAGGATGTTGAAAATGTTGGAGCCGATCACGTTGCCCATGGCGATTTCATTCTGTCCCTTGTGCGCGGCGACCAGCGAGGTTACCAGCTCGGGCAGCGACGTACCGATGGCCACGATGGTCAGGCCGATCAGCGTTTCCGACAGACCGAACATGCGCGCGACGCCGGTCGCGCCGCTTACCGCGAGCTGCCCACCCAGGATGATGCATGCAAGGCCGAGCAGGATATTCACGCCGATCATCAGCGGCGGCATGACGATATCCTCGGCCGCGTCGTCGAGCGGGCTGCGGCCCGTCAGCGCGGCGTGGATCTGTAGGAACAGCGTCAGTGCGAACACAGCGAGCAGCACCGCGCCCTCGAGCCGCGAGAGGGTCAGGTCGGGCGCGATCATCGCGCAGAGCATGACCGCCGCCAGCAGGGACAGCGGCCAGTCGCGCCGCAGTAGCGTGCGGTCCATCACCAGCGGGCAGATCAGCGCGGAAAGGCCGGCCACGACCAGCAGGTTGAACAGGTTGGAGCCCAGGACGTTGCCGACCGCGATCTCATTGGCGCCCTGGAGCGCGGCGGTCACGCTGACCGCCAGCTCAGGCGCGGAGGTGCCGAACGCCACAATGGTCAGACCGACGAGCAGCGGCGACACCCCCAGCCGCCGCGCCAGCGCGGACGCGCCCGCGACAAATTTGTCCGCGCCCCATACGAGCAGCGCGAAGCCAAGAACAAGCATGATGAATGACTGCATAAAAAACACCCCTAAGAAAAAATAACATATTTGTACGCAAAAAAAGAGACTTTTATTGCGCCTTGAGCAATAAAAGTCTCGCTGCTTCCGGAACGACACGGGCTGCCAAAACAGCCGGGTATGGCGATGCCGACCACGCACCGGACAGGCGCGTGAGCTACTCCCTTTTACTTATACAGACCTAAATATAGAGACTGGCGCCGCATTTGTCAAGCAAAACTGGAAAAAATCTTTACATTTGCGGGATGGGCCGTTATACTATAAGGTACTGAAAAATTCATGAAGGAGCATTTTGCATGCTGCAATTCGAGGAATACAAGGTCAAGCTGAACAATCTGAAGCCCGAGCTGGAGGAACTGTACCGCTCGCTGGGCATGGAGCAGGCAAAGCGCGAGGTGGAGGAGCTGGAAATCAAGTCCGCCCAGCCCGGCTTTTGGGACAATCCGGAGGAGAGCCAGAAGATTGTCTCCCGCATGGGCGCGCTCAAGGGCAAGATTGAAGCCTATGAGCGTATGAGCAGCCTGTGCGAGGACCTGCTGACCATCTGCGAAATGGCCATTGAGGAAAACGACGAGTCCATGCTCGAAGAGCTGGAAAGCGGCTATCAGGAGTTGGAGGAGGGCGTGGCCGAGCAGAAGCTGTCCACCCTGCTTACCGGCGAATACGATAAAAACAACGCGCTGGTGTCCTTCCACGCGGGCGCGGGCGGCACCGAGGCCCAGGACTGGTGCGAGATGCTGTACCGCATGTATACCCGCTGGGCCGAGCGCCACGGCTATACCTATAAGATCATGGACTATCAGGATGGGGACGAGGCCGGTCTGAAAAGCGCGGACATCCTGATCGAGGGTGAAAACGCCTACGGCTTTCTCAAGGGTGAATCCGGCGTACACCGCCTGGTGCGCATTTCGCCGTTCGACGCCTCCGGCCGCCGCCATACCTCGTTCTCCGCGGTCGAGGTCATACCGGATATTCCGGATGATTCGGCGGACTTCGAGATCAAGCCCGAGGACTACGAGATGCAGGTGTTCCGGTCGAGCGGCGCGGGCGGCCAGCACATCAACAAGACCTCCTCCGCCGTGCGCCTGATCCATAAGGCGACCGGCATCGTGGTTTCCTGCCAAACCGAACGCAGCCAGTTCCAGAACAAGGACAACTGCCTGCGCATGCTGCGTTCCAAGCTGGTCGAGATCAAGGAACGCGAGCATCTGGAAAAGATTTCGGACATCAAGGGAGACCAGAAGAAGATCGAATGGGGCAGCCAGATCCGCTCCTATGTCTTTATGCCATACACGCTCGCCAAGGATACGCGCACGGGCTTTGAAAACGCCAACATTGGCGCCGTGATGGACGGCGAGATCGACGGGTTCATCAACGCGTATCTGTCCGCGCTGGCGACCGGAAACTGGGCCGGCAAATAACCGCAGAAACAAATCAAAGGGAGGAAGCCTCAGGCTTCCTCCCTTTTGCTGTCGGACGCGGTGCGCAGCAGGTCGAAGATCTCGCGGTACGTTTGCGCGAACACGCTGCTTTTCCGCCAGAGGAAGGTGAAATCGTGCAGGACCGGAAAACCGGACAGCGCGATCTCACGCAGCGCGCCGCTTTCCAGCTCGGCGCGGACGGTCGGCTCATACAGGAACGCGACGCCCTGCCCCATGCGGACGAGCGCTTTGATGGCGTTCAGACTGCCGATCTCGGTGACCGCGCGGAAGTCCCGCACGGTCAGGTTATGCTCCCGCAGGCGGCGCTCCAGGATCTCCCGCGTGCCGGAGCCGGGCTCACGGGTGAGCAGGCGCTCGCCGAGCAGGTCCTCCAGGGTATGCACTGGCTGCCGGAAACGGTAGCCGGGCGCGCAGACCGCTACATATCGTTCGGTCAGATAGGGCAGGCTGTCGTATTCGCTTTTTTCAAAAAAGCCCTCCACAATCGCAAAATCAATGTCGCCCCGATCAAGTCCGCGCAGCAGCTCGGCGGTGTTGGCGACGATCATGCGGAGACTGACGTTCGGCTCCGCGGCCAGCAGGCGCGCGAGCGGGGCGGGCATGACGTATTCCCCGATGGTGAGCGTCGCGCCGAACACCAGCCGCCGCCCGCCGCCGGACAGGCTGCCCAGCGCGTCGCGCAGGTGCTGCGCGTCGTGGCGCATGGTGGTCGCGGTGCGCAGGAATAGCCGCCCCGCGTCGGTGAGGGTCAGCTTTTTCCCCTCAAAGGAAAAAAAGCGGACGCCGTACTGCGCCTCCAGCGCCCGAATGTGCTGCGAGACCGCGGGCTGCGTAATATGCAGCGCGGCTGCGGCGCGCGTAAAGCTCATGCAGCGGCAGACCGCCAGAAAGGTATCCACACGGAAATCCAACATAGAGATCAGCTCCTGCCTTTATCATAACATAAAATTATGATAAAATAAAGAATGATAATTTTACATAATAAGAGCGGCGGCGTATACTATTTCCAGACAAAAATGGGAAACAATGTGGAGAGAGGTAACGCAAAGATGGAATTTTTCAAAAAGAACGGTCTGGGACTGCTGCTGTGTCTGGCCATCGCGGTGCCGGCATGGCTGCTGGGACAGGCGGTGCCGGTTGTGGGTGGGCCGGTGTTCGCTATTTTAATCGGTATGACACTCACACTTTTCTGGAACGATAAGGGCAGGATGCAGGCGGGGATCGCCTTCACCTCCAAAAAAATCCTGCAATACGCGGTCATCCTGCTGGGGTTCGGGCTGAACCTGTCCGAAATCGCCAAGGTGGGCGCGCAGTCGCTGCCGATCATCGTGTCCACGATCACGACCTCGCTGGCCATGTCGGTCCTGCTGTGCAGGCTGCTGAAGATGAAGGCCAATATTTCAACCCTGGTCGGCGTCGGCTCCTCGATCTGTGGCGGCTCGGCCATCGCGGCGTCCGCGCCCGTCATCGGCGCGGACGATGAGGAGATTGCACAGGCGATATCGGTTATCTTTTTGTTCAATGTGATCGCCGCGCTGACCTTCCCGACGCTGGGCGGCGCGCTTGGCCTGTCGAACGATGGATTCGGGCTGTTCGCGGGTACGGCGGTCAACGATACCTCGTCCGTCACGGCGGCCGCGGCGGCATGGGACGGGGCCCATGGCAGCAATACGCTGGACACCGCAACCATCGTCAAGCTGACGCGCACGCTCGCCATCATCCCGATCACGCTGGCGCTTGCCGTCTGGCGCGCGGCAAAGGCCAGACAGTCGCGCGGCGTCACGAGTGGCACGTTTTCGCTCAAAAAGGTTTTTCCGTTTTTCATCCTGTTCTTTGTGCTGGCGTCGGTCGTGACGACGGTCTGCACGGCGGCGGGCATACCCGCGGCAGCTTTTTCACCGTTCAAGGCGCTGTCCAAATTTTTTATCGTCATGGCGATGGCCGCGATCGGCCTGAATACCAATATCGTCAAGCTGGTCCGGACGGGCGGCAAGCCGATCCTGATGGGGCTGTGCTGCTGGGTCGGCATCGCGTGCGTCAGCCTGGCGATGCAGCGCGTGCTGGGTATCTGGTAACGGCGGAAAACGCACATAAAAAAGGACCCTCCGGCGCAAACTGTCGCCGGAGGGCTTTTTTATGAAAAACAATACCAGGTATGCCGTAACGGGCGCGCTGGCGGGCGCGGCCAATGGCTTTTTCGGTGCGGGCGGCGGGCTGTTTCTGGTGCCGCTGCTGGTAAGCTGGTGCGGCATGGAGCAGCGCCGCGCGTTCGCGACCTCGGTCGCGGTCATCCTGCCGCTCAGCGCGGTATCGGCAGCGATCTACTGGATGAAGGGCGGGCTGGATGTGGCGGCGGCGTGGCCCTATCTGCTGGGCGGCGCGGTTGGCGGCGTGATTGCAGGCCGTATTTTCCAGAAAATGAGCATGGTCTGGCTGAGGCGGGTGTTCGGGCTGCTGATTCTGTATGGCGGCGTAAGGGCGGTGCTGCTGCTGTGATGACGGTGATTGCGGTGGCGGCCGGCCTGCTGACCGGCATCCTGTCCGGCTTCGGCATTGGCGGCGGCTCGCTCCTGCTGCTGTATCTGACGCTGTTTGCAGGCGTCGACCAATACCAGGCGGGTGGGATCAACCTGCTGTACTTTATCGCCTGCGCCCCCGCCGCGCTGTATTCGCATATCAAAAACGGGCTGGTGCAGAAGGACGCGGTCAAGTGGTGCGTGGCCGCGGGCGTGCTGACCTCGATCGCGGCGGCGCTTGCGGCCGCGCGCATGGATACCGGCTGGCTGCGCCGGGCGTTCGGCGTGTTCCTGCTGTATATCGGCGCGAAAGAGCTGTTTACAAAGCGGAAACAATCGGGAACAGAGGGAAAATAATCCCCGTCTAACAGGATAACCAACAAAGGGAAAGGGGTGTCCTGATATGAAAAGACGAGGGTTTTCTCTGCTGTCTGCGCTGGTCCTGCTGCTGGCGCTGACGGCCTGCGGCGCGTCGGGTGGCGCGGACGCTTCCGGCAGCACGTCGGCGGCGGAGGACAACAACGCCGGCTGGACGGAGAGCGCGGCCGCGCCGTCGGAGGGCGGCGGGACGGTTGATTTTGCCGCGGTGCGGCAAAACGCAAAGCTCATCCTGTCCGCGGATCTGACGCTGGAGACGCAGTCGTTCGACCAGGCCGGCGCGGATATCGAAGCGCTGGCAGCCGGCGCGGGCGGCTATATCGAGGCGAGCAGCGTGTCGGGCGAGTTGGGCAGCCGGTACGCCAGCTATACGCTGCGCGTGCCGCAGGGGAAATTCGAGACGTGCTTCGCCCAACTCGGCGAGACCTGCCATGTGGTGTCGTCGAGCCGCTGGAGCGAGGATGTGACCGAGCAGTACACCGATATCGAAACGCGCCTGGCCACGCTGCAGACCAAGCATGAGCGGCTGGTGGAGTTGCTTGGCCAGGCCGCCCAGATGGAAGACATCATCTCGCTGGAAAACGCCCTGGCGGATTGCGAATATGAGATCGACAGCCTGACCGGCGAAAAACGCCGTTACGATAACCTGGTCGATTTCGCAACCATCACGGTATCGCTGCGCGAGGTGCAGGCGCTGACCGCGGTTTCCGGCGGCACGGGCTTTGGCGCGCAGCTCATGCAGGCGGCGCAGAGCGGCTGGCGCGGGCTGGCCGGCTTTGTGCGCGGCGCGGTGCTGTGGGCGGTCGCGGCCTGGCCGCTGTTGCTCGTGGCCGGCGTGGGCGGCGGTGCGGCGCTCCGGTTCCGCCGACGCAGGAAAAAAGGCGCCCCACCGGACGAGCCGAAGCCATAAAAGGGTAAAAAACAAGGGACAGACGGGCGTCTGTCCCTTGTTTCCTGCTTGCAGAGGTTACTTGGCGTAATCGACCGCGCGGGTCTCACGCACCATATTGACCTTGATCTGGCCGGGATAATCCAGCTCATCCTCGATCTTTTTGGCCACGTCGCGGGCGAGCAGCACCATCGCGTCGTCCGAAATCTTATCCGGATTGACGATAATGCGGATCTCACGGCCCGCCTGGATGGCGTACGAGCTGGAAACGCCGGGCGTTTCGTTGGCGATGCCCTCCAGCTTTTCCAGGCGCTTGATATAGTTTTCCAGGTTCTCGCGGCGCGCGCCCGGGCGCGCTGCGGAGATCGCGTCCGCCGCCTGCACCAGGCAGGCGATGGTGGTCTTGGCCTCCACGTCGCCGTGGTGCGCCTCGATCGCGTGGACGATGCCGGGCGCCTCCTTGTATTTACGGGCCAGGTCGACGCCGATCTGCACATGGCTGCCCTCGACCTCATGGTCGATCGCTTTGCCGATGTCATGCAGCAGGCCGGCGCGGCGCGCGGGTACGGGGTCGATGCCCAGTTCGCTGGCCATCATGCCGGCGATGTGCGCGACCTCAATCGAATGCTGCAGCACGTTCTGGCCGTAGCTGGTGCGGTAGCGCAGGCGGCCGAGCGTTTTGACCAACTCGGGATGGATGCCGTGGATACCGGTTTCAAAGGTGGCGCGTTCGCCCTCGGATTTGATGATCTGCTCCACCTCACGGCGGGATTTTTCCACCATTTCCTCGATGCGTGCCGGATGGATGCGTCCATCCACGATCAGCTTTTCCAAGCTCAGGCGCGCGATCTCGCGGCGCACAGGGTCGAACGAGGAAAGCGTAATGGCCTCCGGCGTGTCGTCGATGATCAGGTCCACGCCGGTCAGTGTTTCGAGCGTGCGGATATTACGGCCCTCGCGGCCGATGATGCGGCCCTTCATCTCGTCGTTGGGCAGCGGGACGACCGATACGGTCGCTTCGGAAACATGATCGGCCGCGCAGCGCTGGATGGCGGTGGAAATGATCTCGCGCGCGGTCTGTTCGCTTTCGTCCCTGACGCGCTGGTTGATCTCGCGCAGCTTAACCGCCGCGTCGTGCGTGGCCTCAGCCTCGATCGACTGGACCAGCATCTCGCGCGCCTCGTCGCGGGTCATGCTGGCGATCTGCTCCAGCTTTTCGAGCTGCTCGGCCTTGACACGGGCCAGGTCGTCCTTTTCCTTCTGGGCTGCCTCCAGCTGGCGGGAAAGGTCTTCGTTTTTGCGCTCGAGCGTATCGCTTTTCTTGTCCAGCGCCTCCTCGCGCTGGATCAGGCGGCGCTCGAGCTGCTGGGTCTCGTTGCGGCGCTCCTTGAGCTCGCGGTCGGCTTCGGTGCGCTGCTTGTGGATCTCGTCCTTGGCTTCGAGAATCGCTTCCCGCTTTTTGGTTTCGCCGGCCTTGATGGCCTCGTTGATGATGCGCGTCGCTTCGGTCTCGGCGGAGCCGATCTCTTTTTCCGCAACACGCTTGCGGTACAAAAAGCCAATGACAACGCCCACAACGAGACACACGATACCGGTCACGAGCGGTATGATGATGTCGTTCATTGCTTTGGTGTGTCCTCCTATTGATTTTTTTGAGTGCAGTGGCCCCCTGTCGGACAGAGGTACGGTTATAATGCCCTTGAAAAAAGCCGTGCGTATTTTTACGCAGGCTATATAACAGCAGGTATTATACTAAAAATATTGTAAAGCCTGTTGGTCAAACTGTCAAGAAAAACACGTCCGCGAGCGGGCAGATTTTGGCGCTTTTTGAGAAGAACGGTTTTGCGCCCTTGTGGAGGGGGGCCGCATTTGATATAATAATACAACTGAATCGGGAGGAAAAACGCATGCATCGATCCATGTGCCGCGTTCAGAGCGGCCCATTTGTTTATTATACCTGCCGCCGGCTGCCGGTGCGGCATGCCTTTACGACTAAGTACGGCGGCGTGAGCACGGGACACTGTGAAAGCCTCAACCTGGGCTTCAGCCGGGGGGACGAGGAGGCCAGCGTGCGGGAAAATTACCGCCGCCTGGCGGAAGCGCTCGGCGTGGATGAAAAACGCTTCACGCTGACCCGTCAGATCCACGAAACCGAGGTTTCGGTTGTCGGGGAGGAGCAGGTCGGCATGGGGCTGCACCGCCCGATGGCGTGGCGGTCGGACGCGATCGTGACAGCGCTGCCGGACACGCCGCTCTGCGGCTTTTACGCGGACTGCGTAGTGACCCTGCTGTACGATCCGGCGACGCATACTGCGGGCGTGGCCCATGCGGGCTGGCGCGGCATGGCGGGCGGCATCCTGCCCAAAACCGTGGAGGTGATGGTGGCGCGCCTGGGGGCGAGGCGCGAGAGCCTGATCGCGGTCTTGGGGCCGTCCATCCGGCAGGAGTGCTTTGAAACCGACGCAGATGTGCCGGAGGCGATGGAGCGCCTGCTCGGCGTGGCCGTACGGCCCTATATTCGGGAAAAGGGAGCAAAATTCCATGTCGATCTGCAGGGCATCGGCGTAAAGCTGCTGCGGGACGCGGGGCTCGCGCCGGAAAACGTGATCGACAGCGGGCTGTGTACCATGTGCCACAGCGATGAATTCTGGTCGCACCGCGCGACCCGCGGCGTACGCGGCGTACAGGGCGGCGTGATCTGCCTGTGACGGAAAGGGAGTCCGTTTTATGAAATGGAAAAAACGCGCGCTGGCGGCACTGCTGGCGGCGCTCTGCCTGCTGACGGCCTGCGGGGAAGGCGGGCTGGGCGGGGATGACGGGCCGGTTGATACGGTCGAGGTGTCGGACGCATATTTTGGCATGGCTTGGTACCAGAACGGCACGCTCAATCCGGTGCTGGACAGCACCAGCATCAACCGCCTGTTGTGCGAGGCGCTATATGAAGGCCTGTTCGAGGTCAGCGGCAATTTTACCGCGCAAAATGTGCTATGCGCATCGTATACGGGCGATGGGACAACGTTCACCTTTACGCTGCGGGACGACGTGACGTTCTGGTCGGGCGAGAAGCTGACTGCGGCCGACGTGGTCGCCAGCCTGCAGGCCGCGCAGTATAATGAGGCGTCGCCGTACCATAACCGGCTGGTCGAGGCTGCCTCGATCGAGGCGCTGTCCGGCAGCGAGGTGCGTATCGTGCTGTCCTCGCCCAACATTAATTTCCCCCGCCTGCTCGACATCCCGATCTACCGGCAGGGTTCGGCCGAAAGCGGCGACTTCGCCGACGGGACCGGCCCGTTCCAGCCGGTCAAGGACGGCAACCAGTGGAAGCTGGAGGCCAATGAGAGCTGGCACGGCGGGTTCCTCGGCTCCATCCGCCATATCACGCTGGTACCCATGACACGGGCGGACGCCGCGGAATCCAGCTTCCGCACAGGGGATGTTTCCCTGCTGCGCGAGCCGCGCATCGCACCTGACGGGGCGAGTACGATCATCGGCGGGTCGATCGACACCGTGCGCACCGCGAGCGCGGACCTGCATTACCTGGGCGTCAATTACAGCAACCCCTATCTTGCCAACGCCAAGGTGCGGCAGGCGCTCAGCGCCGCGCTCGGCCGGCAGAGCCTGTGCGACACGCAGCTGCAGACCTTTGCCGCGCCGGCGGTCTTGCCGGTCAATCCGCAGCCCGCAGCCGACGGGCTGACGCTCAATATGTCCGCCGATACCGAGACCGCCGCGCGTCTCCTGCGCGAGGGACTGGAGCAGGCCGGCGGCGCGGGGGACACGGGACAGGACGACGGCGAAACGGATACGGGTGAGGAAGACGCCGACGGAGAGGCCGGCGGGACGGATACCGGCAGCGGCGGCGCGTCCGGCGGGGACGCGGCCCTGTCCATCCGGCTGCTCGTCAACGCCAACAATACGTTTAAGGTGGCGGCGGCGGAACAGATCGCGGCCTCCTGGAAAGCGGTCGGCGTGTCGGTGACCGTGGACCGGCAGCCGTATGAAACCTATGTGTCCATGCTGCAGTCGGGCGATTTTGACGTATATTATGGGGAAACGCTGCTGACGCCGGATTTTGACCTGCGCCCGCTGCTTTCCTCCGACGGCAGCCTGAACTACGGCGGCTATTCCAGCCAGACCATGTCCGCCGCCGTCGCAGCCGCGCGCAGCGGTGACAATCTCGCGGCGTTCTACACGGCGTTCGCGGAGGAAATGCCCTTTATCCCGATCGCGTTCGAGTGCGGGCAGCTGATCATCCGCAAGGGCCTGATCGATAATTTCAGCCCCGCGCCGTACAATGCGTTTGCAGGGCTGGAGGAGTGGACCTCGTCCGGCGAATAAGCGGCGGACGTTCTGTGAAAATGAGCGCGGGGCGCTCATTTTCTTTTTGATGGCAGCCCCGAACAGTAGGAGATTTTACAAGAATGATGGAAAAAGTTGTGTTAGGATTATCAGGCGGCGTGGATTCCGCGGTCGCGGCGGCGCGCCTGCGCGCGCAGGGCTTTGCGGTATACGGGCTGTTCCTGGAGGTCGGTTTGGGCGGCACGGAGGCCGCGCAGCAGGCGGCAGACGAGCTGGGCATCCCGCTTTACGTCGCGCACCGGCGCGAGGCGTTCGAGCAGCAGGTGTGCGCCTATTTCGTGGACTGCTACCGCACCGCGCGCACGCCTAACCCGTGCGTGGTGTGCAACCCGCTGGTCAAGTTCCGTGCGCTGACCGACTATGCGGATGAGATCGGCGCGCCCTATGTCGCCACCGGCCACTACGCCCGCACCGGACGGGACGCGCAGGGGCGCGCGCTCCTGCTGCGCGCCCGCGCGGAAAAGGATCAGACCTATATGATGCACCGCCTGCCGCGGCGGACGGTCGCGCGCTGCCTGTTCCCGCTGGGGGAAAGCGCGGGTAAGGACGAAACCCGCGCTGCGGCGCGCGATATCGGCCTGTCCGTGTCCGAAAAGCCGGACAGTATGGATATCTGCTTCATTCCGGACGGGGATGTGCAGGGCTGGCTCGAGCGCCACGGCGCGGCCTGCCCGCCGGGCAATTTTGTGGACGAGGCGGGCAATGTTCTGGGGCGGCACAAGGGGCTGCACTGCTATACGGTCGGCCAGCGCAAGGGGCTGGGCGTGGCTGCGGCAGGCCGCCTGTTCGTCCACGCGCTGCGGCCGGAGACCGACGAGGTGGTGCTGTCGCTCGAGGACGTGTTCGAAAAGGAAATCAAGGTGCGCGACGTACACTACATCGCGCCCGAATACGCGGAAAACGGCGCGTTCCCCTGCGAGGTGCGCGTGCGCTTTTCCAGGCGCAGCGACCGCGCGCTGGTTTATCCGGAGGCCGGCGGCGCGCGCATCATGTTCGAGGACGTGGTCCGCGCGCCCGCAAGGGGGCAGAGCGCGGTGTTTTATGACAACGATATTGTGATCGGCGGGGGCTTTATCTGCTGAGCCCGCCGGGGCGCGGATGGCCGCGACCGCTGCATAGAGAGGGGGATACCATGAGGGAAAATCACAGGCTGCAGGGGCATTTGCTCGCTATGCTGACTGTGCTGGTATGGGGTACGACATTTGTTTCGACCAAGGTGTTGCTGCGCGCGTTCACGCCGCTGGAAATCATGGTCGCCCGCTTCGGGCTGGGCTTTGTGGCGCTGTTCGCCGCAGGGCGCGGGCTCGTCAGGCCGCAGAAATGGCAGCATGAGCTGCTGTTCGCACTGGCGGGGCTGACCGGCGTGTCGCTGTACTTTCTGATGGAGAATATCGCGCTGACCTATATTTCCGCGTCCCTGGTCGGCGTGATCGTGGCGGCGGCACCGCTGTTCACCGCGCTGGTCGCGGCGGTCGTGCTGCGCGAGAAACTCAGCCGCTGGTTTTTCCTCGGCTTTGTGTGCGCGATAGCGGGTGTGGCGATGACGTCGCTGGCGGGGGTGAGCGAGCTGAACCTCGACCCGCGCGGCGTACTGCTCGGCGTGGGGGCGGCGTTTGTTTGGGGCGTGTATTCGGTGATCGTGCGCAAGCTGGGCGCGATGGGCTACCGCACCGTGCCGCTGACCTGCCGCATTTTCGGCTACGGCCTGTTGTTCCTGCTGGTGCCCGCCCTGCTCGAGGGCTTTCCCGCGCCGCTGTCTGCATGGACCGAGCCGCTTCACGTCGCGAACCTGCTCTTCCTCGGCCTGCTGGCCTCCGCGACCTGCTTTGTGACCTGGAACCGGGCGGTGTTCCTGCTGGGGCCGGTCAAGACCAGCGCGTACATCTATGCCACGCCGGTGATCACCATTATCAGCTCGGCGCTCATCCTGCACGAAACTATGACGCCAATCATGTGGCTGGGCACCGTGCTGGCGCTGGCCGGCCTAGTGCTCTCCGAGCGGCGGGAAAAGCCGGCGGGCGGAGAGGACGCATAAGGGCATAAACGGAAAAAGGGCGGAAGCCATAGCGGCTTCCGCCCTTTTAGTTGAACACCTCGTCGTCCCGTGCGGCGAACATGCGCTGCACGCGCGCAGATAAGGTTGGATAGCCCTCCAGACGCGGATCGGCGGCAAGAATGGCCTCGGCCTCCTCGCGGGCGGACTGCATGAGTGCGAGGTCGGCCGCGAGATCAGCAACATGCAGCGCAGGCAGGCCGTGCTGCCGCCGGCCGAAAAAGTCGCCCGGCCCGCGCTGGGCGAGGTCGGCGCGCGCGATCTCGAACCCGTCGCCGGTCCGGCACAGGATTTTCAGGCGTTCGCGGGCAGATTCTCCCTTGTCCGCGCCGAAAAACACGCAGTAGGACTGCCGCGGCCCGCGCCCGACCCGCCCGCGGAGCTGGTGGAGCTGGGACAGGCCGAAGCGGTCCGCGTCCTCCACTACCATCAGGTTGGCGTTCGGCACGTCTACGCCGACCTCGATCACGGTCGTGGCGACCAGGATATCATACTGCCGCGCGGCGAAATCGCGCATCACCTGCTCCTTGTCCGCGTTTTTCATGCGGCCGTGCAGCACGGCAACGCGGCGGTGCGGCAGGGCGGCCTGCAGGTCCTTTGCGTGCTGCTCCGCGCTTTTGAGGTTTAATTCGCCCTCCTCGACCAGCGGGCAGACGACGTAGGCCTGCCCGCCTGCCGCAATCTGCTTGTCGATAAAGGCGGTGATGCGCCGGCGCATATTTTCTCCCACCGCGTAGGTCTCGACCGGACTGCGGCCGGGCGGCAACTCGTCCAGCACGGATACGTCCAAGTCGCCGTACAGAATGAGCGCGAGCGTGCGCGGAATGGGCGTAGCTGACATGACCAGCACATGCGGCGTTTCCCCCCCCTTGGCCGAAAGCGCGGCGCGCTGTGCCACGCCGAAGCGGTGCTGCTCGTCCGCAATGACCGCGCCCAGCCGGTGAAAGGCCACGCCCTGCTGGATGAGCGCGTGCGTGCCGACCACGACCTGCGCCGCGCCGGTTTCGATTGCGGCGAGCGCGGACCGCTTCTGCGCCGCGGTCATCGAGCCGGTGAGCAGGGTGCAGGAAATGCCCAGCCGGCCCAGCAGGGGGGCGAGCGTTTCCGCGTGCTGGACGGCGAGGATCTCGGTCGGCGCCATGAAAGCGGCCTGCCAGCCGTTCTGCGCGGCCAGCGCGCACAGCGCTGCCGCCACGACCGTCTTGCCCGAGCCGACGTCGCCCTGCACCAGCCGGTTCATCGGCCTGCCGGAGGCGCAGTCCGCCGCGACCTCCCCGATCGCGCGGCGCTGCGCGCCCGTGGGGGCGAAAGGCAGCGCGTCCAGATAGGCGTCCAGCCCGCTCTGCGCGAAAAGGATGCCGGAATCGGCGCGGCGGCGCTCCTTGAGCTGCTGCAGGCCGCAGCACAGCAGGAACAGCTCCTCGAACACCATGCGGCGGCGCGCCTCGGCAACTTCGTCCGCTGTCTGTGGGCGGTGGATGGCGGCCAGCGCGTCGGCCGCGTCCGGCAGGCGGTATTTGGCGCGCAGCACCTCGGGCAGCGGGTCGGGCCAGTCGCCCGGCACGGCGGCGAGCGCGGCTTCGGTCACGCGCTCCAGGTCGCGCTGGGTCAGCCCCGCGGTCAGCGGATAGACCGGCACGATGCGGCCTGGGTGGTCCGCGTCCGGCGCGACCTTTTCGGACTGGGGCGAAATGAGCGTCCGCGCGCGGCCAAAGCCCTGTATGCGGCCGTAAAACACATATTCCTGCCCCGCGCGCACCAGCGCGGCGGCGTAAGGGTTGTTGAACCAGGTGACGTGCAGTAAGCCGGACTCGTCAAAAATCGTGCATTTGACCAGCGTCAGCCCCTTGCGGATGCGGCTGAGCTTGGGTTCGGTACCCACGACCGCGCGGACGGTGTATTTGTCCTCCGCGCCGATATCCGCGATGCGGGTGATGCGGGTGCGGTCCTCATAGTCGCGCGGATAGGTCTCAAGCGCGTCGCGCAGGGTGCGGATGTGCAGTTTTTCAAACAGCTTCGCCTTTTTCGGGCCGATGCCCTTGACGAATTGGATGCTGTCGTCCAGTGCCGGCATAGGCGTCGCTCCTTAATATTCCCGATAGACCGCTTTGACCACGCCGAGGATCTGGCAGCCCGTACCGTTGATAGGCGGGTAGGCCGGATTTTCCGGCATCAGCCATACGCCGTCCTGCGTGAGGTTCAGCGTTTTGCAGGTGGCCTCGTCCTCCAGCAGGGCGATGACGATATCGCCGCTGCGAGCCTGCGCGTCCTGCCGGACGATGACGAGGTCGCCGTCCAGGATGCCGGCGCCGGTCATGGAATCGCCGCGGATGCGCAGGGCATAGTATTCCCCGCCGCCGGCCGCCGGCTCGAACGGGACGTATCCGATATGCTCCTCCACCGCAAGGATGGGCAGGCCGGCCGTTACCCGCCCGAGGATGGGGACGCGCGGCACCATGGACGGGCCGCTGACCGGCGTCAGCGCGCGGGATTTATGTTCGCTCGGCTCGAGATAGCCCGCCTCCTGCAGCTTTTTCAGATGCGCGTGTACGGTCGAGGGGGAACGCAGGTCCATTTCAGCGCAGATCTCTCGCACGGAGGGCGGGTAGCCATGCTCCAGGGAGAATTCGCTGATATAATCGAGGATGCGCTGCTGTTTTGGGGAAATTTTTTTCATGGGGTCTGCACTCCTTCACACCTTGCCTGAAAGGAACATACGTTCGCATTTTCTTCATTATACCGTATTATGGCGGGAAAAGCAAACATTTGTTTCTATTGTTGCCGGAAATTTATAGATTCATGACATGCTTTCCGCATTTTGCTTGTATTTACAGGGCATTTGATATAAAATATAAGATAAGTAACCAGACAGCCAACCAATCACAGGGAGGGTTTTCTATGACGATCAAGACTGATCTTGGATATATCGAAATCACAAACGAAGTGCTGGCCGGCATCGCGGGCTATGCGGCTTCCTCCTGTTTTGGAGTGAAGGGCATGACCATCCGCTCGATGTCGGACGGACTGGCGCACCTGCTCGGACGGGAGAACCAGTCCCGCGGCGTTAAGGTGGCCGAGGCACCGGACGGCGGCGTCGATATCGACCTGCACATCGCGGTGGAACACGGGGTGAACATCGCGACCGTGTGCCGCTCGATCATCGGCGAGGTGCGCTACCATGTGGAGCGTCTGACCGGTGTAGACGTAAAAAACGTGGACGTTTATGTGGAGAGCATTCGCGCGGACTGATAAGCAGGGGGTGCAGACCCCTGTATCCCCATACCGCCGCCGTTCGCGGGGCGCGGACGCGGTCTGAAAACAGAGATTAGGGAGAGTATGCATATGGCAGATCAGAAAATAGACGGCGCGCTTTTCAAATCCATGGTGATCGAGGGCGCGCTCGCCATTGCGGAAAACAAGGAGCGCGCCAATGAACTGAATGTGTTCCCCGTACCGGACGGCGATACAGGCACCAATATGTCCATGACCATGGCGTCCGCCATGACCGAGCTGGACAAGCTGGAGGAGCCGACGCTGGCAAAGGCTGCGGACACGGCCGCCTCCGCGCTGCTGCGCGGCGCGCGCGGCAATTCGGGCGTTATCCTGTCGCTGCTGTTCCGTGGCATGGCGAAAAAGTTGCGCGAGGCGGAGCAGGTGGACGGGCGTGCGCTGGCGCTCGCGCTGCGTGAGGGCGTGGACACCGCCTACAAGGCGGTCATGAAGCCGGCCGAGGGTACGATCCTGACCGTGTCGCGCGTATCCGCCCAGCACGCGGTCGAGGCCTGTCAGGCCGATTCGGCGCTGTCCGCAGAGCAGGTGCTTTGCGCAGTCCTCGAACGCGGGCGGGAGGCGCTCGCGGAAACCGTACACCAGAACCCCGTGCTGGAAAAGGCGGGCGTGGTGGACGCGGGTGCGTTCGGCTTCCTGACCATCCTGGAGGGCATGCTGGACGGGCTGCGTGGCGTCCGCAAGGAGCGCGCGGCCGCGCAGCCGGCGGCGAAGGCCGCCGCGGACTTCGCCGCCATTGCGGACGAGGAGATCACGTTCACCTACTGCACTGAGTTCATTGCCGCGCGCAAGGACAAGGCCCGCAACGTCGGCCGCCTGCGCGCGATCCTGAGCGATATTGGGGATTCGCTGGTTGTAGTGGAGGATGACGACATCGTTAAGGTGCATGTGCATACCGACCAACCGAACAGAGCGCTGGAGGAGGGGCTGAAATTCGGCCCGCTGCTCACGGTCAAAATCGAGAACATGCGCGAGCAGCACACCGCCAAGGTGATCGAGGGTACGGCGGACGCGCCGGCCGAGCGCGTGATCGCCCCGCCGGAGAAAAAATACGGCTTTGTCGCGGTCGCGGCGGGCGACGGCCTGAAAAATGTGTTCACTGACCTGGGCGTGGACATGGTCGTGCAGGGTGGCCAGACCATGAACCCCTCGACCGACGATATCGTGCGTGCGGTGGACGCGGTGCCGGCGGAAACCGTGTTCGTGCTGCCCAACAATAAAAACATCATCATGGCGGCGGAGCAGGCCGCGCACCTGGCGGAGGGCAAAAAGCTGGTGGTCGTGCCGACCCGAACCATTCCGCAGGGGATTTCCGCGATGCTCGCCGCCGATCTGGACAGCGAGCAGGACAGCGGCCTCGCGGCGGCGATGGCCGACGCGGCGGCGCAGGTGCGCAGCGGACAGGTGACCTACGCCGCGCGCGACAGCGAGTTCGACGGAAAGAAAATCAAACAGGGCGAATACCTGTCTCTGTGTGAAGGCAGGCTGTGCGCGAGCGGCCGCGAAAGCGTGGTGCTTAAAAAGCTGGTGCGCGAGATGGTGACCGACGACAGCGCGTTCGCCACCGTGATCTACGGCGAGGGCGTCAGCGCGGAGCAGGCCGCCGAGGTGGAGGCGTTGCTGCGCCGCGAGAACAAGGATATGGAGATCTCGGTCATCGACGGCGGACAGCCGGTGTACTATTATATCCTGTCGGTAGAATAAAAAACAGCAGACGCCTCCCGTCGGGGGAGGCGTTTTGTTTGGAGAAGGACCATGTCAGTATTCGATATTTTCAAAAAGCTGGACGAGCAGAAAGCCGCGCAGGCGGCGGGGCCGGTGGAATGGCTGGTCGTCGGCCTGGGCAACCCGGGCAGCAAATATGACAACACGCGGCATAACGCGGGTTTCCGCGCGCTCGAAGGCTGGTGCGCGCGCAGCGGACGGAGGATCGACCGCATGAAATTCAAGGCTCTGGTGGGCGAGGCCGCGCTCGGCGGCAGCCGCGTGCTGCTGATGAAGCCGCAGACGTTCATGAACCTGTCCGGCGAGGCGGTGCGCGACGCGGCGGCGTTTTACAAGATACCGCCCGAACGCATCATCGTGCTGTCGGACGACGTGTCGCTCGACGTGGGTACGCTGCGCGTGCGCGCGAAAGGCTCCGCGGGCGGGCAGAACGGGCTGAAGAACATCATCTACCATCTGGGCAGCGAGGATTTCCCGCGCGTCAAGATCGGCGTGGGCAAAAAGCCGCATCCGGATTACGACCTGGCGGCCTGGGTGCTGGGCAAGTTCACTGCGGACGAGCAGAAAGCCATCGACAAGGCCTGCGCGGACGCGGTGGAGGCCGCGGCTTGCATCATTGCGGAAGGCTGCGCCGCCGCCGCGCAGAAATACAACGGCAGGCGACTGTGAAAACAGCGTCCGGACCCGCAGGTCCGGACGCTGCTTTTATTCGGCCGAAAGCACGAACGACGGGTTCTCTGCCGCCGCGTCCGCCAGGACGCGCAGCAGCAGTTCGCCGTAGTTCCCCATGTTGTCAACCAGCTTTTCCGCGTGCCGCAGCGTCAGCCGCGCGGGCGGGCAGGCGGTCAGCAGGTCGTAAAGCGCGTCCAGCGTGCGCCCGTAATCGGCCGGAAACCCGAACGCCTTTGCCAGCGCGTCATGCGCCTGCGCGCGCGTATACAGGGTTTCCGCATCCAGAAGCAGCTCCCTCATCTTGTCCATTCCCCCAAATATGAAAAATGCAGGCCCGTTCCGGAAACGGGACGTCCGGTTTTCAGCCTATTCCGCGCGCGGGCCGGAAACAATGATCTCCGTCGGGCCGTCTGCGCCGCCGATCACGCCGACCGAAACGGCCTGCGCGCAACCGGCCAGCAGCGCAGCCGTACCCAGCAGCGCCAGCAGGAGGCATACCGCCTTTTTCATTCCGCACCTCTCTTCCTATGTCGCGTTCGGATAGAACAGGATATACAGCTTGTGATAAAATTCCTGCCCGCGGCCCCCCTCGATGCCGCGCAGCTTGCCGTCTACAAACACAAAGCCGTCCGCGTTGACGCTGATTGAGCTGCCGTTTTCAAAGGTGACGGTCAGGCGGTTGGCGGTCAGCTTATCATCGCCGGGCTGGAAAAAATGCGGATAGGGCGTATAGGTGTAGCCGCCGAGCAGGTCGGTATAGGAAGCGATCTGTTTTTCATCCGTCACTGCGGGGAGCGAGGTGTCGTTTTCGCTCAGCATCAGCGACGCCTGCACGCCCTTGCCCGCGATATCGGTAAAGGACTGGTGATAAAATTTGATGTACAGCATGCGCCCCGCGATGAACAGGAGAATGACCAGCAGGGTGCCGCAGAGCGCAAAACCAAGCGCTGTCGATTTACGCATGATACTTGCTCCTTGATCCGTAAAAATATGGCTTTTGTCCATATCAGGACACTATTAGCATACCGTAAAACCGGAGGGCTGTCAATGTTCCAAACTGTAAACAAAGTATGACTTGACAGGAAAATTCTACTGATGTAGAATAAGGCTGGAAAAAGGTTTTACAACCGTAGAAAAAGGGGTGGGACTATGGACGAAATCAAACGCCTGCCGGATGCGGAGCTGGAGGTCATGCAAACGATCTGGGCGCTTCAGCCGCCGGTGACCGCGGCCGAGGTGCAGCAGAACGCGCCCAAGGAGTGGAAGCCGACCAGCGTGCTGACCTTCCTCTCCCGACTGTGCGAAAAGGGCTTCCTGCGGTGCGAAAAGCAGGGGCGGCAGAACTATTATACGCCGCTCGTTCGGGAGGAGGCATACCTCCAGCGGGAGAGCCGCAGCTTTGTGCAGCGCCTGTGCGGCGGCTCGGTGAAAAATCTGGTGGCGAGCCTGTCGGACGCGGGCGCGCTGACCGAGCGGGATATCGACGAGCTGCGTGCCTTTCTGGACGCGCAGGGGCGGTAAGGACAGGAGGGGTAGGATATGGCACAGAATGAATTGCTGCTGGGGCTGGCGCAGGCCGGCCTGACGGTGTCGGCGGTCGCGCTCGCGCTGTTTTTGCTGCGCAGGACGCTGAAAAAACGCTATCCGGCGCGGGCGGTCTGCGTGATCTGGGCGCTGCTGGCGGTGCGGCTGCTCTTTCCGGTGCAGCTCACGCTGCCCGACCCGCCCATACAGCTCACGCCGCCCGAGAGGACGCTGTATGTGACCTATCATCAGGATGAGACGCAGGCGGCGGGTGCGGCGCAGGACGGTGTGGCGCAGCCCGCACTGCCGCGAGGCGCGTGGATGACCGAAAGCGAGTTTACGCAGAGCGTACAGGTGCAGGAGAACTGGAAAAGCGCCATTCATGTGGACGGTGTGCTGGCGCTGGTCTGGCTGACCGGCGTGCTGTACAACGTGTTTTGGCAGGCGCGGGATTACCGCCGCTACATCCGGCGCCTGAAGGAAGCTTCCGCGGATGTGCAGAGCGAGGCGCTGCACGGCATTTTCGAGGAGCAGAAGCGCTCGCTCGGCATCCGCCGCGCCATTCCGCTGTGTGTGAGCGGTGCGGCGGACTGTCCGATGCTCGCGGGATTTGCCGAGCCGGTGTTGTGGCTGCCGCAGGAAGACCTGTCCGAAGAGGACGCCATGTTCATCTTCCGGCATGAGCTGACGCATTATAAGCGTGGCGACCTGTGGCTCAAGCTGCTGCTGGTGGCGGCGCGGTCGGTACACTGGTTCAATCCGCTGGTGCGCCTGCTGACGCGCTTTGCACAGGAGGATATCGAGCTGGCGTGCGACGACGCGGTGGTGCGCGGTATGGACGGGAGTCAGCGTCGCGCTTACGGGGAAACCATCCTGCGGTCCGCGCAGGCACAGGCGCAGCGGCGGGCGCTGGTGTCGTGCTTCACGGGGGATAAGGAAACGCTCATGCGCCGCTTTGAAGGGCTGTTCGACAAGCGCGCGAAAAAGCGCGGCGCTGCGCTCATTGTGGCTGCGGCGGTGCTGGTCGCCTCGCTCGGCTGCGCGGTGTCGGTAGGAGAGAGTAAGGAAAAATTGACAGAGGAAACGCGGCTGGAGATTGCGGAATGGTGGGCAGCGCAGATACACGAGCATATCAACGGCGAAGCGGAGCTGCTTGCCAGCACAGCGGTGCTGCGCGGGGAGGAAACCTATGCCGTAGCTGACCTGCTGCTGATAGAGGAACAGGGAAACATCCCCTATCGGGCGGTGCAGCAGTTGGATTTTCAACGCGATATGGACGGCAAATGGATGATGAAAAGCGCAAAGCCGGTTGCACGGGATGGCGTGACCTCGCTGGAAGAATTCCGCATCCTGTACGAAAACGACCTCGGCCTGCCGGAAAACACTGGGACGGCATCGGACGACGCTGCGGAGCAGTGCAGAGAGATTTTGCGGCTGTCCGGCGGCAGCACGGAGGTCGTCCGCCGCTGGGACGTGACCAACGACGGTGAAAACGACCTGGCCGAGGTGCGGCATACCTTTGACAATGGCGAACAGCTCAGTATCATTATGGCGGCCGGTCAGCCGCAGGACTATACCTACGGCGGCGGGGAAAACGCCCGTACCGCCGCCGACCTCGCGCAGCAGTACGCGCGCGCGGTGGCATATAAGTCGGTGTGGCCGCTGTATCCGGTGCTGTCCGAACAGGAGCAGCAGGCGCTGGTGCGGCAGCAGCAGCACCTTGCCGGCAGCGAGGACGAAAACGCCGTATGGTATACCAAATACGGCGGCTCGTCGCCTTCCTACCGCAATTATGTGATCGTACCGACCGAGGAGGCAAATACCTGTGTCGCGGTGTTCCAGATGTACGGCGGCGGCACGACCGATTACCGCTCCGCGATTGCAATTACCGCCGGTGAGGAAAACGGCCGCAGGGTCATTTCCAAAATGCAGCGGTGTGACGATCACCTGTCGTTCATACAGGATCAGCTGGCAGGACAGGACGCGGGCTATACCATGCGTGAGATATTTGGCCTGTATTATGACTCAGGCCTGCCCTGGCCCGACCTGCAATACGGCAATACCGGGGAAACGGTAGTTAATGCCTCGTTTTATAATGGCGGCCCGATCACTGATCTGGAACAGCCGCTGACCGCAATCGAAAATATCTTCGGCTATTTCGGTGAAACATACGAAGAGATGGAAGGCAACACAACATACATCCGGATGCGGACATGGCTCACCGCCGAACTGATTTCGCAGACGGATACCGAAGCCGTCGTGCGCCTGCACTTCATCGACGGCAGCCCGTCCGTTGATGTGCGCATGGAGAAGACCGAGGGTTATTGGCTGCCGGTCGGGCTGGCGGAACCGCTTGACGGGGGCTTTGCCGCCACGGGGGGCGGGGTAAGCCTGCCCGTGGGCGAGACCACCGAGCAGGCGGTGCGCAACGCCGCGGGCAGCATCCCGCTGCTGCGGGCAGGCGACACCATCGAGCTTTTGTTCGACCCCGCGCCGGCTGGCGAGGTCACGATTGCGGACGCGGTCGTCCGTGAGGACGGTGCGCGCCAGTACGACGAGCGGGTGACCGAAACGGACAGCTTTTCCTATACGGGCGGAGCGTCCAGCATGTCGTACAGCTATCCCGTGGAACATATCACGGCGGAGGCGCTGTCCTCGACGCAGCCGGCTGATGTGTACCGCGGCGTGACCGTGTCCTACACGGCGGCGGATGGAACGGCGCATACCGCCGCATTCGTATTCCGCATAGCGGGCGGCGCGGCGGAAGCCAGCCGCACAATCGACTCCACCGCTTATGTGAACGACGTCTACGGCTATACCCTCACCCTGCCGGCGTGCTTTGTCGGGCAGGGGTATGTAACCGAGAAGGATGGCTGCGCCATGTTCGGCCTGAAAAACGCGTGGCCGGAAGCGACCTCCGACCCGTATGGGGCGGGTACGGTGATGATGCTTGCCGTAGAAGCGACAGACTATCTGCAATCTACCTTTGGCGAGGACTGGCCGGTACCCAGCAAGACGCTGGCCGAGCGCGACGGGCTGACCTATTACCTGACGTTTGCGTCCGACGTGCAGTATGATACGCAGGACAGGGACATCGCGGCCGCGTATCAGGAGATGGATCAGGCCGCGTGGGCGCTGGACGGCGGCTCGCTTACCATCCATGCGCCGGACGAAGCCCAGCGGCGGGCGCGCATGGAAACCTATCTGAACGGTGTGGCGTTTCTGGATGGGCTTGCGCGCTATACGCGGGACTACGACAGCACGATCTGGACCGAGCGTGACACGGTCGGGATAGACGGCGGCAGCGCGACGGTGGCGTATGAGCTGTGGGACAGGCAGCACCGCCCATACCGCGCGGTGGAGGCGCTGGAGGCCTCCGACAAGGGCGGTTATCACCTGACCCGACAGGAGTGGTTGCTGGATGAAACCACGCCGACCGATTCGCTCGAACGCTTCCTGCTGCGGTACGACAACAGCGGGCTGGGCCTGCCGGAGTTCAGCGAAGCGCGGGTGCGCGCCCTGCTGGCGAACGCTTCGCTCACCGCCCTGCGCGATCCGGCGCGGGCGATGGAATGGACGCTCGGCCTGTCGGGCGGCACGGCGGGCGACCGCATTGTGCATCCGGTGAAGCAGGGCGAAAGCTGGGTCTATACCTTTGCGGACGGCGGTCAGGTGCGCGTCGGCATGAGGGCCGTGCGGCTGGGGGATGCGGTGCAGCCCATCTACCTGCCGGTCTGGTGGTCTTTGGACACGGCGGGCGGCTCGGGTTGGGAATTCGATCCGTACAGCTACATGATGCGCAAGGAAACAAACGATTTTTCCGGCTGCACCGTGGAGGAGCTGGCGTATTACCTTAGCCTGTCGGACGGCGCATATGCCGAGAATATCCTGCATGAACTGGACCTGCAGTGGCGCTGGTCGCCGCAGGAGGTGGAAAACGCGGTTGCGGGCAACGATATCGCGCGCGCGGCCTGGGAACGGCACCGCGGCAGCTTTGAAGCGCGGTTCCCGCCGGATGAGATTGAGGCCGCGTACCAGGCCGTGCGCGATTACACGGCGGCAAATGGGTTTTCGGTCGAAAACCTGCGCTATGATCCGGCCAGCGAGCGTGCATGGTCGGAAAACATTATGGAAAGCGGCGTGCTGCGGGACAACGTGCAGGAGGACGGCCTGACGATCGACAATGTAATTACCGTCATAGGCGACGCGCGCTTCGGCGAAGGCGCATGGCGCGACAAGGCCGACGGTTACTCGTTCACCCTGTACCGCGGCGCAGACGGCAAGTGGGTGCAGGAGGATGGTGCCTTTGGCTACTGACCCGATAAACCTTAGCGAATCCTTTGCGGGTTTCCGCTTGACACCCCAGCGGGCCCGATGGTAAGATATCCTTAAACAAAGGGGAGTAGTCGGCGCGGCATGCCGCGCGGCAGCGCCAACAAGCATGGCGGGGCGTGCGATCCCGTTCTGGCTGTTGCCTGAAATGACCAGACCTGCGTTTTCCTGTGGGAAGACGCAGGTCTGTTTGTCTTTCCCAGAGGCATCCCAGGTCCGGAAAGCGGCGTCTGGAATGGAGATTCTGCCATATATTATGTATAGGGGGCGATAACGTGGAATTTTTGTATGAGGGCCTGCTTTCGATCACTTGGCAGCAGGTGGTGATGTACTGCGTCGGTGGGTTCCTGATCTGGCTGGCGATCGAAAAACAGTATGAGCCGTCGCTGTTGCTGCCCATGGGCTTCGGCGCGATCCTGGTCAACCTGCCGCTTTCCGGCGTGATCGACCAGATGACGCAAGGCGTGGGCGAGACAAACGGCATTATTCAATGGCTGTTTGAAGCCGGCATCGAGGCGAGCGAGGCGTTCCCGCTGCTGCTGTTCATCGGCATCGGCGCGATGATCGACTTCGGCCCGCTGTTGGCAAACCCCAAGCTGTTCCTGTTCGGCGCGGCGGCGCAGGTCGGCATTTTCCTGACCATCATCGCGGCCGCGCTGCTGGGCTTCGACATCATCGACGCGGCCTCCATTGGTATCATCGGCGCGGCGGACGGGCCGACCTCGATCCTGGTGTCGCAGGTGCTCGGCTCGCGCTATGTCGGCGCGATTGCGGTTGCGGCGTACAGCTATATGGCGCTGGTGCCGATCATCCAGCCGTTTGCGATCAAGCTGGTGACGACAAAGAGGGAACGCGCGATGAAAATGCCTTACGCGGCCGGTCAGGTCAGCCGCCGCACGCGCATCCTGTTCCCGATTGTGGTGTCGATCGTCGCCGGACTGGTCGCGCCCGCGTCCGTGTCACTGGTGGGCTTTTTGATGTTCGGCAACCTGATCCGCGAGTGCGGCGTGCTGGAGAGCCTGTCCAAAACCGCGCAGCATGAGCTGGCCAACCTGATTACCCTGCTGCTGGGCATTACAATCTCGTTCTCCATGCGCGCGGCGCAGTTTGTGACAAAAGAAACGCTGCTCATCCTGTGTCTGGGGCTGATCGCGTTCGTGCTGGATTCAATCGGCGGCGTGCTGTTTGCCAAGGTACTCAACCTGTTCTGCAAAAACAAGGTCAACCCCATGATCGGCGCGGCAGGCATATCGGCCTTCCCCATGTCCGCGCGCGTGATCGAGAAGCTCGGCATGCAGGCCGACTGCACCAACCACCTGCTGATGCACGCGGTGGGCGCGAACGTCGCGGGTCAGATCGCCTCGGTCGTGGCCGGCGGCGTGATCCTTGGATTTTTCATGTGAGAAAGGGGCGCGTAAAGGATGAATGAAGCTGTATGGACGGCGATTGCCCTACTCGGGCAGGGCATGGCGGGTATTTTTACCGTGCTGATCGTGATTGCCCTGATCGTGGCGCTGATGGGGAGGCTGGATAAAAACAATAAAACTTGACCGCAGAAAGGCTTGCAAACCCCGTCCTGTTCTGGTATAATAATCAGGTAACCAAATGAATGGGGTTGTAGCTCAGCTGGTCAGAGCGTTCGCCTCACACGCGAGAGGTCGTGGGTTCGAGCCCCGCCAACCCCACCAGTGGAAAACCGTCACGAAAGTGACGGTTTTTTCGTTTTTTGAGGACGGGGAGCCGCGTCCGGCGTTCATTCGGGACGCTGGTTTTTGCGCCGGAGGTGCGTGACGAGCTGGTGGACCAGGGCGATATCATCGCCCGTCAGGCCATCGATGGAGATGGTCTGCGTTTGCGGTACGCAGAGAATAAAATCGGTCGACACCCCAAAAAGCTGCGCCAGTTCGACGATATACTGCGTGCTGGGGACACTGATGCCCATTTCCCAGGCGTTCACGCTGGAGCGCGTGATATCCAGGCGGCCCGCAAGCTCGGCTTGCGACAGGCCGAAATTTTCACGCAGCGTCTTGATGCGTTCGGCTGTTGCTATCATTTTCATCACCCTTTTAGTATAGGGTAATGTAATCGAATTGATACTGCATTATCAAATAGATGTTTGAAATTGACATATAAAGCCGCGGGCAGTATACTGATACTGGGTGATAAAGGTGATAAATATGAAAGCTACGGGGATTGTGAGAAAAGTGGACAATCTGGGGCGGATCGTACTGCCGATGGAGCTGCGCCGGACTATGGATATCGCGCGCGACGACCTGCTGCAGATCAGTATGGCGGGCGGTGAGATCCGCCTGACCAAATTCCAGCCGGCATGCCTGTTCTGCGGCGAGTCGCTGGAGGTCGTCGATTTCAGGGGCAAACGGGTGTGCAGAGGGTGCATCCGCAAGCTCCAAAAAAGCCTGAAAGTGAACAAACGCCGTCCTGTTCGGGGGCGGCGCTGAAAAAACCCTGCCGCGGCTGCGGCAGGGTTTCTGTTATGCGTGAACGCATGTCTTGTGCGATGCGATTGAGCGGGCGATATAGGGCTGCACCTCCTTGAGCGGGATACCGAGAGCGACCGCCAGTTCGCTATGCAGCAGATCTTCCGCGCGCTTGCGGTAGCGCTGGTCGATTTGGCTGACGCGCCGGCCGTTGCGCCGGGATTTGGCGTACACCGTCTTAATCAGCTGCACCAGCTCATGACAGTCGTGGCTCTGCAGCGCGGCCTGGTAGTGCTCGCTCGCCAGCCGGAGGCTGTGGGTGGTGAAGCTATCCTCCTCAATAGCGGGGATGGATTCGATCAGCGCTTCGGCCTGCTCCCTGGAAATGACCGGACGCATGAACACCGGGGAATCGACCGGTATATAGATGGTTTCCGTGCCGTATACGGGCGTGAGGGTGTAGTAAAGGCGGCCCTCGTCCCTGGCGAAAGCAGGCTGTCCCACCGCGGTCACCTCACAGACGCCGCTGGTCCCGTAAACGATGAATTCGCCCGTGTGATACATTTTATTCCTCCTCGCAAATATGGCCGATGCGGAAGCGTTCCGCACTTCTGCGTTATAAAACTCGGCTGTTCTATATAAGATTATAGCATATTTTGTGGGGAAATGTAAGCGAAAATTATTTTTTGTTCACAGGCCGGCCCGTGCGGCCGCTTCGTGCGTCAGGTAAAAGTGCAGGTGGTCCTTGATCTCGCCGTTATAGAGCAGCTCCGCGCGGTGCAGCGTCCCCTCGTATGCAAAGCCGCATTTTTCCAGCACGCGGCGGGAGGCTGGGTTGTCCGGATAGCAGGTGGCCGAGATCAGGTCGAGCGCCATCTGCTCAAAGCCGAAGCGGAGGACCGCCCGCACCGCCTCGGTCATATAGCCCTGCCCCCAATAATCCACACCGAGCGCGTAGCCGAGCGAGCGGGCCGAGCCGTACTGCCGCGCGGAGTCTGCAATCAGGCCCACCGAACCCATCAGGCGGCGGTCGCCCCTGCGTTCGACCGCCCACACGCTCGGCTGGTCAAGAAAGACAAGGTGCAGGATGTCGCTCGATTCCAGCAGGCTTTCGTGCGGCTTCCAGCCCGCATTCCGGCCGACCGGCTCGTCCTTGGAATAGGCGTAGAGGGCCTCGGTATCGTCCTCACGGAAGGGGCGCAGCGTCAGACGTTCGGTGATCAGCTCCATAAAAACTCTCCTCAGGTTTCATCGGTATCCAGATGGTCAAGCGCGTATTGGCAGCATTGGGTGACGAGCTGGTTGAGGGACACGTCCTTCTGCTGCGCGACCGATTCCAGCTCCTGCACCAGCTCGCGCGGCATGCGAAAGGTTTTGTTGACATATTCCGTCTTTTTGACTTGAAACATTTTTTCACCGCCTTACTCCCTTACTCCATATTATAAGTGCAATGAAGCGGTGAATATACGCGCGCATTTTACATGATCATTTATCTTGCAAAATATCTTGTAAAAATAATTGCAGCATGCTATACTGAAAAAAAGGAGGGGCGCGGATGAACGGCGAAAAGCGGCGTACGCCATGCGGCGGAGCGTTAAGGAGGATACTGGCGGCGGCGCTGCTGGCGGTTTTTGCGTTTTTTGCGGGCCGCTCCTGCGAGCGGGACCATCTTTCCCCAGAGCAGGGCGCGGGCATGCGGGTCACCCTGACCCTGTATGACGGGGCCGGGCGTCCGGTCTGCCGCGCAGACCGCGTGGTGAGGCAGGACGGGCGGCAGGGCCGGTGGGAGTGCCGGGGCAGCATCGCGCCGGAGGAGCGGGACGGCTCGTATGTGCTGACGGTGCAGGAGGAAACGGGCGAAAAACGGTAGGATAAAGAAAACGGCTGCGAAAGCAGCCGTTTTTATTATGCGTCCGTCAGGCCAGCTCGATGACCTGGTCGCGCGCCGGTCCAACGCCCAGCATGGTGATCGGGCAGCCGATCAGGCGCTCCAGCTCGCGGATGTAGCTCTGCACGGTCTGCGGCAGCTCGGCAAACGAGCGGCAGTCCGTGATATCCTCGTCAAAGCCGTCGAACTCCTCGTACACAGGCTCGCAGCCGTCCAGCGCCAGGAAATTGGCGGGCAGCTCGGTGACGGTTTCGCCGTTCTTCAGCCGGTAGGCCACGCACACCTTGAGCTTGGGCAGGCCGCGCAGCGGGTCGATCTTGTTGATTACGGCCTCAGTCATGCCGTTGACACGCACCGCGTAGCGCGCCACAACCGCGTCGAACCAGCCGGTGCGGCGCGGGCGGCCGGTGACCGTGCCGAATTCGCCGCCGGCATTCCGGATGTAATCACCGGTGTCGTCGAACAGCTCGGTCGGGAACGGACCCTCGCCCACGCGGGTTGTGTAGGACTTGAATATGCCCATGATGCTGCGCACCGCGGTCGGGCCGACGCCCGAGCCGATGCAGCAGCCGCCCGCTACCGGATGCGACGAGGTGACGAACGGATAGGTACCCATATCCAGGTCGAGCAGCGTACCCTGCGCGCCCTCGAACAGCACCTCCTTGCCAGCCTGAACCGCTTCCCAGGTCAGGAGCGAGGTGTCGGTCACATAGGGGCGCAGGCGCTCGGCGTAGGCGCGGTATTCCGCGACGACCGCGTCCGCGTCGATCGGCTCGCCGCCGTACACGCCCGTAATCACGCGGTTTTTGTACGCGCACGCCTCGCGGACGACGGTTTCAAACCGGTCCGGATCGACAAAATCATGCATGCGTACGCCGCTGCGCTCGGATTTATCCATATAGGTCGGGCCGATGCCCTTTTTGGTCGTGCCGATGGCGGTGCCATCCTTGGCCTTTTCGGCCTCGCTCAGCGCGTCCAGTTCCAGGTGCCACGGCAGGATACAATGGCAGCGGGCGTCGATGAACAGCTTGTCAGTCGAAACGCCCTTTTCGTGCAGGCCGTCGATTTCGCCCAAGACCGCCTTGGGGTTGACGACCACGCCCGGCCCGATCACATTGACGCACGCCGGATACAGGATGCCCGAGGGGATGAGCTGCAGCTTGTATTTTTCGCCGCCCGCGACGACCGTGTGGCCCGCGTTGTTGCCGCCCTGGCTGCGTACGACCAGATCGGCCCTGCCCGCGAAAATATCGATAAATTTACCCTTGCCCTCGTCGCCCCACTGCGCGCCGAGGATCACCTTACCTGGCATAGGAGTTCATTCCTTTCTTGCACTTGCGCATGCTTTCCGCATGTCATACAGATAAAGTATAGCATAGGGGAGCACGCTTTTCAATCCTGATTTTGCGGGTTTTGGCTTGTAAAAGGCCGGCCGGCGATGTAAAATAATTGCGTAAAGCAATCATAAGGAGTTAACGAGCATGCATTATCTGGACAACGCGGCGACGACGCGCGTGCTGCCCGAGGCGGCTGACGCCGCGCTGCGCGCCATGTGCGAAGCGTTCGGCAATCCGTCGAGCCTGCACAGGATGGGGATAGAAGCGTCGCGTCTGCTGGAGGACAGCCGCAGGACGGTCGCTTCAGCGCTGGGCTGCCTGCCGGAGGAGACGTACTTTACCTCCTGCGGCACGGAGAGCACCAATATCAGCTTGCGCGGTGTTTCCCACCTCAACCGCCACAAAAAGGGGCGTGTCATCACCACCGAAATCGAGCACGCGGCCACCCTTAACACCTGCAGACAGCTTGCGGCCGAGGGGTTTGACGTGGCGTTCCTCGCGCCGGACGCGACCGGCCATATTACGGCTGCGGCGCTGGAAGCGGCGCTGACCGAGGACACGGTCCTGCTGTCCTGCCAACTGGTCAACAATGAGATCGGCACGGTGCAGCCCGTGGCCGAGCTGGGGGCGCTGCTCAAGGTCAAGGCGCCGCAGGCGCTGTTTCACATCGACGCGGTACAGGGGCTGTGCCGCGTACCCCTCGCGCCTAAAAAGTGGAAGTGCGATTTGATGAGCGTTTCCGGACACAAGATTGGCGCGCCCAAGGGTATCGGCGCGCTGTATGTCAGGAAGGGGCTGCGCCTGCCGCCGCTGATGTTCGGCGGCGGGCAGGAAAAGGGGCTGCGTCCGGGGACCGAGGCGCTGCCAAATATCGCGGCGTTCGCCAGGGCGTGTGAGATCCGCATGGCGCGTTTTGACGAGGATTATGCGTATGTGGCAGCGCTCGCGGCTTATCTCAGGGAACAGGTGGCGGCGTCCCTGCCGGACGCGGCGTTCAACGGCGCGGGGGATATCCCGCATGTGGTCAACCTGTCGCTGCCGGGCTGCAAAAGCGAGGTTATGCTGCGCGTACTCGAAAGCGACGATGTGTACGTTTCGAGTGGGTCCGCCTGCTCCAAGGGCAGGCAGAGCGGGGTGCTGCGCGCGCTCGGCCTGCCGAAAGAGCGCACGGACAGCGCTCTGCGCGTCTCGTTCGCGCCGTGCAATACAACCGAAGATGTGGACGCGTTTATCCGCGCGGCGCAGAAGGGTGTGCGGATGCTGCGCCGGTAAGCGCGTCGCCTGGGGAAAAGGGGGGAGGACAGCCGTGGCAAAGAAAGGGAAGCTACTTTCCGCGGTCAGCGTGGCGCTGCTGGCCGCGCTGTGTGTTGCGCTTCCGGTGGCGGACCGTGTGTGGTATGGCGGCGCGCTGCTCGGCGGGGGACAGATCGCTTTTGCGATCCTTGTGATATGGGGGGCGGCGCTGCTTGCGGTTGAGCTTCGGAAAAAGCCGGAAAATCGCCGGTGGTCGGCCACGGTATCGCCCAGAGCCCACATCGCGGGCGCCGTAATCGACGTCGCGGTGATCCTGCTCCAGATCCATGGGGGGATGCATGGCCTGCTGCTGGGCTGCTTGACGATCGGCCTGTTCGCCGCTGCGGGGTTGGAATCGCTGTTGTCCATCCGGAACAGCTCGCGCGTCGGGCGGGGGCTGTTCCTGATTGCACTGAGCATGCTGCTCTGCACAGCGGGTTACTTCCTCGCCGTGCGGCCCATCCCGCTGGCGCAGGCGGAGCAGCTCGCGTGCGGGATGGGGTATGAGCAGCTCGCGCACGAGGGCATTTCGCACGGCAACAGTCTGTGGGAGGAGGACGGCCGCGGCCGCATGGGGTTCTACGAGAATGCGACGGTGGCGGACCGAGCGCTTGGCCACTACGCATTTTCCGCGGAGAAGGACGGGCGTCGCTTCATGGTCTATGTGCCGGTCGCCTCGTCCGGCGCGGTCGTACAGTCCGAGGTGGGCGCATGAAAGCGGGGCAATATCCGGCGCGGCAGTACGGCCTTGCGGCGGTACTGTGGCTCGCCTGCGTGGTTCGGCTGGCTGACATTTGGCGGGCATTACGGCGGCAGGGTTGGATGCAGGGTGCTGTTTCCGATCGTGCTGGGTTCTGGGATCGGCGGGGCGCTGGTGTTGGCGTGCTTTTTTGCGGAGTACCCCTGGCTGCTGGACGCTTGGCTCTGCGTGGGTTACCTGAGCTATATCCTGCTGATGGACCGGAACGGGCGGGAGTATACCCCCAGCGGGATGGCAGGGCTTTACGGCGTGTTGCTCCTCATTGCGTTTGTCTGGTTCGCGGCGCTGCGGCCGTTTCCGGTGGATGAGGCCGCGCGGATTGTGAAGCAGGAGGGCTACCGGCAGCCCGTATTGGCCTATCGGTATGTCTGCGACCATGGCGGCAGGCTGGGCGCGTATCATTTTGAGGCGCAGAAAGACGGGGAAATCCGTGTGGTCGCGATGGACGTGCAGAGCGGCACGCTCACGGTGGACCGGTAGCGGGTTTGATACATAAAAAATAAAAGGAGATCGTATGAAGGAAGTATTATTGCTTAAATGCGGGGAGATCGTCCTCAAGGGCCTCAACCGCAAAACCTTTGAGGACCGGCTGCTCAAAAACCTGTCGCGGCGCATGAAGCACGTCGCGGACTGTGGGATTTCCATGCGGCAGTCGGTCGTGTACGTCGAGGTGCCGGAGGAGGCCGACGCGGACGCGGTCATGGACTGCGCGCGGCATGTATTCGGCTTCGCGACTATCTCGCGCGCAGCCGTGTGTCCGGAAAAGACGCTCGAAAGCGTGATCGAGACCGCGCAGTCCTATCTGGCGCCGCGCTTTGCGCAGGCAGGGACTTTTAAGGTGGAAACCAAGCGCGGGGACAAAAAATTCCCTATGACCTCGACCGAGATCAGCCAGCGGGTCGGGGGCGAGCTGGCCGACCGTTTTCCGGCGGTCAAACCGGATATGCACTGCCCCGACCTGACCGTGCATGTCGAAATGCGTGAAAAGTACGCCTTTGTGCATGCCGGCCCCGAGCCGGGCGCGGGCGGTATGCCGATCGGCTCGAATGGCAGGGCCGCGCTGCTGCTGTCCGGCGGCATCGACAGTCCGGTTGCGGGCTGGATGATGGCCAAGCGCGGCCTGGAGCTGGTGGGCATCCATTTCTTCAGCTATCCCTACACCTCGGAGCGCGCCAAGGAGAAGGTACTCGAGCTGGGGCGCAAGCTGACCGTGTGGTGCGGCCGCATGAGCGTGATGGTGGTGCCGTTCACCAGGATCCAGGAGGAGATCCGCGAAAAGTGCCATGAGGAGCTGTTTACGCTCATCATGCGGCGCTTCATGATGCGCATTGCGGAAAGGGTCGCCGTGGAATATGGCTGCGGCGCGCTGATCACGGGCGAGTCGCTCGGCCAGGTGGCCAGCCAGACCATGCCCGCGATGGCCGTGACCGGCGCGGTGTGCGGGCTGCCCGTGTTCCGCCCGTGCATCGGCATGGACAAGGAGGAGATCGTGACCATCGCGCGTAAGATCGACACCTTTGAAACCTCCATCCTGCCCTATGAGGACTGCTGTACGGTGTTCACCCCCAAGCACCCGAACACCAAGCCCAAAATGCCGAAAATCCTCGAGGCGGAAAGCCGCCTGGAGGTGGACGCGCTGGTGGAAGAGGCGGTCGCGGGGGTGGAGATCATCCATCTGCCGTGAGTATAGGGGGCTTCAAAAGCCCCCTATATACGAAAGACGGTTCCGTAGGAACCGCCTTTCGATATCCGAATGACGCAAACCGATTTTATGCGCGCTACGGCGCGAAAGGAGAAGCAGTTATGAATGCAGAACTGATCGCCGTCGGAACCGAGATCCTGCTCGGCGACATTGTCAACACGGATGCGCAGCTCATCTCGCAGGGACTGAGCGAGCTTGGCATCAACGTATTTTACCAGACCGTGGTCGGAGACAATCCGGCTCGCCTGCGCCATGTGGTCGAAACGGCGCGCGACCGCGCGGACATCATCATCACCACCGGCGGCCTCGGCCCCACGCTCGACGACCTGACAAAGGAAACGCTAGCCTCGGTCTTCGGGAAAAAGATGGCGTTGCACCAGCCCTCGCTCGACCGCATCAAGGGCTTTTTCCAGACCATTGGCCGAGAGATGACGCCGAACAACGAAAAACAGGCCTGGCTGCCCGAGGGCTGCACCGTGTTCGTCAACGAATGGGGGACCGCCCCGGGCTGCGCGTTCGAGGCGTATGGCAAGCATGTCATCATGCTGCCCGGCCCCCCGCGCGAGTGCAACCCCATGTGGAAGGAATGCGCGATGCCCTACCTGTACAAGTTCGCGGGCGGCTGCATCGTCTCGCGCAATATCCGCGTGTTCGGCCTGGGTGAGAGCAATATGGAAACCATTCTGCACGACATGATGGCCGAGAGCAAAAACCCAACTATCGCGCCCTACGCCAAGACCTCGGAGTGCTTCGCGCGCGTGACCGCCAAGGCGGACACGCCGGAGGAATGCGAAAAGCTGCTCGCGCCGGTTGTGGAAAAGATCTGCGGCCTGCTGGGCGAGGATGTGTACGGCGTGGATGTGGATTCGCTGGAGCAGGTCGTGGGCGACGGACTGCGGGCGCGCGGCCTGACGCTCGCCGTGGCGGAAAGCTGCACGGGCGGGCTGCTGTCCAAGCGCATCACGGACGTGCCGGGCTGCTCGGTGTATTATCTGGGCGGCGTATGCTCCTATGCTAACGAGGTCAAGACGCGCCTGCTGGGCGTCCGGAAGGAGACGCTGGATACGGTCGGTGCGGTGTCGCCCGAGGTGGCCGAGCAGATGGCCGCGGGCGTGGCGCAGGCGCTGGGCGCGGATGTGGGCGTGGGCATCACGGGCGTGGCCGGACCGGGCGGCGGGACTGACGACAAGCCGGTCGGCCTGGTGTACATCAGCGTATGGCACAAGGGGCGGAACTACACCCGTAAGATGAAGTCCATGAACGGGCGCGACCGTGTGCGCATGCAGGCGGCCTCCACCGCGCTGGATATGATACGCCGGAACATTTTCTGAACAGAACATAGGGATATTGTGCATTATCTCAACATTTCCCGACAAAAGCTGTTGAAACCGAACAAAATTTTCATTAAAAAAGTCTGGTAATTGTGTAAAATTGCTGGACTTTTTTTCTCTGTTGATGTATACTATATCCAACTAAAGCCAGGCTTGCTGCGGAAAAACAAGCGAAATAGACAAAAAATCGTAAAAAAATGGAAAAAGGCTTGTTTTAGCGGTTTATAAGAGGGAGAGGATGCAATATGAAGAAGAAAAGCGCATCGCCGGCCGGCGGGAAGCGGAGTAAGCTCTTCTATTCGGGAAGAGACTGCCGCGCGTATGACTATATGGGCGCGCACCCGCTGGTGCAGGACGGCGAACCAGGATACCTGTTCCGTGTTTACGCGCCGGAGGCCGAAAAGGTTTCGGTCATGGGCGAATTCAACGGCTGGGACCGTGAAGTGGATTACATGGAGCGGGACGAGCAGGGCATCTGGGAAAAATTTATCCCGCATGTTCCGGAATATGCCGCATATAAGTATAGCGTATGGGCAAAATCGGGCGATGTGTTCGATAAATCCGATCCCTACGGCTTCCACGCCGAAACCCGCCCGGGCAACGCCTCCAAGGTGTTCGACATCGAGGGCTACGAATGGAGCGACACCTCCTGGATGGAATGGCGCAAAAGCCATCTGCCCTACTCCAGTCCGGTGAATATTTACGAATGCCATCTCGGCTCCTGGAAGCTGCATGAGGACGGGAACTTCTATTCCTACCGCCGGCTTGCGGACGAGCTGGTACCCTATGTCAAGGAAATGGGCTATACCCATATCGAATTCATGCCCCTGACCGAATACCCGTTCGACGGTTCGTGGGGGTATCAGGTCATCGGCTATTTCGCGGCGACAAGCCGCTACGGTACGCCCAAGGATCTGATGTACCTGATCGACAAGGCGCACCAGGCCGGCATCGGCGTCATCATGGACTGGGTGCCGGCGCATTTCCCCAAGGATGGATGCGGGCTGGTCGAGTTTGACGGCTCGTATCTGTACGAATACGCCGACCCGCTCAAGATGGAGCACAAGGAATGGGGGACGCGCGTGTTCGATTACGGCAAGGTGTCCACGCGCAACCTGCTGTTCTCCTCCGCGATGTTCTGGATCGAAAAATTCCATATGGACGGCCTTCGCGTGGACGCGGTCGCCTCCATGCTGTATCTGGATTACAACCGCCAGCATGAATGGCGCCCCAATATCCACGGCGGCCGCGAGAACCTGGAAGCCATCGATTTCCTGCGCCTGCTCAACGAGTATATCCTGACCGACCATCCGGACGTCATGATGATCGCGGAGGAATCCACCGCCTGGCCGATGGTCACCAAGCCGGGCTACGACGGCGGCCTGGGCTTCAATTTCAAGTGGAACATGGGCTGGATGAACGACATGCTGTGCTACTGCTCGGCGGATCCGTTCTTCCGCAAGGATATGCACGACAAGATCACGTTCTCGTTCATGTACGCGTTTTCGGAGAATTATATCCTCCCGCTGTCGCATGACGAGGTGGTGCATGGAAAGTCCTCGCTGATCGGCAAGATGCCCGACCCGTATGAGAATAAATTCGGCGGCCTGCGTGCGCTGTACGGCTACATGGCCGCGCACCCGGGCAAGAAGATGCTGTTCATGGGCGGCGAATTCGCGCAGTTCTCCGAATGGGCCTATCAGCGCGGGCTGGATTGGATGCTGCTGGATTATCCGGCGCATAAGCAGATGCAGACCTATGTTAAGGCGCTCAACCATTTCTATCTGGAAACGCCGCAGCTCTGGGAGCAGGATACCGACTGGCGCGGCTTTGAATGGATCAGTCATGAGGACAACCGCAATAACATCATTGCGTTCCGGCGGATCGCGGCAGATGGAAGCGATATCGTGATCGTGGTCAACTTCTCGCCGGAGATGCAGGAGGTCTACCGCATCGGCGTGCCGTTCGCGGGCAGCTATGAGGAAATCTTTACCTCGGACAGGACGGAATTCGGCGGCAGCGGCCTGTCCAACGGCAGGGTGAGGAGCGAAAACAAGCCGCTGCACGGGCAGGAGCAGTCCATCAGGATCCAGATTCCGCGGTTCGGCGTGCTGTTCTTCAAGGGCAAGCCGCGCGCCAAGCGCCGCACCAAGGCCGAGATCGAAGCGGCCAAGAAAGCCGCGGAAGCCCAAAAGGGCAAAACGTCCAAGGCGGTCGCCAAGACGGGGACGCGCGCAGTGCGGGCAACCGGCACCAGGGCAGTGGCGAAAACGGGCGAAAAAGCCGTTGCCAAGACCGGCACGCGGGCGGTCGCCAAACCGGCGGAAAAGGCGCCAGCTGTCCGTCCGGACGGGGAAAAGTAGGAAAAATGCCGTTCCCACGGCATATATAGAGTAAACCGCAGAAAAAGGAGAGTCATCAATGTATCGGAAAAAAGAATGCGTGGCCATGCTGCTCGCAGGTGGACAGGGCAGCCGCCTGTATGTGCTGACGAAGAACGTCGCCAAGCCCGCGGTACCGTTTGGGGGCAAGTACCGCATTATCGACTTCCCGCTGTCCAACTGCACCAATTCGGGCATTGATACGGTGGGCGTGCTCACGCAGTACGAGCCGCATGTGCTCAACGCCTATATCGGTTCGGGCCAGACCTGGGACCTCGACCGCCTGCGCGGCGGCGTGTACGTCCTGCCGCCGTACCAGAAGGGCAAGGCCTCCGAGTGGTACAAGGGTACGGCGAACGCGATCTACCAGAATATCGCATTTATCGACGAGTACGACCCCGAATATGTGCTGATCCTTTCGGGCGACCATATCTACAAGATGAACTACAACAAGATGCTGCAGCAGCACAAGCAGACCGGCGCGGACGCGACCATCGCGGTGCTGGACGTGCCGCTGGCCGAGGCGTCCCGCTTCGGCATCATGAACTGCAAGCCGGACGGCACGATCTATGAATTCGAGGAAAAGCCCAAAAACCCGAAGTCCACGCTGGCGTCCATGGGCATTTATATCTTCTCCTGGAAAAAGCTGCGCCAGTATCTGATCGAGGACGAGGAGAACAAGAAGTCCTCCAACGACTTCGGCAAGGATATCATTCCGACCATGCTGGGCAACGGGGAGAAGATGGTCTCCTATCGGTTCGAGGGCTACTGGAAGGACGTCGGCACGATCGAATCCCTGTGGGAAGCCAACATGGACCTGCTCTCGCCGAATTCCGGACTCAACCTCAAGGACGATAGCTGGAAGATCTACGGCCGCACCACGGGCTCGCCCCCGCACTTTACGGCCAAGGACGCGGTCGTCAAGCACACGCTGCTTTCCGAGGGCTGTGAGATCGCGGGCGACGTTTCCGAATCCGTGCTGTTCTCGGACGTGAAGATCGCAAGGGGGGCAAAGGTCGAGTACTCCATCCTTATGCCGGGCGCGGTTGTGGAAGAGGGCGCGACCGTGCAGTATTCGATCGTGGCGGAGAACGCCGTGATCGCCAAGGACGCGGTCGTCGGAGGCAGCCCGTCGGATGGCGACGTGGAAAAATGGGGCGTTGCCGTTGTCGCAGAGGGCGTGCGCATCGGACGCGGCGCCAAGCTGGCAGCGAAGGAAATGGCAGACGAAGACCTGCCGGACATGATTTAAGGGGGCGGACATGATGAACAGTGTTTTAGGCATCATCATTGCGTTTGACAATGACAACGATCTGCGTGAGATCACCGAGCACCGCACGGTGGGCGCGGTGCAGTGGGGCGGCCGGTACCGCATCATCGATTTTATGCTGTCCAATATGGTCAATTCCGGGATTTACCGCATCGGCGTGCTGATGAAGGACAAGTATCAGTCCCTGATCGACCACATCAGCAACGCAAAGGACTGGGACCTGTCCCGCAAGAACTCGGGCGTCACCCTGCTGCCGCCGTATTCGTATGCGCGCAAGGCCTCGCCGCTCGTCACCGGCGAGTACCGCGGCAAGATCGACGCGCTGGCCGGCGCGGTCGATTTCCTGCAGAAAAACAAGGCGGATTACGTTGTGGTCGCGGACGGCGATATCGTCGCCAACGTCCCGCTGGACGACGTGCTCGACCGGCATATCAAATCCGGCGCGGACCTGACCATGGTCTGCACCAAGAAGCAGAAGGATTCCCCGTATGCGACCTATGTTGAGCTGAACCGCAAAAAGGAAGCGGTCGATATCCGCGTGGGCGATTCCAACGAGGGCAAGTGCAAGCACACCTCGCTCGGCATCTATGTGATGAGCCGCCAGTACCTCATCCACATGCTCTCCGACTGCGTTACACACAACTGCATCCACTTCGAGCGCGAGTTCCTGACCCGCGCGCAGATGGACGGCACGGTCGCCGGCTACCTGTTCAACGAATACGCGGTCAAGATCGAGGATACGTTCGATTATTTCCGCTCGAACATGGATATGCTCGATAAGGAGGTGCGGGACGAGGTGTTTCTGCGCACCCGCCCGATCCTGACCCGCATCAAGGACGAGGCGCCCGCGTATTATGGCGACAAGGCCGAGGTGGAGGACAGCCTGATCGCGGACGGCTGTACGATCGAGGGCTATGTGAAAAACTGCATCCTGTTCCGCGACGTGGTGATCGAAAAGGGCGCAAAGGTCGAGGACTGCATCATCATGGAGGGCGGGCGTATCCTGTCCGACGCGTCGCTGCGCCATGTGATCACGGATCGCAACGTCATCGTCCGCAACGGACGCACCATGATGGGCCATGAGAACTACCCGATCACGATTGCCAAAAACGCTACAGTTTGATCAAGAAATTGTTAAAACCATGACAAAAAGGCCAAAATGAGGCTGTAAAGCGAGAAATGTTCGTTGAATTTCCCTATATTGCAGGGAGACAGAATTTAGTATAATGAAAATACCGAGGTACGGAAGCGGGGGCCTCTCCCCGCTTTCGCGCCGCCTATTGGGGAGGCTCGGCTCTTATGAAAATCATGTACGTTACCAGCGAATGCGCCCCGTTTGTAAAAACCGGCGGCTTGGGCGATGTCGCGGGCTCTCTGCCCAAGGCCCTCGCGGCAAAGGGACACGACGTGCGCGTGTTCTGCCCCCTGTATTCGTCGATCGGCCAGGAATGGCGGGAAAAGTTTTATTACCTGAAAAACGCCTATGTGCGCTTGGGCTGGCGCAACCAGTACTGCGGTGTGTTCCGCTATGAGTCGGATGGCGTGACTTTCTATTTCATCGACAACGAGTACTATTTCGCCCGTGGCCAAGTCTACGGCGAGTATGACGACGCGGAGCGCTTCGCCTATTTTTCCAAGGCGGTACTCGAGGTACTGCCCGACCTGGAATGGAAGCCGGATGTCATCAACTGCAACGACTGGCAATCCGCGCTGGTGCCGGTGTACTATAACCTGATGTTCTCCGCGCGCCCCTTCTATGAGAATATCAAGACCGTGTTCACCATCCACAATATCCAGTACCAGGGCCGCTACGGCCGCGAGATCCTCGAGTATGTGCTTGGCATCGACGACGCGCATTTCCGCTCCGGCTTCATGGCGATGGACGGGGACGTCAACCTGATGAAGGCCGCGATCGTGGCCTCCACCGCGGTCACGACGGTTTCGCCTACCTACGCGGCCGAGATACAGACCGAGTATTATGGCTACCGCCTGGATTCCGTGCTGCGCATGAACAGCTACAAGCTGCACGGCATCCTCAACGGCATCGATATGGATGCGTTCAATCCGGAAACCGACCCCAAGCTGTTCAAAAACTACGGGCCGCGCAATCCGGAGGACAAGACGGTCAACAAGCTCGAGCTGCTCAAGCTCTGCGGCCTGGAGGGCGACGAGAACACGCCGGTCATCGGCATGGTCACCCGTTTTGTGGACCAGAAGGGCCTGGACCTGATCGAAGCCGTGCTGCACGATATCCTGTCCGACGACCTGCGGCTGATCGTGCTGGGCAAGGGCGACTGGCGGTACGAGCAGATGTTCCTGGAGGCCAAGCGCCGCTATCCGGCCAAGATCTCCGCGTCCATCATGTTCTCGGGCGACTTGGCCAACCGCATTTACGGCGGCTGCGACATGTTCCTGATGCCGTCCAAATTCGAACCGTGCGGGCTGGCGCAGATGATCTCGCTGCGCTACGGCACCATCCCGATCGTGCGTGAGACCGGCGGCCTGAAGGACACCGTGCAGGCGTTTGTCGATTACGCCGGCACGGGCAACGGCTTCACCTTCGCCAGCTATAACGCGCATGACATGCTGCATGTGATCCGCGAGGCCTGCGGCGTGTTCCGCTATAACAAGCCCGCGTGGAACAAATTGATGCTCCAGGGCATGAAGAGCGACTTCAGCTGGGGCAGCTCGGCTGATAAATACATAGAGGTTTACCACTCTGCCCTGGGGTGGTAAAACCCGCAAAGCAAATTAAGTGAGGAGACAAGAGATACCATGCCAAAGAACCTGTACACCAAGAATGCGCTGAAAGAGGCCATCGCCGGCAAGCTGCAGCGGCATTTTGCCTGCGAAGTGGCGGACGCCACCAAGGATCAGATTTATGAGGCCTGCGCGCTCGTTGTCCGCGACGCGCTGACCGAGCATATGATCCAGACCCAGAACGAGGTCGAAAAATATGGGGAGCGGCAGGTGCATTACCTGTGCATGGAATTTCTTGTCGGCCGCAGCCTGCGCAACAACGCTTATAATCTGGGCATGCTGGACGAATTGACCGCGGCGCTCAAGGAAATGGGCTACGAGATGGCCGATATCTTCGAGCAGGAGGCCGACCCCGGCCTCGGCAACGGCGGCCTGGGCCGCCTGGCCGCCTGCTATATGGACGGTATGGCCACTACGGGCGTGCGCGGCACAGGCTACTCCATCCGCTATGAGCACGGCATCTTCAAGCAGAAGATCGAGGACGGGCAGCAGGTGGAGCTGCCGGATTCCTGGCTCGCTTCCGGCGACGTATGGCAGATACCGGCCATGGACGATACCCGCGAGGTCAGGATCGGCGGTACGATCGATACCCATTTTGACGAAAACGGAAAGCTGGTCGTGGAATACCACGATTACACGCCGGTGCTGGCGGTGCCGTATGATATGCCGATCTCGGGCTATGATACGGGCAACATCGCGCGCCTGCGCCTGTGGGAGGCAAAAAGCCCGATTGCGCTGGATATGAAGCTGTTCTCCTCCGGCGAATACCTCAAGGCGCTGGAAAAGCACGCCATGGCGGAGACGATCTCCATGGTCCTGTATCCGGAGGATAACCATCGCGAGGGCCAGTCCCTGCGCCTGAAGCAGCAGTATTTTCTGGTTTCGGCGACGCTGCAGGATATCTGTGCCAAGCACAAGGCCAAGTACGGCACGCTCGCCAACTTTGCGCACAAGCATGTGCTGCACATCAACGACACCCATCCGACGCTGGTCATCCCCGAGCTGATGCGTATTCTGATGGACGATAACGATATGTCCTGGGAAAATGCGTGGAACATCACCAGCCAGTCGGTCGCCTATACCAACCATACGGTCATGCCCGAGGCGCTGGAGTGCTGGCCGGTATCGCTCGTGCAGGAGCTGATGCCGCGCATCATGCAGATCATCCACGAGATCAACGAGCGCTTCTGTCGGGACCTGTGGAACTACTTCCCGAACGATTTCCAGAAGATCTCCAGGCTCGCCATCGTGTCGGACGGGATCGTCCGCATGGCGCATCTGGCCATCGCCGGCTCGTTCTCGATCAACGGCGTGTCCGCGCTGCATTCAGACATCCTCAAGGAGCGCGTGTTCAAGGATTTCTACACGATCTATCCGGCGAAGTTCCGCAACGTTACCAACGGCATTGCGCACCGCCGCTGGCTGTGCGAGGCCAACCCGAAGCTGGCCGCGCTGATCGAGAGCAAGATCGGCAAGGGCTACCGCAAGCACCCCTCCGAGCTACAGGTACTCGCCAACTATGGCGAGGATAAGGCGCTGCTCGCCCAGCTCGGCCAGATCAAGCGCGACAACAAGCTGCGCCTGGCGGAGTATATTAAGGAGCATAACGGCATCGAGGTCAACATGGACTCGATTTTCGACGTGCAGGTCAAGCGCCTGCATGAGTACAAGCGCCAGATGCTCAACATTCTGCATATTATCTCGCTGTACCACAAGCTCAAGGATAACCCGGGCATGGACTTCGTGCCGCGCACGTTTGTTTTCGGCTCCAAGGCCGCGCCGGGCTATGCGGTGGCGAAAAAGACCATCCAGCTCATCCATTCGATCGCCAATATGATTAACAACGATCCGGATATCGGGGATAAGCTCAAGGTTGTGTTCATCGAGGATTACAAGGTTTCCTTGGCGGAGATGATTATGCCGGCCGCGGAGATCTCCGAGCAGATCTCGATCGCGGGCAAGGAAGCCTCCGGCACGGGCAACATGAAGTTCATGATGAACGGCGCGCTGACCATCGGCACGATGGACGGCGCCAACGTGGAGATCTGCGAGGCCGTGGGCCGCGAGAATATCTTCATTTTCGGCATGGAAACGCCCGAGGCCGAGGCGCTCGCCGCTTCCGGCAACTATGAGCCTATGCTGATCTACCAGAACGATCCGGTCATCAAGCGCGTGATGGATCATATGATCCACGGCTTTGGCGATGGGGTGGATTATACCGACCTGGCGAACCTGCTGCTGCACGGCGGCAACGGCGGGCCGGCCGACCGGTATATGAGCCTGAAGGACTTCTCCTCCTACGCGGTCGCGCAGGAGCGCGTGGGCGAGATGTACCGCCGGCCGGAGAACTGGAACTATATGTCCCTGATGAATATTGCCAATTCCGGCCGTTTCGCCGCGGACCGCTCGGTCGCGGAATATGCGCAGAATATCTGGCGCGTCAAAACAAACTTTGCATTTTAAAAAAACACAACAAGGGAAAGGGGTTGCCTGCGGGCAGCCCTTTTTTCTGTGGGGGAGAGCGCCGCACCTGCGGCAAAACAGTGAAGAGATTGTGAACAAAACGACCGTACAGGCCGTTTTTTGTTTACCGGCAGGCCGTTTTGTGCTATACTATATAAAGAGTTTTTATGTTTGGGGGAACTGTTTTTGAAAGCCATTCCCGATTGTATGTTCCACTCCCGTGAGCTTGCCTGCAAGAAGCCCTACGGCGCGGTAAAGGCAGGGGAAACGGTCGAGTTTTCTGTTTATCCCAGGCGCGAGCGCGGCATCCAGTATGTGACACTGTGGGTCGAGGAGGATGGCGGTCAGCCGGAAGCGTTCCCGATGCGCTGGTATGGGCTGGCTGGCGCGCGGGACCGGTACAGCACGTCGTTCACGCCCGATCACGCGGGGCTGTACTGGTACTACTTCACGGTAGACGGCTCGGACGGTCCGGTGTACGCCATGCGCGGCTATGGCGGCCGCTGCGAGATTCTGGACACCCTGGGGGACAAATATCAGCTCACGGTCTACGATCCGGCGTACCGGCCTCCCTCCTGGTTTGGGGAAGGCATTACCTACAATATCTTTCCGGACCGCTTCTGTCGGGACAGAATGCCCGTCCAGCCCGAGGGCGAGGGCGTCGCGCCGCGCGTGCTGCATGAGAACTGGGACGACATTCCGGTTTATCAGCCGGATGGGAACGGCGAGATCCTCAATAACGATTTTTTCGGCGGCACGCTGCGCGGTGTGATCGAAAAGCTGGATTACCTTGAGAGCCTGCATGTGCGCACGATTTATTTCAATCCGATCTTCCAGGCGTATTCCAACCACCGCTATGACACGGGCGACTACAAGCGCGTCGATCCCCTGCTCGGCAGCGAGGAGGACTTCCAGACGCTGTGCGTGGAGGCGGCGGCGCGCGGCATGCGCGTCGTATTGGACGGTGTGTTCAACCACACGGGCTACGACAGCCGCTATTTCAACGGCCGCGGCCGGTATGACAGCGTAGGCGCGCACCAGTCGCAAGAATCGCCCTATTACCGCTGGTTTGATTTCCAACAGTGGCCGGACCAATACGGCTCCTGGTGGGGCATTTATACGCTGCCGCAGGTGCGCGAGATGGACGAGAGTTATCTCGACTATATCATTGACAACGAGGACAGCGTCATCCGCCGCTGGCTGCGCTTGGGCGCCTCCGGCTGGCGGCTCGACGTGGCCGACGAGCTGCCGGACGCCTTTATCCGGCGCCTGAACGCGGCGGCCAAGCAGGAAAAGCCGGATGCGCTCATCATCGGCGAGGTGTGGGAGGACGCCTCCAACAAAATCGCCTATTCCGAACGCCGCCGGTATTTCCAGGGCGGCGAGCTGGACTCGGTCATGAACTACCCGTTGCGCGACGCGATCCTGGCGTTCCTGAACGGCGGAACGGCCGAGCATTTCGCGGAAACCATGGAGTGCATTCGCGAAAATTATCCGCGCGATGTGTTTTATAACCTGATGAATGTGATCGGCACGCACGATACCGCGCGTGCGCTTACCATCCTCGGTGTGTCCGAAGAGGAGTGGCACATGGACCGCGACGGACGCGCGCATTATGCGCTCCCACCAGACCGGCTGGAAAGCGCGCAGCGGCGGCTGCGGCTGGCCGCGGTCATCCAGTTCACCATGCCCGGCTCGCCCACCATTTACTATGGGGACGAGGCAGGGCGGCAGGGCTTTGAGGACCCATTCAACCGCCGTACCTATCCATGGGGCGCGGAGGACCGCGCGCTGCTGGGCTTTTACCGCAAGCTGTGCGCGCTGCGCGCGGACAGCGACACGCTCGCGCGCGGCGGGCTGCGCTTCCTTCGCTGCGAGGGCGCGCTGCTGCAGTACGAGCGGGAGACCGAGCATTCCCGCCTGCTGATCCTGGTCAACCGCGGCCACCATGCGGTGCGCACCCATGCGCGCGCAGTCTATGCGGTTGATATGCTGGACGGGGCGGAATTCGACCGCGCGGACAGCCGCGGCATCCATGTCACGGTGCCGCCGGAAACCGCCTATATTCTGCGCTGCTTCGGCACGCCGTGAGAAAGGGAGCATAAGAGATGGATATGAGAGAGAAACAGCTTTCCTACCAGTATTTTTTTGAAGGGAAGATCATGAAAGCGCGGCTGGACGAGGTCCTGCTGCCAAACGGCAGGAGGGCGCGGCGCGAGGTGTGCGAGCATGTCGGCGGCGTGGGCGTGCTGCCGGTCGATCGGTCGGGCAACATCATTCTGGTGAGGCAGTTCCGCTATCCGTATGATACCGAGCTGCTGGAGATACCGGCCGGCAAGCTCGACCACGGGGCGGAGGACTTCACCGCGTGCGGCGCGCGGGAGCTGAAGGAGGAGACCGGCTGCACGGCCGGCCGCATCGTGCCGCTTGGCGCGCAGTACCCCTCGCCCGGTTTCCTGACCGAGGTGGTGCATCTGTTCGCGGCGCTCGACCTGACCGAGGGAGAGATGCAGCCGGACGAGGACGAATTCGTCGAGGTGGTGCGCCTGCCCATCGCCGAGGTGGAGGCCATGATCGCGCGGGATGAGATACGCGACGCGAAAACCATTGTTGCGATGTACCGCGCAAGGCTAAAGGGCCTGCTGTAAGAACGGAAACCGGCGGACCGGCGGTTTCCCGCGTAACCCACCCTCTGAAAAGGAGGAATCTATGGAAAAGAAAACGATCCTCGTGGTGGAGGATGAAAAGGCCATCGCGGATATTTTGGTGTTCAACCTGCAGCGCGAGGGCTATGATACCATCGTGGCATACGACGGGACGGAGGGCCTGCGGCACGCGCTGGAGGACGCGCCCGACCTGATCCTGCTCGACGTGATGCTGCCTGGCATGGACGGCTTCGAGGTCTGCAAGCGTGTACGCGAAAAATTCCACAACACGCCGATCATCATGCTGACCGCGCGCGAGGAGGAGACCGACAAGGTCATGGGGCTTGAACTGGGGGCGGACGATTATATCACCAAGCCGTTCTCCATGCGCGAGCTGATGGCGCGCGTCAAAACCAATATGCGCCGCACGGTGTCGGGCGAGGAACGGGAAAAAGCGCCCTTGCCGTCCGGCGGCGGGCTGCGTATTTCCAAGGACAACGGCATGGTGTACAAAAACGGGCGTCCGCTGGAGCTGTCGGCGCGTGAATTCGACATCCTGTGCTTTCTTTCCGCGGCGCCGGGGCGCGTTTTTTCGCGCGAGGAGCTGATGGAGCAGGTATGGGGCTATGAATATTACGGAGACCTGCGCGCGGTGGACGTTGCGATCCGGCGCCTGCGCGAAAAGGTGGAGGATCAGCCCGCAAGCCCGCGGCACATTATGACCAAGCGGGGCATGGGCTACTATTTTGCCGACGGGGAGTAAGCTATGTTTCGATCCTTACACATGAAGCTTGTGCTGATCCTGGTGCTGATGATCGTTTCGGTCATGGCCGTGGTGGGTACGTTCCTGATCAACAGCGTCAGCACGTTCTATATTGACAGCTTTTACGAGGATATGCAGAACGTGTTTAACCAGACGGATGTGATGCAGTCGCTCGAAAATGCGGCCCAGGCAGGAACAACGGATATCCAGACTGTCGTGGACAGCTACGAGGGGCAGCTTGGCATCGATAATTACCGGACCTATTATATTCTGGACAGCCAGGGGCGCGTGCTGGCAAGCTCAAACGCGCTCCGCGAAGCCTCGTTCACGCGGACAAGCAACGTCATCTCGGCGATGGCGGGAGAGACGGGTACCCGCTCGTCGGTCGCGGACAGCGTGATGGACGTTGCGGTCCCGATCCGCGCGGGGGACGGCGACCAGGTCGATTATATTGTGTACATTGCGGATGACAAGCGCGAGGTGTCGGACATGTCCTGGCGGTTCTTCCAGATCGTCATGCAGGCGATGATGTTCGGCCTGCTCGCGGCCATCCTGCTTTCCTTTCTGCTTTCCAAAACCATCACCACCCCGATCGAGCGCATCACCGAGGGCGCCCGTTCGATTGCGAAGGGCAACTTTGATCAGGAGCTGGGCGTGCAGTCCTCGGACGAGATCGGCGAGCTGACACGCTCGTTCAACTACATGGCGGGTCAGCTCAAGAACACGGTCGGCGAGGTGCAGGGCGAACGAGACAAGCTGAACACCCTGTTCCTGCATATGACGGACGGCGTAGCAGCGTTCACGACCGCGGGCCGGCTCATCCATATGAATCCGGCGACCGAAAGCCTGCTGGGCGTGCGGGTGGAGGACGGCCTGACATTCGACGAAATGTTCGTCGACCTGGATATGCCCAATTCGGACGAGACCGCCATGCGGTCGTTCCTGACCAGTGAGATTACGCGCTTCGGCCGCGTGCTTTCGGTCACACTCGCGCCGTACGGCGCGCTGGACGGGGAGGGCGGCGTGATCGCGGTTATCCACGATATTACCGAGCAGCGCCGGCTGGACGACGCGCGCCGTGAGTTCGTGGCGAACGTATCGCACGAGCTGCGCACGCCGCTGACTAATATCCGCTCGTATACCGAAACGCTGCTGGACGCGGCGGGCGACATCCCGATCGATACGGAAAAGCAGTTCCTCGGCGTTATCTCCAGCGAGTCCGAGCGCATGGCGCGCATCGTGACCGACCTGCTGACACTGTCCAAGCTGGACTATGGCCGGATGGAGTTGCGTATGACGCGCTTCCCGCTGGGGGATATGCTGAAAAACGTGGCCAACGCCATGAAATTCACGGCGGAGGACAGCGGGCATGAGCTGACTGTGGATACGCCGGACGACCTGCCGCAGATCGTGGGCGACCGCGAGAGGATCGAGCAGGTTGTGGTGAACATCCTGTCCAACGCGGTCAAATACACGCCGGCGGGCGGCCATGTGCGTCTGTCCGCGCGCATGGCCGGAGCCAACCGCGTGCGTATCACAGTGGAGGACGACGGCGTGGGTATTCCGGCGGCGGACGTGCCGCGCCTGTTCGAGCGCTTCTACCGCGTGGATAAGGCGAGGAGCCGCGAGGCGGGCGGCACCGGTCTGGGCCTGGCGATCGCCAAGGAGATCGTGGAGCAGCACGAGGGCAAGATCGCGCTGGCCAGCGAATATGGCAAGGGTACGACTGTGACCATCACCCTGCCGACCGACCTCATCCCGAATCGGGAGGAGGGGCCGGTATGAACCAGGCCGGACATTCGGTGAAAAACACCGCGAAAAACGTTTCCCTGATCGTGCTGGTTCTACTGCTGGGCGTGCTTTGCGCGGCCAACTGGCTGGCGGGCATGAACATCGACCAGATGCCGGCGGACAACCTGCTGCGGCGCGCGTACGACCATGTGTTCGGCGGCGCGGTCGGGTACGAGCTACGCTCGTCCGGCGTGGCGGCGGCCGAGCCCGCGCAGCTCGCGCTGACCACGGACGGACAGCTTTACGGCGTGCAGTACAGCCTGACCGACATCGACGCAGGCCTGGAAGCGGTCCGTCCGCTGTGGGCGGCGGTACTGTCGGACGGGGAGCTGGAGCAGGCGGAAGAGGCGGAGCTGGTCGCAGCCCTGCGGGCCGGGGACTGCGCGCTGCTGCGCTATCACGGCGCGATCCCGCTGAGCGTTGCAGCCGGCTGGATGGGCGGCTCCTGGCAGAGCGACCTGGCGGTTGAGACGCTGGTTTATACGGCGGGCAGCGGCCAGCTGTTTGTGCGCACGGATACGGGCGCGCTGTACGCCGCCGCGGCGGACGCGGACGAAAGCGTGCTGCGCGCCGCGCAGCAGGGCTTCCGTGGCCTGTCCTGCCAGTTTTCCGGCGAGGCGTATGCGGTTTATCCGGAAACGCTGCTGTTTGATCGGGAAACGCTGTCGCTCCCCCTGCTCAAAGCGGGGAGCATCGACCTGTTCGACCCGCAGAGCGGCACCGGATTGGAGGACCTGCTCGATGCGTTCGGCTTTACGCCGTATGCGAACTATTATTCCGAGCAGAACGACCGCGTTCGGGTGTTTGTAGACGATGTGAGTACGCTGCGCGTGAACGCGGCCGGCCTGATCCAGTACGCGGCGGGCGCGGACAGCACGGTGCGCGCCTACGACGCGGGGGAGGCCGCCGGCCGTGCCGCGCTGGACGCCCAGCTTGACTGCGCGCGGACGATCCTGGACACGGCGGTGCGCGCGGGGGAAACCGACACCCACGCCTCGCTCTACGCGGTGCAGCACAACGGCAACCGCACGACGCTGGTGTTCCTGCAGATGTACGGCGGCGTCCCTGTGCTGGGGGACAACGATTTCGCAACCTTTGTGTTTGAAAACGGCTCGCTCACCTCCGCGACCATCCGGCTGCAGCGCTTCCACGCGGACGAGGTGCGCCGCACTGTGCTTCCCGCGCGGCAGGCGGCGGCGGGCGCGCAGGGGGAAACGCGCAGTCTGATGGTCGCCTACCGCAGCGACGGAGACTATTTTGCGCCCGGCCGGTTTTATCTGTGATGCGGTGCGCACGGCGGGAAAGGAGGAACGGACGCTTTGCAATGGGGTAAGGTAAAAAATATACTGATCGTCATTCTGGTGGCGGTCAATGCGTTCCTTTTATGTAATCTGGGCGTGAAGCAGTGGCAGGACTGGGAGCGTGTCCGCGAGTTGCAGGCCAATCTGGGCGAACTGCTTTCCGGCTACGGGATAGAGCTGGATGCGTCGTTTCGCCTGCCCGGGGACACGGTGCTGCCCACGCTGTCGGTCGACCGCAGCCGCACCAGCGAGGAGGCGGTCGCCGCGGCCGCGCTCGGCGGCGAGCTGGAGCGTACGGAGCGCGAGGACGGCGCGGTGCTGCTGGAGGGCGTGTCCGGTTCGCTGGAATGGCAGGCGGACGGGAGGCTGCAGGGCGAGTGCGCGACCGGAGAGCCTGCGCCGGAGGAGGAAAAGCAGGCGCAGCGTCTGGCACAGCGGCTGCTGGAAAAATGGGGCCTTGCGTCGGACGACGCGGCGTATACAGCGGATGGCCTGTCCGTGACCATGACAGGCACCGCGGCCGGATTGCCGGTTTTCAACCGGCAGATATCCCTGCGGTTCGACGGGCAGGGCGGCGCCGCCGTTTCCGGCCTGTGGAGCTTTGGCACGCCCTATACGACCGTGCAGGCGAGCGGCACGGTCTGCGTCGCCTCGGACGCGCTGCTTGCATTCGCGGCAAACGGGCAGGACTGCACCCGCATCACCAGCATGACCATCGGCTACCGCCTGCAGTCGGACAGCGGCAGGCGCCTGCAGTTGATGCCCACTTGGAAGATCGGAACGGATTCGGGGGATTATTTGGTGGATTGTGCTAAAAAAACGATACTCGAGCAGGAAAATTGAAAAAGGGCTTTCCTTTATCGGAAATTGTGGTAAAATATATAGGTGAAATTTTGCGCGGATGCACCACGGGGGCGTCCGTTTTCATAAAATAGAGTATGGTATTTGACAGCTGCGGCCGACCGGCCGCGCGGACCAAAGAGTGAGGAGTAGGTGGATTTTGACCAAGTATGTAATCAACGGCGGTAAAACGCTCAACGGCGAGGTTACGATTTCGGGCGCAAAAAACGCGGCGGTCGCGATCGTGCCGGCGGCGCTGCTGGCGGATGGGCCGGTGCGGATTGAAAATGTGCCGAAGATCATTGACGTAACGCTGCAGCTCGAGATCATGCGGGAGCTTGGCGCGCAGATCCGCCTTGTGAACGCGACGACGGTCGAGATCCGCAATTCCCAGCACCCGAGCCTCAAGCCGCATGAGCTGGAGCGCAAGCTGCGCGCCTCGTACTATCTGCTCGGCGTGCTGCTCGGCAAATACGGCTTTGCGGAAGTCGCGATGCCAGGCGGCTGCAACTTCGGCGGTGTGCGCCCGATCGACCAGCATATCAAGGGCTTCGAGGCGCTCGGCGCCAAGGTTACGCTGCCCAAGGGCGGCTATATCCGCGCGGAGGCTCCCGAAGAGGGTCTGCACGGCGCGCACATCTATTTTGACGTGGTTTCGGTGGGCGCGACCATGAATATCATGCTCGCCGCGGTTCTCGCCAAAGGCCAGACCATTATGGAGAACTGCGCCAAGGAGCCGCATATCGTCGATCTGGCGAACTTCCTCAACGCGATGGGGGCAGACGTCAAGGGCGCGGGTACGGACGTGATTAAGATCCGCGGCGTGGAGCGGCTACAGGGCGGCAGCTATTCCATCATACCGGACCAGATCGAGGCCGGCACATTTATGGCCGCGGTCGCGGCGTGCGGCGGCTCGGTGTTGGTAAAAAACGTTATCCCCAAGCATCTGGAGTGCATCACCGCCAAGCTCAAGGAGATGGGCGTGGAGGTCACGGAATTCGACGATTCGGTGCTGGTGCGGAGGGAGAACCGCCTGACGCGCACCAACATCAAGACCATGCCGTACCCAGGCTTCCCGACCGACATGCAGCCGCAGATGACAACCGCGCTTTGCCTTGCGGAAGGCACGAGCATCGTCACCGAGGGCGTGTGGGACAGCCGCTACCGCTATACTGAGGAGTTGGCGCGCATGGGTGCGAGCATCCATGTGGACGGCAAGATCGCGGTTATTGAGGGCGTCGAGGAGTTCAAGGGCGCGCCGGTGCGCGCGCACGACCTACGCGCGGGCGCGGCCATGGTTATCGCGGGGCTGGCGGCCAAGGGTGTGACCGAGGTTGAGCAGGTGCAGAACATCGAGCGCGGCTACGAAACGCTGGTGGAGAAATTTGTGGCGCTTGGCGCGGATATGTACCGTTCGGAGATACCGGATTCCATGGGCATGGCGGAGCGCGCGTAACACAAGCAGGATGCAGACAGCGGAGGGGGCAACCTCTCCGCTGTTTTGGAAAGCAAAGGGGTTTAGTCAGTGGCGGAACGGTATTATTACAGCATTGCAAGCGGCTCGACCGGCAACTGCGGCCTGTATGTGGCCGGAGGCGCCGCAATTCTGATTGATCTGGGGGTGTCCCTGCGCAAGATCACGGCCGCGCTCACGGCGGTCGGACTGGGGCTGGACGACCTGTCGGCCGTGCTGCTTACGCACGAGCATATCGACCATGTGAAGGGCCTGCCGATGTTCCTGAAGAAAGCGGGCGCGCCGGTGTTTGCCTCGCGCGGCACGGCGGAGGCGCTTGCGCAAAAGGAGCCGCTCTGCCGCGACCGGCTGAACGTATTTGAAAGCGGCGAGGCGTTCTGGGTGCGGGACGTGGATGTTGAGACCTTTGAAACGCCGCACGACGCGGCGGACAGTGTCGGCTACATATTGTCCCACGGTGAAAGCCGGTTCGGGTTTGCGACCGATCTCGGCTTTGTGCCGCGCGATGTGGCGGACAGGCTGCGCGGCTGCGGGACGGTCGTACTGGAAAGCAACCACGACCCGCATATGCTGCAGGCGGGGCCGTACCCGTACCCGCTCAAGATGCGCGTGGCAGGGCCGGCTGGTCACCTGTCCAATCCGGACTGCGCGGCATTTGCCGCCGATCTGGTCAAAAACGGGACAAGGACGCTGATCCTTGCCCATCTGAGCGAGAAAAACAATATACCGGAGCTGGCGTTCCAACAGACCAGGGCTGCGCTGCGCGGTCTGCCCGCCTGTGCGGTCCATATCGCGCCGCGCGAGCGCATGGAGGAGCCGGTCCTGTTCGGGGAGGAAGAAGCATGCTCTCTGTCCGGCTGATTTGCGTCGGCAAGCTGGGCGAAAAGTTCTGGGCGGACGCGGTAAAGGAATATGAGAAACGCCTTGGCGCGTACTGTAGGCTGGAAATCGTCGAGCTGCCGGAGGCACGGCTGCCGCAGGCGCCTTCGGCGGGAGAGGTGCGGCAGGCGCTTGAGAAAGAGGCCGGTCTGATCGAGGAAAAGCTCCCGCAGGGGGCGGCGGTGGTTGCATTGTGTGTGGAGGGACGGACGATGTCGTCCGAACAGCTTGCCGACTATCTGGGGCGGCTGACGGTTTCCGGAACCAGCAGGGTGTGCCTGGTGATCGGCGGCTCCTGCGGGCTGTCGGAGCGCATCAAGCAGCGCGCGGCGCTGCGCCTGTCCATGTCTCCCATGACGTTCCCGCATCATTTGGCGCGCGTGATGGTGCTGGAGCAGGTATACCGCGCGCTGAATATTGCCGCAGGCGGCAAATACCACAAATGACAGGAAAAGACGCTATGACGAGATATCCGATTATCCTGGCGCACGGGCTGGGGGTGACCGATCAGGGCGGCCTTTACACGCCGTGGGGGCGTGTGCCGGATCTGCTGCGCGCCCGAGGCGCCGTCGTTTACCTCGGCGGGCAGGACGCTTGGGGCAGCATCGAGACCGGCGCGGCGCAGCTCGCGCGCACGGTGCGCCGCGTCCTCAGGGAGCAGGGCTGCCGACGGGTGAATATCATCGCTCATTCCAAGGGCGGGCTGGAGGCGCGGTATCTGATCTCCAACATGGGATACGGGCGGTATATTGCTTCGCTTTCCATGCTGTCCACGCCTAACCGCGGCTCGCGTGTGGCCGAGCTGCTGCTGTACGCCCGTCCGGGCGTTGCGCTGTGGGCGTGTGGGAACGACGCCTACTGGTCGCGGCACGGCGATGAAAAGCCGGATTCCCTGCGCGCGGGCGAGCAGCTTACGCCGGCATATCTCGTGCGTTTCAATCGGGACAACCCGGATGCGAACTGCGTGTTTTACCAAAGCTGGGGGACACGGATCGGCACGGTGCATCCGGATGGCGCTATGATGCTGACGCGCGGTTTGTTTTACCCCGCGCACGGGGCGAGCGACGGGCTGGTCACGCCGGCCTCGGCGCGGTGGGGCCTGTACCGCGGCACGCTGGACGGGGTTTCCCACCAGCAGGTGGTGGACGTGTTCCGAAAGGACGCGCCGGGCTTTTCCGTGAAGCGGTTTTATATCAGCCTGGCGCGCGGGTTGGCGGAAAAAGGATTATAGGGGCGGCGGCTATCGTTTTTGGATACGCTGCCGCTTTTTGTTTTGCCTCGAATATTTCGAAAAAGCATTTACATTGTCCGTCCGATTCGGTAAAATAGAAAGAAGAGAGAAATTGTTTCAGGAGGGGCTCCTATGATTATCACGATAACGCTCAATGCCGCGCTCGACCGCACGCTGCGCATCGAACAGCCGTTGGTCGTGGGCAAGCTCAACCGGGCGGTGTCCAGTTATCTGGAACCGGGCGGCAAGGGTATCAATGTTTCCCGCGCCGTCAAAGCGCTGGGCGGGGACAGCGTGGCGTTGGGTTTCTCTGCGGGTACAAACGGCCGTATGATGAAAGATATGCTGACTTCTGCGGATATTCACCATGATTTTGTCGATGTTTCGGGACAGATGCGTGTCAACACACAGATCATCGACGCGCAGGGCGGGCATACGGAGGTCAACGAACCGGGCAACAAGCTGGAAGACGCGGATTTCCTCCGTCTGCTGGACCGTATGGATAATTACCTAGATAAGGGCAATATTTTTGTCCTGGCCGGCTCCACGCCGCCGGGCTTTTCTATGCAGAATTACCGTAAGCTGTGCCAGACGATCAAAAAACGCGGCTGCAGGCTGATTATCGACGCGCAGGGCGAGCTGCTGCTCGAAGCGCTTCAGTGCGAACCTGATGTGGTCAAGCCGAATATCTTCGAGTTGGCGGAGGCGGTCGGTGATAAGCCCTCGACCGATCCAGAGGTTGTCTTGGTTTCCGCGCGCAAGATGCTGGATATGGGCGCGGGTACGGTCTGTGTTTCCATGAGTCAGGAGGGCGCGGTGTTCGTTTCCAAAAGCGAGGACGAAGCGCTGTACGTCAACACCAACCCGCGCATCTACGACGAAGGCGCGGTCGGTACGGGCGACGCAATGGTTGGCGCGATCGCCAATTCGATGAACAAGGGCCTGCGGTTTGACGAAATGGCGCGTTTTGCGGTCGCTACCGCGCGGGCGAGCAGCCGGCTGGCCGGAACCGAGATGGCGACGCTCAAAAAGGTCTACGAGGTCTACGAGACGACGCAGGTCTACATACTGTAAATATATAAAAAACGGGGAGGAAGTGGTTTTCCTCTCCGTTTGCGTTTCCGCTTTGGCGAAAGCGGGGAAGCTGCGCCTGCGCGGCGCGGGCGGACAAGAGGGGAGAAACCGACGGTTTCTCCCCTCTTGCCAATCCCCCCTTTTCCCTGATGCGCAGGCCGGAGGCGGGAACGGCTGCGCCGTTCCTATTTCTGATCGGGACCGCTCCGAAAAAAATACGGAGGCTGTTGCGGGAGCTCTGTTCGCGCGGAGGTTAGATCGGGACAGCGGGAAAACGGATACCGCCTGTCCGAAACGGTTCATGCGCGCGTAACAGCGCGCGGGAGGGGGGAGCCGCCGCCCACCCCACCCACCATCCCCTTGGGGTGGAAGCCGTTGCGCTTACCGTGATACAGCAAATGGGCGGCAGATGGAACGCGCGACCTACCTTGCGCGCGGAGCGCGCTCTTATTTGCGGGAGCAAATGCCGTAAACTGGCCCTGTGGAAGCGCCAAAACCTTGTAGCCGTGAAAAAAGGAAAGCAGGGAATTCAAAAGGGGAGGACAACCCATGCGAGTTGTCCTCCCCTTTTGCCCCCGCGCCGGGCGGCGCACTGTCCCCGCACGGAGGGGCGGCATCGTGTTGTATCCACGGATAAAACGTCGTACGCTGGCACGCCTTCTGTTTCCAGCTCAAAGACTGTGCTGAAGCTTTGCGGCCTTGAGCGTGTTCTTCATCAGCATGGTGATGGTCATTGGTCCCGCGCCGCCCGGCACCGGCGTCATATAGGACGCCTTTTCCATGACCTCCGGCGCAACATCGCCGCAGACCTTGCCCTCGGCGTTGCGGTTGATGCCGACATCGATCACAACCGCGCCGTCCTTTACCATGTCCGGCGTGATAAAGCCGGCCTTGCCCACGGCGGCGACCAGGATGTCCGCGCGGCGGCACACCGCCGCAAGGCCGCTGGTGCGGCTGTGACAGATCGTGACCGTGCCGTGCCGGTGCAGCAGCAGCATGCTCATAGGCTTGCCGACGATGTTCGACCGACCGACCACAACGCACTCCTTGCCCTTGGGGTCGATTCCATATTCATCGAGCAGCTCCATCACGCCCGCGGGGGTGCAGGGGACAAAGTCGAAGTTGCCCACCATAATTTTGCCCACGTTGACCGGATGGAACGCATCCACGTCCTTTTTCGGGTCGATCGCGTCGATCACCGCCTGCTCGGAGATATGCTCCGGCACCGGCATCTGGCACAGGATGCCCGAAATCTGGGGGCTTTGGTTGAGCTGCGCGATCAGGCCGAGCAGCTCCTCCTGGGAGGTTTCCGCGGGAAGCGCATACTTCTCGCTATAAAAGCCGCATTCGGCGCAGGCTTTCTCTTTATTGCGGACGTAAATCTCGCTGGCAGGGTCGTTGCCCACGATGATAACCGCAAGGCCGGGCGTAACGCCTTTTTCTTTCAGCGCCTTGGTCTCCGCTAGGATGCTGCCGCGCACCTTTGCGGAAAGCGCTTTTCCGTCCATTCTTACTGCACTCATGTCATATCCTCCTCTTATGATGGAAACGGGTCACTTTTGTTCCGGCGCGCTTTCCGCGGCCGGGCTGCCGTTCGCCGCAGGCTCCTGCGCGGGCGCGGCGCTCTCCTGCGCCGTTTTCGGCTTTTCACTGCCTGCGGGTTGCTCCACCGGCACAGGGGCTTCCGCCGGTACGGGCGCCGGCGGCTGGTAGAATTTTTTGCTGACCGCAATGCGGTTGTATTTGCGAACCAGAATGACGATGGCTGCGGCGCAGCTGATCACGGCCAAGATCTGGGACACGCGCATCGGCCCGAGGTACAGGCTGTCCGTGCGCAGGCCCTCGATCCAGGCGCGCCCCAGGCCGTACCAGGCGACGTACAGAAGTGCGATCTCGCCCTCGAATTTGCGCTTTTTGGAGATGAAATGCAGGGCGATAAAGCCAACCAGGTTCCATAGGGACTCATACAGGAACGTCGGGTGCACCGGACTGCCCGCGTCGATCGTCATGCGCCAGGGGAGCAGCGTTGTGCCGCCGTGCGCCTCGCCGTTGATGAAGTTGCCCCAGCGGCCGATGCACTGGCCGATCAGCAGGCCGAGCGCGGCCATGTCGCACAGGCCGGCAAACGACAGCTTTTTGAAGCGGCTGTAAGCGAACAGGGCGATCAATACGCCGATCACTGCGCCGTAGATCGCGATGCCGCCGTTCCAAACGGCGACGATCTCGGCCGGATGCTGGCTGTAATACTCCCACTCAAAGACAACGTAGTACAGGCGGGCGCAGACCACGCCCACCGGCACACAGATGATCATGCAGTCGATCAGGTTATCCGAGGTGAAGCCGAATTTTTTGACGCGGAAATTCAGGTAGAGCGCGGCCAGGATAAAGCCGACGCAGATGATGATGCCGTACCAGTAGATTTCCTTGCCGAATACCGTGAATGCGACGCGGTTGATGGTGAATTCCAGGCCAAGCCCTGGGAATGCGATGACGTGTTCCATGATGATTGCTTCCTTTGCTGTTTTGTTGATTTACTGCTGCGGCTCGACGACCGAAAGGGAGGAACGGTCGCGCCGCGCCCAGCGGGCGAACATGGCCTGGACGTCGTCCGGACTGATGGTGTCGAATAGGGCCGCGAAATCGAGGTAGTGCTCGCCCGCGAAGAGCGCGCCTACCTCCTGCCGCGCATAGCTTTCGGGCGCGTCCAGCACGCGCAGGTGCAGGCCGTACACGGCTTTTTTCATGCGGGAGAAAAGCGCGTGGTCCGCCCCCTCGTGCGCCAGGCGCGCGACCTCCTGCTCGACCGCGGCACGGACCGCCTCCGGATCGCGGCTCTCGCCGCCGAGAATGGCGGCCGCGCCCTCCGGAATGACCGTATAGTCGGTATCAAAATCCCGTCCGATCAGGCGTTTCTCGTAAAGCGAGGCATACAGCGGGGAATTGTCGCCGCACAGGATGCGCACGGCCAGTTCGCCGAGCAGGCTGCGGCGTAGGCGGCTTTCGTCCGGCTCCAGAGGGATATCCTTGAAGCCGAGCAGGAACTGCGGCTGCGATACCTGCATGCAGCGGGTCACGGTCAGCTCGTTTACCGTCTCGCGGCGCGTGCCGTAGTGCCGCCGGCCGATCTCGGGCGCGTCCTGCGGGGAGAACTGTGCGGCAATCCGGCAGGCTTCGTCAAAATCCGCGGTGCCGCAAATGACGAGCGCCATGTTTTTCGGGCTGTAAAACGCCCGGTGGCAGGCGTACAGCGTTTCCGGCGTGATCTGTGCGATGCTCTCCGTGCTGCCCGCGATGGACACACGGACCGGATGCGTGCGGTACAGCCCCTGGAACAGGCCGACGAATGCCTGCCAGCCAGGGGTGTCGTCCATCATGCCGATCTCCTGCCCGATGATGCCCCGCTCCTTTTGCACGTTTTCCTCGGTGAAATACGGCGTGAACACAAATTTCAGCAGGATCTCGAGGTTTTCTTCAAACCGGTCGGTGCAGGAAAAATGATAGGCGGTCATGGTCTGGCTGGTGAAGGCGTTCGGGCTCGCGCCCGTGCGCGCGAATTTCTGCAGGGCGTTGCCGTCCTGGTCTTCAAACATCTTGTGCTCCAGAAAGTGCGCCACGCCCGCGGGCGTATCGTAGCGCCGGCCCTCGCAGGTGAACGAGGCGTCCACAGAGCCGAAATTGGTAGCCAGGATGGCGAAGGTTTTGCTGAAGCCCTCCTTAGGCAGATAGCAGATGCGCAGGCCGTTGTCCAGCGTGCGCGTTTCCATGCGCTCGCGCAGGGCGGAATATTGCTTGCTCATTGCGCCGCCCCCTTCATAAAGTATACCATGTCGAGCGTGGTCGCTTGCGCCGCGGCGACCACCTGCCCGAGCGTAACAGCTTCGGTTTGCTGGATGCGGTCCTCGGGCGCGGTCAGCGTACCGGCCGCCGCCTGGCCGAGCCAGTAGCGCTCGAGCGCGAGCGGGTCGTCCAGCATGGCGCGCCAGTTGGTCACCAGGGTTTTTCGGGCGGATTCCAGCTCCGGCTCGGTGATATCGCCCTGCCGGCAGGCGTCGAGCTGGCGCAGGATCTCATCCCGCGCGGTCGCGAAATCCCTGTTTTCAATGCCGGAATTGACCTGCATGATACCCTTGGAGGCGATGAACTGCGCACTCGCGTAGTAGCAAAGCGAGTGCTTCTCGCGCACGTTGACAAACAGCTTGGAGCTGGTCGAGCCGCCGTAAATGGTCTGGAACATCCAGTAGGCCGCGGGGTCGCCGCCGGTCAGGCAGCTCCCGCCCGTGCGGAAGCCGAGCGACAGCTTGCCCTGCGTCACCGGCTCCTCCTCCACGACCTCGCGCGCGTCCCCTGCGGGCTGCGCGGCGACCGTGGTGTGCGGCAGATAAAACGGCCGTTCGGTCCGGCGGGCGAGGGGCGTATCCAGGAAAAGATGCGCCACTGCCTCCGGAGCGAGCGTGCCGCAGTAAAACAGCTCGACCTGAGCCTCCTCCAGCGCGCGGAGATACGCGGTATACAGCTTGTTCTCCGTGATGCGGCCGGCCTGCTCCGCGGTGCCGAGCGCGGGCTGTCCGTAGGCCTCCTGCGCGCACATCAGCTCGGTCAGTCGCTTGGGCGCCCAGGTGCGGGGATCGTTTTTCTGCGCGGCGATCCGGTCGATCAGGTTGTCCCGTTCGCCCGTGGTGTAATCCGGACAGAACACGCCGTCCTGCAGATACGGGTCGAACATCAGGTCGGCCAGCAGGCGGACGACACGTCCGGTCAGTCCGGCCGCGCCGGGGGCGTAGGCCTCGTCGATGCAGTCGGACAGAAAGCCGATGACCAGGGTTTCGCCCTCCTTGCGCACGATGGCTTCTATGCGCGCGCCGTACAGCTCGTCGAGCGTCGTGCCGAGCGCGCGCAGGTCGGGAAGCTGCGCCGTACCGCGCCGCAGAACCTGCGGCAGACAGGCGCGCAGCGCGGCATCCGGCCCGCCGAGGGGCAGCAGCAAGGCCGCGCGCAGCACCGCCCGTTTGAATTTCGGCGTGGTCACGCAGGTAAGGTTTACCCCCGCGCCCAGCTTTTTTCGGGTCACTTGTTGCATATTTTGCCTCATTTCCGGAAAAAATTTTCTATCGTGTTTTATTATAGCATCATTCATAGTGTGAATCAAACGTAGATTATGTGAACAAATCCGTGCCGGTTGCTATTTTACCCTTGACAGGCCGGCAATTATACGGTAAAATAAGCGTGTTCGATGTAAAGGGATAACGCTTTACAGCTTCAAGGGAGGCCCGCCGATGAAAGGCAAACCGCTCGAAATGAGCCTGCTGTTCGACTTTTACGGCGAGACGCTCACGGAAAAACAGCGCGAGCTGTTCGACTTGTATTATAATGAAGATCTTTCGCTTTCCGAGATCGCGGAGCACGCGGGCATCACCCGTCAGGGTGTGCGCGACGCTGTCAAGCGCGCGGAGCATGCGCTGCAGGAGATGGAGGACCGCCTCGGTCTGGTCAGCCGCTACGGCGATACGGAAAAACGCGCGGAAGCGCTGGCGCGCGAGGTCGGGCGCTTACGCAGCCTGAACGCTGAAAAACTGCACAGCAGCGAGGCGGAGGAGATCGCCTCCCGCATGGCGCTGCTGCTCGCCCAGCTTAGGCAGGAGGCTTAATATGGCTTTTGAAGGCCTTACCGAAAAAATTTCATCCGCATTCAAGGGCCTGCGCAGCAAGGGCCGGCTGACTGAGGCGGACGTCAAGGACGCGATGCGCGAGATCCGCATGGCGCTGCTCGAAGCGGACGTCAACTTCAAGGTCGCCAAGGATTTCATCAAGGCGGTCACGGAAAAAGCGACCGACGCGGAGATCCTGGATAGCCTGTCCCCTGCGCAGCAGGTCATCAAGATCGTCAACGAGGAGCTGATTGCGCTTCTGGGCGGGCAGACCACCCGCCTGACGATCGCGCCCAACCCGCCCACCATTGTGATGATGGTCGGTCTGCAGGGCGCGGGCAAAACCACCAACTGCGCCAAGCTGGCGGGTTTGCTGCGCAAGCAGCAGCAGCGCCGGCCACTGCTCGTCGCGTGCGACGTATACCGCCCTGCGGCGATCGACCAGCTCAAGGTCGTCGGCCGGCAGCTTGACATCACCGTGTTCGACGAGGGCCAGGGCGATCCGGTCGAAATCGCAAAGCACGGCATCGACCACGCCAAACGCAACGGTTATGATCTGGTGTTCCTCGACACCGCGGGCCGTCTGCACATCGATGAAAAGCTCATGGACGAGCTGAAAAATATCAAAGCGGCCGTCACGCCGACCGAGATCATCCTCGTCGTTGACGCGATGACCGGTCAGGACGCGGTGACCGTTTCCCAGACCTTTGACCAGGCGCTCGGCATCAACGGCGTACTGATGAGCAAAATGGACGGCGATGCCCGCGGCGGCGCGGCGCTTTCGGTCAAGGCGGTCACGGGCAAGCCGATCAAATTTATCGGTACAGGGGAAAAGCTCGGCGATATTGAGCCGTTCCATCCCGACCGCATGGCCTCCCGCATCCTCGGCATGGGCGACGTGCTGACGCTGATCGAAAAGGCGCAGCAGACGTTCGACCAGAAGCAGGCGGCGGAAACCGCAAAGAAAATGGCGTCCGGCAAGCTGACGCTGACCGATTTCCTCGGCCAGCTCCAGCAGATGAAAAGCATGGGCTCGATGGAGGAAATGCTCGGCATGCTGCCGGGCGTGGACGCGAAGGCCCTTGCCGGCGCAAAGATAGACGAAAAGCAGATGGCGCATACCGAGGCCATCATCCAATCCATGACGCCCAAGGAGCGGGATAACCCCTCCATCATCAATTTTTCCCGCAAAAAGCGCATCGCGGCTGGCTGCGGCCTGAGCGTGGAGGCGGTCAACAAGCTGCTCAAACAGTTTGAGGCCATGCAGAAGATGACCCGCCAGCTCACCAGCATGGCGCGCGGCGGCAAGGGAAAGAAAAAACGCCGCGGCTTTCCGAGCCTCGGCGGGCTGGGCAACATGAAGCTGCCGTTTTGATTGATAACGGCCCATCCCTTTGTTTGTAAAGAAATTTACAATAGATCAAATTCTATTGAGGAGGTGAAACCATGGTAAAGATCAGACTTCGCCGCCTGGGCGCGAAGAAGGCCCCGTTCTACCGCATCGTTGTCGCTGATTCCCGTTACCCGCGTGACGGCCGATTCATCGAGGAGATCGGTACCTACAACCCCCTGACCGATCCGGCCACCGTCAATGTTGACGCGGATCGCGCGCAGGAGTGGATCAAGAAGGGCGCGCAGCCGACCGATACGGTTCGCGGCATCCTGAAGAAAGCCGGTGTGCTGAATTGAGTGAGGCTAACGAAATGAAAGAGTTATTGACCTATATTGTCAAAAATCTGGTTTCCGAGCCGGATGCGATTGCCATTACCGAGGAGATCGACGGTGATAACGTCACCTATTCCCTGCGCGTAGCGCCGGGGGATATGGGCCGCGTCATCGGCCGGCACGGCCGCATCGCAAAGGAAATCCGCACACTCATGAAAGCGGCAGGCAATCGTGAAAACAAACGCGTGACAGTCGATATCCTCGACTGACGGACTTCGTTTGAAACGGGCGCCGCCCGTTCCAAACGAGGCATGCCCTTGTCAGGCTGCGCCTGAAAGGGCTGCCGCGCCGAAGCTCTGTGAAAGTTTTGGTTTTCGCAGCGCTTCGTCTTGGTATCAAAAGCACGGGAAGCGCCCGCGCTTTTGCGGAAAACCGCAGACGCGGTTTTCTGTTTCATGCGCCTGACGGCGTTTTGAGCTGAAAATCGCCGCGCCGCGGCGATTTTTTGTTATGCGTGTGAGACGCGCGCGGCACACCACCACCAAAGAGGAGAACGTTATGCCGAAACAATTTTTAGAGGCTGGTAAGATCGTCGGCACGCATGGCGTGCGCGGCGACCTCAGGGTGCAGAGCTGGTGCGACAGCCCCGAGGTGCTTTGCGACTTTGACCTGCTGTATCTGGATGAAAACACGCCGGTAACCGTGGAAAAGGCGCAGGTACACAAAAACGTGGTGCTGATGCACCTGAAAGGCGTGGACACGGTTGAGGCGGCGGAAGCGCTGCGCGGGCGCGTGCTGCACCTGGACCGGAACGACGTGGAACTGCCGGATGACCTGGTGTTCATCCAGGATATTCTGGGCTTTCGCGTCCATGACCTGCGGACCGATCGTGCGGTCGGCCGTGTCCGCGATGTGCTGACCTCCAATCCGGCGCACGATATGTATGAGATACAGGGAGAGGATGGGCGGCTGGTCTATGTCCCCGCCGCAAAGCCCTTTTTGAAAGAGATCGATATGGAGGCCGGCGTGATCTACATTGAAAGCATCGAGGGTCTGCTCGAATGAAGATCGATATTATGACGCTGTTTCCGGAAATGGTCAATGCGGTCATGGGGGAGAGCATGATCGGCCGCGCGCAGGAAAAGGGCCTCGTGGAGATACGCGCGGTCAATATACGCGATTATGCGACCGACAAGCACCATAAGGCGGACGACGCGCCCTATGGCGGCGGGCGCGGGCAGGTCATGCTGGCCGAGCCGCTTTACCTGTGCCATCAGGCGCTTTGCGCCGGGGAACGGGTGCATACGGTGTTCCTGTCCGCGCAGGGCAGGCCCTTCGATCAGGACAAAGCGCGTGAGCTGCTCGCGCGGGAGCATATCATCCTGGTATGCGGCCATTATGAGGGGGTAGACCAGCGCTTCATCGATGCGTGCGTGGACGAGGAAATCTCGATCGGCGACTTTGTGCTGACCGGCGGCGAGCTCCCCGCGATGGCGGTCGCGGACGCGGTGTGCCGCATGGTGCCGGGCGTGTTGCCGGACGAAGAGGCGTTTACCGCCGAAAGCCATTGGGACGGGCTGCTCGAACACCCGCAGTATACCCGACCGGAAAACTGGCGTGGCCGGCCGGTGCCGGAGGTGCTGCTGAGCGGACACCATGCAAATATCGCGCTATGGCGGCGCGAAATGAGCCTGCGCCGCACCCGTGCCGACCGGCCCGACCTGTTCGCCCGCTTTGCGCCGCGGGACAAGCAGGACCGGCATCTCCTGGCACGCCTCGAACAGCCGGAGGAAAACGGGGACCGTTAAGAGACGTCAATTTCCTCCGTCTGTGGGACGGAAAACATTGACCTTTCCCAGCAATCATCCTATAATAAAGATACCTGTATAGGTACCATTGCCAGGGGAGGAAAACAAAATGGATATGAAAAAAATGGCCGGCGACAAAGCGGCCGAATATGTCAAGGACGGCATGGTGGTCGGACTCGGCACCGGTTCCACCGCTTACCACATGGTAAACGCCATCGGTGAGCGCGTGAAAAACGGGCTGAAGATCCAGGCTATCCCGACCTCCAAGGCCACGGAGGCGCAGGCGCGCGAGCTGGGCATCCCGCTGCTCACGATCGACGAGGTCGACCACGTCGATCTGGATATCGATGGCGTGGATGAAATCGACCCGCAGTTCAACGCCATCAAGGGCGGCGGCGGCGCGCTCTACCGTGAAAAGGTCGTCGCGACGCTCGCCAAGGAAGTCATCTGGATCATGGACGAAAGCAAGCTGGTCGACCACATCGGCGCGTTCCACCTGCCGGTTGAGATCGCGCAGTACGGCTCCAAGCAGGCGATGGCCAGGATGGAGGAATGCGGCTGGAAGCCGGTCCTCCGCGTGCGCGACGGAAAAACTTTCGTTACGGACAACGGCAATTACATCGCGGACCTGCATCTCGGCGCGGGTTTTGACATTGAGGACGTCAGGGAAAAGCTCGGCACGATTGTCGGCGTTCTGGAGCATGGCCTGTTCCTGAATATGTGCAAGCGGATGATCGTCGGCACCTCGTCCGAGGGCGTTCGGGTCATCGAGAACCCGTCCAAGTGACAGGATGCGCGCCGCGCGGAAAGAGTGAGGGATAGGGAATGAACCAGACCAGAAGACCGCACGCCAAACAGCCGAATTACCGGCTGTTGCTCTGCATAGGGCTGCTGGTGTGCCTGGTGCTCGATATATTGTTTTTCGTGCTGTTCCTGAGCCAGTGCAGTCGGGCCGGTGGGCTGGAGGACGAGGTCAAGAAGCTGACCGAGGCCAACCAGGCGCTCACCAGCCAGAACACCATGCTGCAGCAGCAGAGCGACGCGGCGCTGACCACGGCGGTCGCGGCGCTGCCCGACCCGACGACAGCGCAGACGACCAACCTGCCTGATTTGATCCCGCAGCTCACCGATGCCGTTTATGTGGTGCGCACAACGGGAGAAGGCTACCAGTACCTCAAGATCGCGGAAGGCGCGGTGCTGGATAAGCTGAACGCCTACCGCGACGATGCTTCCGGCTATACCGCCGCGGAGGGCGACGCGCCCACCTGCAGCTATTGGGTGCTGTTTTCCGACCGCGTGATCGGCCTGACCGATGGCGGCAACGGCTTTGTCAGCACCGACCGAACCGCAACCGGCAGCGCGACCACGGTCCCGTCCGGCTTCTACGATTTCGTGGTATCGTTGTTCGCATAAAAACGGACGTAAGGGTGCATTTTACTGAAAAAAGGATAAAACACAAGCGGGGG
>NZ_JAOQJE010000002.1:243220-293597 GCF_025567315.1 Agathobaculum ammoniilyticum
CCCCCGCTTGTGTTATGCTACTAAAAGCCGCATTGTGCATTGGCTTCTGTTAAGCGCGTCCCAAAACGGGCCGCCGCCGTGCCAAGCGTGACTCTACAACGAAAGAGAGGGAAAACCACATGTATGCCATTCTGAAAACTGGCGGCAAGCAGTACAAGGTATCTGAGGGCGACGTGATCTACGTCGAGAAGCTCGGCGTAGAGGACGGCGCGACCGTTACTTTTGACGAGGTTCTGGCCGTAGGCGAGGGCGATTCCATCACCGTCGGCGCTCCTTACGTTTCCGGCGCAGCCGTGACCGGCACGGTCGAAAAGACCGGCAAGGGCAAGAAGATCAACATCTTCAAGATGAAGCCCAAGAAGGGTTACCGCAAGCGTCAGGGCCATCGCCAGCCGTACACCAAGGTGACTATCGCGTCCATCAAGGCGTAAGGCGGTGACAAAGGTCACGTTTTCGTCGCAGGGGGGCAAGCTCCTTTCGGTGGACATCCTCGGCCACGCGGGCTACGCGGAGGAAGGGGAGGACATCGTTTGTGCGGCGGTATCCAGCGCGGTCATGCTGACCCATGCGCTGCTGCTTGACGTGCAGGGTATCCCGATCGACACACTGGTCGAGGATGACGGCGCCCATATCCGCATCACGCTGCCGCAGGGCGGCGGCCTGCTGCGGGGACAGGACGCGCTCAAGGCGCTCAAGCTGCATTTTACCGAGCTGGAGCAGAATTATTCCGATTTTTTGAACGTAATGGAGGTGTACGCAAATGCTGAAGATTAGCTTACAGTTTTTCGCGCATAAAAAGGGCGTAGGTTCGACCAAGAACGGCCGTGATTCCGAGGCCAAGCGCTTGGGCGTCAAGCGTGCGGACGGTCAGACCGTTCCGGCGGGCAACATCCTTGTCCGTCAGCGCGGCACGAAGATCCATCCGGGCCTGAACGTCGGCCGCGGCAAGGACGACACCCTGTTCGCCAAGGTTGAGGGCGTTGTTCGTTTCGAGCGCTTGGGTAAGGACCGCAAGCAGGTTTCCGTTTACCCGCAGTAAGAAAAAACGATGAAATCCCAGACGTTCGTCTGGGATTTTGTTATAATGCCCCATGAAGCGGACGGAGGACGCATGGACTGGCTGACAGAGGCGGAGCGCAAGCTCCGGCATGGGAACCGGATATTGTTTACGCGGGAAAGTCTGCTCTTGCAGGACCTGCGGCCGGCCTTCCTGTGTATGAGCTGACCGCGATCGTGCTGGAGCACGGGCCGGCACATTGCCGCGGGCCGGTGGGGCGCGGAAACAGGAATATATGGAACGGTTGCTGTATTGGCGGGACAATGCTTCGGGGCTAGCGGAGAAATGGGCGCCGTTCCTGTAAACAAAGAAGAAAGGAGGAGCTTCCCATGTTTATTGATATTGCAAAGATCAAAATTGTGTCCGGCAAGGGCGGGGACGGCAAGGTGGGATTCCATCGGGAAAAGTACGTCGCCTCCGGCGGACCGGACGGCGGAGACGGTGGACGCGGCGGTTCGGTCATTTTCCAGGTGGACGACAACCTCTCCACCCTGCTGGATTTCCGCTATAAAAAGAAATACGTTGCCGCGGCGGGGGAAAACGGCGGCAGCAAGCGCTGCAAGGGCAAGGACGGGGCGGATCTTGTCATCCGCGTGCCGCGCGGCACCATCATCCGCGACCAGAAGACCGGACAGGTGATCCGCGACCTGTCGGACGACGAGCCGTTCGTGGCGGCCAAGGGCGGCAACGGCGGCTGGGGCAACACGCATTTCGCAACCCCGACCCGACAGGCGCCGCGCTTTGCCAAGCCCGGGCAACCGGGCGTGGAGCGGGACATCATCCTGGAGCTTAAGCTGCTGGCCGACGTGGGGCTGGTCGGCTTCCCGAACGTGGGCAAATCCACGCTGCTGAGCATGGTTTCGGCGGCGCGGCCCAAGATCGCCAATTACCATTTTACGACGCTGGTTCCCAACCTGGGCGTGGTCTCGGTGGGGGAGGAGCAGTCGTTTGTTATGGCGGATATCCCGGGCATTATCGAGGGCGCGAGCGAGGGCGCGGGACTGGGGCATGATTTCCTGCGCCATATCGACCGCTGCCGCCTGCTGCTGCATCTGGTGGACGCGGCGGGCAGCGAGGGGCGCGATCCGCTGGAGGATATCGAGAAGATCAACGCTGAGCTGGCCGGATACAGCGAATTCCTCGCCGCGCGGCCGCAGATCATTGTCGCCAACAAGGTGGACCTGCTGGGCGAAGACCGCGCGCCGGTCGAAGCGCTTAAAGCCTATGCGGACGAGCACGGCTTTCAGTTTGCCGAGCTGTCCGCGGCGACAAATCAGGGCGTAGCCGAGCTGATGCGCATGACGTGGAACGCGCTGCAGGAGCTGCCGCCGGTGTTCATCTACGAGCCGGAATTCGTCGAGGCTGTGGAGGATACAGGAGGAACGCGCGACTGGACGGTGGAAAAGGTGGAGGACTACTATGTTGTTTCGGGCGCATGGGTAGATAAGATAATGGGCTCGGTCAATGTAGACGACTACGAATCCCGCCAGTATATGGACCGCATGCTCAAAAGCGCGGGCGTATACGAAAAGCTGGAGGAAATGGGCGTGCAGGAGGGCGATTTTGTCGTCATCGGGGACCTGGAGTTCGAGTACGTCTATTGAGGAAAAACGGTGCAGGCATCCGTGCCTGCACCGTTTTTTTATTCCACCGTATAGTCCTCGACCGTGCCGGAGATGGTCGCGCTTTGCTGCAAACCGTTCTCATCCGTGTAACGGAAGGTGTAGCCAGCGCCGATCCGGTCGGTCACGTCCAGCGGGATACGCTCGTTGACGAACAGCCATAGCCGTCCCTCCTCCACAGACAGCGCGTAGGGCATGCCGTCCAGACGAGTGACAGTGAAGCCCGCGTCCGTTTCGCCGCTCAGCAGGGCCTCGGTGGTCGCGGGCGGGGCGGTGATCACGGTGGGGGCTTCGCCCTCCGCGCCGCTGACCGTAATGGTCGCGGAACCGTCCGCATGCAGCACCATGCGCGCCTCGCTGGGGAGCGGCTGGCCGCTGATGGCTAGGGACGCGCCGGCCTGATCGTACAGCGGCGTGCGGAACAGCCGGCCGCTGGCCGCTCCCGCAGCCGCAACCATCAGCACGGCCGCGGCGCATACGGCAATCAGGCGGCGGGGGAGATGGCGCTTTCCCGCGCGGCGTTTCATGCGGGCCGCCTGCCGCAGCCGGACGGCCAACGCCTGCTTTTCGGTTTCGGTAAACATCATGGGGTTCTCGCTCATATGAAAGCTCCTTTCAGGTCGTTTTTCAGCATGCCGCGCGCCCGCTCCAGGCGTTTGCGCACTGCGTCGGGGGAGATACCGAGCAGACGGGCGGCTTCCTCGGCCGAGTAGCCCTCCCAGCAGCAGAGGGCGACGGCGTCTCGGTACCGGTGCGGCAGGGCGCGTATGGCTTCCAGTATGGCATGGTCCGAGGCTTCCGGTGCAGCGACCGTATGCGCCTGTTCCAGCAAGGCCCGCCGGCTGTGGTACGGGGCGCGCAGCAGGTTTTTGCAGGCGTTGCCCGCCGCGCGGATCACCCAGGCCTTTTCGTGCTCCTCGCTGGTGAAGGTGCGCTGTGCGGCAAGCAGCTTGAGGAACAGCTCCTGGCAGATGTCCTGTGCGTCCGCCCTGCTGAGACCGTGCGACAGGCACAGGCGGAGAATCAGGTCGGCATAGGTGCGGACAAAGCGCTCCGCGTCCGCTTCATCGTTCCAATCGTACATGGTCTGTCAACTCCTTTCATACGGAATACACACTGGCAGGCGGCTTTGTGACAAAATCATGCTGCGGCAGTAACAAAAAGGAAGCCGGTTTCCCAGCTTCCTTTTCAGACTATTCTGCAGATCTGCTTCTGTTTTTTTCTGCCGCGGCGATTTCATCCTCTGTTGCGTCCTCGAAATACAGCTCTGCGTGATCGGTATCTTTGTTTCCCGTCACAGTATAGTAGGCGCCGTCCTCGACCTGAAATGTGATCGTGCCATCGTCGTTGTAGCTTACATTATCCACTCCACCAGGGATGGTAAAGCTGAGAATGTGCGCGAAAAAAGCGCCGTCTGTCGCGGCGTTGGCCGCGCTGGCCGCCGTTGCCATAAGCGCCGCTGCCGCCGCGCCGATCACCAGACTTTTGCGGATACGTCCTGTTTTCATCTGTCCAGCCTCCTGAAAAGCGTTGCCGGAGGCATGCAGATGGGAAAATGTCTGCTTATAAAGTTCCTTCATCACGAAAACCCTCCAGCGTTTGTTTGAGCTTCTGTCTCGCCCGCAGCAGGCGGGTCTGCACGGCGCTTTCCCGCAGGCCGAGGATCTGCGCGACCTCGCGCACCGAATAATCCTCGTAGTAATACAGGTGGATGGGGACGCGGTATTTCTGCGGCAGCGCCATGACCGCCAGGAAAAGCGAGGACTGCTCCGGCGTTTCAAAGCCGAGCGTCTCCGCGTAGTCCTCGATCGGCGCGGTATACCGCCGCCAGGGGGATACCAGGTAGCGCTTGCACTCGTTCACGGTCACGCGGATCAGCCAGTTGCGGATGTGCTGCTCATTTTCAAAGGGCTTTTCCGCGTGGTAGCATTTGATCAGCGCGATCTGCGCCATGTCGTCCGCGTCAGCCGCGCTTTTGGTATACTGGAATGCAATTGCGAACAGACGGTCCCTGTACCGCTTTGCGATGTCCTCAAACTGTGCCTCGTCCAAGCTGCAACCTCCCTGCTGCAAGATTTGAAAGGCCTTTCATAGATAATACCCTTGGACGGGGGCGGATATCACAAAAATTTTTCCCGCGCGGGCTGGGCGCATGTCTACAGCGTACCCAGCGCGGGGAAGAAACGGGAAAGCAGGAAAAACACGGCCGGCAGGAAGATGGCGGGCAGCAGGTTGCCGACCTTGACCTTTTTATCGAACATCAGGTTGAAGCCAATGGCAAAGATAAGCACCGAACCGATGCAGGACATCTGGCTGATGAGCGCGTCGGTCAGCCAGGGGCGGATGAAACGGGCGAGCAGGGTGATGCCGCCCTCGTATACCAGCAGCGGCAGCACGGACAGGTAAACGCCTTTGCCAAGCGAGGCCGCGAATACGATGGCGGCCACGCCGTCCAGCACGGCCTTGGCGATTAGGATGGAGGGGTCGCCGTTCAGCCCGTCCTCCAGCGCGCCGACAATCGCCATTGCGCCCACGCAGAACAGCAGGGAGGAGGCGACAAAGCCCTCGACGAACTTTCCGTCCTCGCCGCCGCCCGCGAAGCGGGCCTGGCACCAGGCGCCAAAGCCGTTGAGCCGCGTTTCGATATCGAGCGCCTCGCCGATCAGTGCGCCCAGCACCATGCTCAGCACCAGCAGCATGGTGTGCTGGGTAGCGATCGAACCGTCCGCAATGGTCAGCAGGCCGCTCACCGCGCCGCCGATGCCGATGAAAAACGTACACAGGCCGAGCGCCTGCATGATAGTGGTTTCAAACCGGCGTGGCAGGCCGCCCTTGAGGAAAACGCCGAGGGAGGAGCCGGCGGCGATAGCGATACAGTTGATAATGGTACCCAGCCCGATCATAACCTAAAACCTCTTTTGCTTTACTAAACTAAATTGTAAAGCATACGCGGGATAAAGTCAATGCCCGCTGTCGTGCGATGGCGGCGGGCTGAGGATAAACGGCGTCCTGCGGTAATGGGAGCCGCCCGCGCGCAGGGCGGGGGAAGGGCAGGCGAGGGCGTACAGGTCGTCCGCGAAGCAGTCGAGCGTCAGCGCGGGCTGCAGCGCCGCGGGCAGGCGCTTTTCCGAAACCGGCCGGATGATGACCGGCGGGCGGTCAGGCAGGCCGCGGAGCAGCCCGCGGCCCTTCGGTCCGAGGGCGAGGACGCGCAGGTACTGCGGCCGGACGGGCGCGTCCGCGGGCAGCCCGATCGCCGTGCGCAGCAGGGCGCGCCGCACCCTGGCGGCGGGGAAGCGGCGCGTGCGGGCCTGTTCGACCGCGTCGGTGAACGAAACCGCCGCATAGACCGCCCTTTGCAGGCGCTCATCAAAGCCGTCGTCCGCCCCAGTGGACAGCCGCCCTGAGAACAGCGCCGCGCGCAGCAGGGCGAGTAGCATATCCTCCGGCAGATTGACCGGCGCAGCGCCGGCCCGTACCGCACGCTGCCATATCGCCAGCGTGTCCAACGGCAGATAGGGCGCGCAGCGGGCGGTTTCGCCCGCGCGGAGCTGCGCACGCAGCAGGCTGGCGGAAGCGAAGCCCGCGCAGGGCGCGTCCGCATCGTGCGCCGCGCCGCGCCGCGCCACCGCGAGCGGGCTCATGCCATAGGGAAGCATGGCACGGCAGTATTCGATCGCGAGCGTATTGTTGGGCGTATCCAGCAGGGCAGCGGCCCGCTCATCCAGCCGGCGCAGCTCGTCCTGCCGCCGCGCCGCGTAAGACAGCGGGGAAGCGCCGCCGCCCGTGGGAGGGAGCGCGTCGAGTGCCCGCGCCGCCCGCTCGATCAGTGCGGTATCCGGCGTTTCCGCGCCGAACGACACCACGTTGCAGCCAAGCGCCCGCAGTACGCCGATGGCGCCGCGCGCAAAGCCCTCTGCCGAGGAGAGCGCCGCTGCGAGGGGAAGCTCAACCACCAGGTCCGCTCCGCCGCGCACCGCCATCTCGGCACGCGCGTATTTGTCCAGCACGGCGAAGTCCCCACGCTGGACGAAGTTGCCGCTCATCGCGCACACGATGGCCGCCTCCCCGCCGAGCGCGCGTTGCGTTTGGGCGATATGGTGCGCGTGGCCGGTGTGGAACGGGTTGTATTCCGCGACGATGCCGCAAACAGTCATAGAAATCTCCTGAAAATAATACAAAGTTTGGTACATCCTGTGCAAATTATGGCTTGTACAATTGTAAGAAATCGTGTAGAATAGGCTTGTAGAATCATTATATCGATTAATGCGGGTTTGTGCAAGCCGCTAAAAAACTTAAGGGAGTAATGGCAAATGAAAGTTCTGGTCATCAACGCCGGCAGTTCCTCGCTGAAGTATCAGTTGCTCGACACTGCGCAGAACGCGGTCATGGCAAAGGGCCTTTGCGAGCGCATCGGTATCGACGGTGTGCTGACGCATACGGGAAATAAATCCGAGGAGAAATACCGCATCGAAACGCCGATGGCGACCCATTCCGAGGCGATCAAGGCGGTCATCGATATTCTGCTCGATTCGGAAAAGGGCGTGATCGCCTCGATGAGCGAGATCGACGCGGTCGGTCACCGCGTGGTGCATGGCGGCGAGTTCTTCTCGGACAGCGTGATTATCACGGAAAAGGTACTCAAGGCGATTGAGGACTGCGTGCCGCTCGCGCCGCTCCACAACCCGCCCAACCTGATCGGCATTCAGGCATGCCGCGAGGTCATGGGGCCGGATGTGCCGATGGTCGCCGTGTTCGACACCGCGTTCCATCAGACCATGCCGCAGTCGCATTACATGTATGCGATCCCCTATGAATATTATGAGAAGTATAAGATCCGCCGCTACGGCTTCCACGGCACGAGCCACAAGTACGTTTCCCAGCAGGCTGCGGAAATGCTCGGACGCCCGATGGAGGAGCTGCGCCTGATCACCTGCCACTTGGGCAACGGTTCGTCGATCTGCGCGATCAACCGCGGCAAGAGCTACGATACCTCGATGGGCTTCACGCCGCTGGACGGCCTGCCGATGGGTACCCGTGCAGGCAACATCGACCCCGCAATCATCGAGTTTCTGTCCGAGCATGAAAAGCTGTCCGCGCATGAGGTCATCAACATCCTGAACAAAAAGTCCGGTATGCTGGGCATTTCGGGCGTATCGTCCGACTTCCGCGATCTGGACGCGGCGGTAGAGGAGGGCAATTCCCGCGCGGCGCTGGCCAAGGATATGTTCAACCTTTCGGTCAAGAAGATCATCGGCTCCTATATTGCGGAAATGGGCGGCGTGGACGCGATCATCTTCACCGCGGGCGTGGGCGAAAACGACCGCTCGGTCCGCTGGGACGTGTGCGAGCACATGGAGTACCTCGGCATCAAGATCGATCCGGAGAAGAACAAATACCGCGGCCGCCAGATGGATATTTCCATCGACTGGGCGCGCGTGCGCGTGCTGGTCATCCCCACCAACGAGGAACTCATGATCGCAAAGGACACCGAGCGGCTGGTAAACGAAGCGAACCACTAAGATCGGCATAAAACAGGGCGGGGCGATGGCTTTGCCCTGTTTTTTTGCCATGAGGGAGGGCATATGGAGCAAAATCAGGAAAAAAAGTACTGTGCGCGGCTCGGCTGGGCGCTGCTGGCGGTCGTGGTCTGGGCGGCCGTGTGGCAGTTCGCGCTGGCGTTTGCCGACCAGGCGCTCGCCTGGGGGCTTGGTGTCGTGATGCCTTACGGGCTGTACTACCTGCTCGCGCTGGTGGGGCATTATCTCGTGTCCCTGCCCGCGGCGTTCGCGCTTTGCCGCAGCGTACCCCGCACGCCGCTGGCACCCGTGCCCGTCGGCGCGCGCCGGATGGGACGGTGGTTCGTGATCGGCGCGGCGCTGATGTGGCTCTGCTCGCTGCTGGGTTCGTCGCTCAACGACCTGGCCTACCGGCTGTCCGGCCGCGCGCCGGTCGATCTGGTGAGCGAGGCATTCAGCCTGTACCCGACCACGGTCGTGCTGGTGGGGGCGTGTCTGATCGGCCCAGTGTGCGAGGAGCTGCTGTTCCGCGGTCTGCTGGCGGGGCGGCTCGCGCGGTACGGCGAGAAGCCGGCCGCATTTGTGTCCGCGCTGCTGTTCGGGCTGTACCATGCCAATCTGGGGCAGTTCTTTTATGCGTTTGCGCTTGGCCTGCTGCTCGCTTATGCGTATTTCCGGTCCGGACGGCTGAGGGTACCGGTTGCGCTGCACATGCTGTTCAACCTGTATGGTTCGGGCGTCCCGTTGCTGCTACCGGACAGCCTGGGACTGCTGGTGCTGTACGGCCTGAGCTGGCTGGTGCTGACAATCGCCGGCGTCATTCTGCTGGCGCGCGGCTGGAAACGGCAGGCATGGGCGCACGGCCCCTGCGCGCCCTCGATGCGCGCGGTGTTTGGGAACGCCGGCATGACGCTGGCAATCGTCGCGTGCTTTGTCCAGCTCGCGCTGAATTTTGTCTTGGTATAGGAGGAAAACCATGCGTGTAGATTTGCATATGCACACGGAGTACTCGGTGGACGCGGCGCAGGCACAAACGCCGCTGCAGAAGGCGCAGGCCTGTCTGGACGCGGGGCTGGAGATCATCGGCATCACGGACCACCTGGAATATTACCACCGCCGCGGCCCGTCGGAAAACCGCGATGTGGAGGCCTGCCTGCGCGACATTCGGGCGGCAAAGCAGACATTTGCAGGCAAGCTCGAGGTGCTGGTCGGCATCGAAGTCGGGCAGATCTATGCGGATCCCTCGGCGGACGCGTTCCTCCGATCGCACGCGCTCGACATGGTGATCGGCTCGCTGCACGTCATGCCGAACGATCTGGATATTTATTTCCATGATTTTGCGCGCATGGACTGCGATGCGTTCCTCAAGGATTATTTCAGCGAGCTGCTCAGGGTGTCCGAGCATGGCGGGTTTGATGTGCTGGCGCATATCGATTATCCGCTGCGCGTCATGCGCCATGGGGAGTATATCCCCTCGTTCGATCAGTACATGGATCGGGTGGAGGATGTTCTGCGCTCCTGCATCTCGCATGGCTATGCGTTCGAGCTGAACGCGGCGGGGCTGGGGAGCTGGCAGAAAAAGGTCGGCCCGCCGCAGAACATCCTGTATGAATACCGGCGGCTGGGCGGCGAACGCATCTCGATCGGCTCGGACTCGCATACGCTGGACACGGTCGGGCGCGGCGTTGCCGACTGCGTGCGGAACGCGCGTGACGCAGGCTTTACCTCCGTGACCGTGTTTCGGGGGCGCAGGCCCGAACAGGTGCAACTATAATATGACATAAGCTGGGAGAAAACATGCTTTTTGGAAAAAAACAAGAGATCACAAACACGGAAACCACGGTATACGCGCGGGCCAAGATCAACCTGACGCTGGACGTGACCGGTAAACGGGAGGACGGCTACCATACGGTCAAAATGGTGATGCAGTCGGTCGCCCTGCACGACGAGGTGCGGGTCACGGTGACGCACGGGGAAAAAAAGCCGCGCGGCATCGTGGTGCGCTGCAACCTGCCCTACCTGCCGGTGGACGAGCGCAACCTGGCGTATCGGGCGGCGGAGTTGTTCTACGAATCGACCGGTATCCTGCTGGAGACCTGCGAAATCCACATTGAAAAGCGCATTCCGGTGGCGGCGGGGCTGGCCGGCGGCTCGGCCGACGCGGCGGCTGTGCTGCGCGCGCTCGCTTCGCTGCACGCGGCGGGGCTGACCGACGAAGAGCTGTGCGCGATGGGGCTGAAGCTGGGCGCGGACGTGCCGTTCTGCCTGCGCGGCGGCACTATGCTGGCCGAGGGCATTGGGGAGGAGCTGAGCGCGCTTCCGGACATGCCCCATTGCTGGGTTGTGCTGTGCAAGCCGCCGTTCGCGGTTTCTACCAAAGAGGTGTATCAGGCGATCGATGCGGTTGATATCCGGCAGCGGCCGGATACGGCGGGCATGCTCAAGGCGCTGGACAGGGGCGACTTTGCCGGCGTGTGCAGGCGGCTGTCCAACGTGATGGAACTGGTCACAGCGGCAAAACGCCGCCAGATCGGTGAAATCAAGGAGTTCCTTGCGGAAAATGGGGCGAACGGGACGCTGATGAGCGGCTCCGGTCCGACGGTTTACGGGCTGTTTTCCGACGAGGGGCGCGCAAAAACCGCTGCGAAGATGCTCGGCCGGCGCTTTGCGGATACATTTTTGACCGAGACGGTATAACCACGCCGCCTGCCGGACATACTGGGAACACCAGATGACGGGAGGCGGTTTTATTATGAAAAAACAGGGCAGGGAAACGCTGGCGGCGCTGCTGGCCGCGGCCTGCGTGCTGTTTTCCGGCGCATTCTGGCCGGATGCGCCGCGCGGGGCCTGGTGGTGTACGGCGTTTTCGATCGCGGGCAGCGAAACCGTCGCCCGGCAGGAGGACGGGGACGACGGCGCGCTCGAATTCCGCTGGGGGGTCGTGGACTGGCTGCGGGCGCTGCTGGGATAAAGTGCTTGTCCGCCCCGTGCCGCTGTGGTATAATGATGCAGTAAATTGTATCGAAAACATACCAACGGAGGAAACATATGAAGCTGATTAACGAAAAAGGGAAGCTGTTTGGCGTGATCAACGTCGTTGACCTGCTGGTTCTGCTGGCAGTGATCGCCGTGGCAGCGGGCGTGGGCTACAAGCTGTTTGCACCGCAGATTGCGGAAGCGGCGGCGAAGCAGGTCGATATGACCATGATCGTGCGTGTGCGCGGCGCGACGCCGTTCCTTGTTGAGGAGGTTGAGCGTAACAGCCAGGTCGGCAAGCAGATTGTCAGCGGTAATTCGTACACCAGCGCGGTCATCACGGATATGCAGATCGAGCCGTACGACCAGCAGGTGACCACGGCAGACGGCCGCATTGTCACCACGCGCGATCCGGATAAGCGCGACCTGGTGTTCACGATCGAGACGACCGTACCCGAGGGGACCGCCTCCCCGTCGATTGGCACGCAGGAGGTGCGCGCGGGCCGCACCTTTATCGTAAAGACCAACGATTTTGAGACGACCGGCAACATCGACTCGGTCGATATCGCGGCGGACGCGGAATAAGCCTATGAAAGCGATTTTACAAAACAGTCTGCTGGCGCGGGCGCTGCTCCGCCTGCGCGAATGGTACCATGAGGGTGCGATCGCGGGCTTTTTCGGGAAGATCCGCGCGGCGTACCCGAATTCGCGCTTCCGGCGGATGTGGGAAGGCTTTTGCAGCGCGCCAAGCTGTACGGCGGCGAACAGCGGCTATGCGCGTCTGCTCGCGGCGCTGCGGCGCGTGGTCGAGCGTCTGGGCGACGCGGCCGCGCAAAGCCTGGTCTACCGGCTGTGCCTTGCGGTCTGGAATCCGATCGCGCGGGCGGCTTCGGGCGGCGTTGTGGGAAAAGCGTTTCGCTTTGTCGGCATGCGCGGCCTGCTGCTGATTTGCCTGGCGCTGTATCTGCCAATCGACTATTTCCTGCGGTCGGTGCTGCCGGGCTATATCAATATCCCGCTGCTCGCTTCGATTTGGGACGAATGTCTGATGCTCGCGGCGGCAGGCTATCTGCTGTGGCACACGGCGATGCGCCGCGCGCCGCTTGCCTCGCGCGCCACGCCAGTGGACGCCTACCTGCTGCTGTTTATCGGCGTGGGCTTTTTCCTGATGTGCGCGGTGTCGCCCTATCCCTCGATCGCGCTGGACGGATACCGTGCGGTCGTGCAATACCTGTTCTGGTTCTTTCTGGTTACGCGCCTGATTGAAGACGACCGCGACTTCGCGCTTTTTTACGGCGCGCTGGTGGCGATGGCGGTCGTGATCGCGCTGCACGGCATCTACCAGTATATCGTTGCCGCACCGATACCGGCGTCCTGGGTGTCGCAGACCGAAGAGGGTGTGCGCACGCGCGTCTATTCGATCACGGGCAGCCCGAACATCATGGGCAGTCTGTTGGTGCTGTTCGCGCCGCTGGTGGCGGGCATCGCCTATTACAGCAAAAAGCCATGGGTCAAGGCGCTGGCAATCGGCACGACCGGCATGATGTGCCTGTCCATCATCTTCACCTTTTCCAAGGGCGCGTGGGGCGGCCTTGCGGTGGCGGTGCTCGTATTCGCGGTATTTCTGGACCGCCGCCTGATCGCGCTGATGGGCGTAGCGGGTGCAGGTGCGCTGCTTGCGATCCCCTCTATTGCCAGCCGCATCACCTATCTGTTTACTGCGGATTATATGGAGGCCAGCCAGCGCGCGGGTCGTATGGTGCGCTGGGAGACCGGACTCGACCTGCTGCAGGAATCCAACCCGCTGCTGGGCTTTGGCCTGGGACGGTTTGGCGGCGCGGTTGCGATGCAGAACAAGATCATTGAGGAATCGGACACGTTCTCTTACTTCTATATGGACAACTATTACCTCAAAACGCTGGTTGAAATGGGGTATCTGGGGCTGATCTTCTTTATTATCCTGCTGATCGGTATGATTCTGTGGAGCCTGCGCGCGATCGGCCGCACAAAGTTCAATGAAACCGACCGGACGCGGGTGCTGGTGGTATCCATGTTCGCAGGCATGTGCGGGGTTCTGACGCACTGTTATTTTGAAAATATTTTTGAGGTGCCGTACATGATGGCCTATTTCTGGTCGCTGGCGGCGGCGATCCTGTACCTGGGATATTTCCGGAGGAAACGGGTCGGGACGTGACAAACAGCGGACCGCTTTTCGGCGGTCCGCTGTTTTATTGAGGAAAAGGGAAAATATATCCACAGTGCAAAATATAGCGGCGTGCGGGTGGAAACAAGTGAAAAGGACGGCGAAACAGGCGTTTCACCGTCCTTTTTTGCACACTTTACACAAGGATTTTCACTTTACGCGGATTTTACAAACCTTGTCTTTTGGATTTAACATAACTTTTTTAATATGGTCTTGTACCAAAAACCAGAACAAAAACAAAAGGAGAAATAGCAGTTATGAAAAAGAGTATATCCCTGTTGCTCGTCGGCCTGATGCTGTGCGGCGCTCTGGCAGGCTGCGGTGGCAGCAACGATTCCTACGGCGCGGACGGCGCGGCCCAGGCGGACAACGGCGGCGAGGCGTCCGGCGTATCCGGCGCGATCACCGTGATTTCCCGCGAGGATGGCTCTGGCACGCGCGGCGCGTTCGTTGAGCTGACCGGCGTGGAGGAAAAGAATGATGCCGGCGAGAAGGTCGATAACACAACCGCCGAGGCGGAGATCGCCAACAAGACCGACGTTGTACTGACGAGCGTTGCCGGCAACGAGAGTGCGATCGGCTATGTTTCGCTCGGTGCGCTGAACGAAACCGTTAAGGCGGTTCAGGTGGACGGCGTGGAAGCCACGGTGGAAAACGTCAAGAGCGGCGATTACACCCTGTCCCGTCCGTTCAACATCGCAACCAAGGGCGAGCCGACCGGCGTTGCCAAGGATTTTATCAACTTCATCATGAGTGCGGAGGGCCAGGCCATCGTTGAGGAAGAGGGCTACATTAAGATCGACGACGCGGCCGCGGCGTTCACTTCGGACGGTTCCTCCGGCCAGATCGCGGTCGGCGGCTCGTCCTCGGTTTCTCCGGTCATGGAAAAGCTGATCGAAGCGTATAAGGCGCTCAACCCGAACGCGCAGATCGAGCTGCAGACCTCGGACTCCACCTCCGGCATGACCGGCGCGATTGACGGCACGTTTGCCATCGGCATGGCGTCCCGCGAGCTGAAGGACGAGGAGACTGCGGAACTGACTGGCACGGCAATCGCGCTGGACGGTATCGCCGTGGTGGTAAATCCGGCGAATACGGTGGAAGACCTGACCATGGATCAGATCAAGGGCATTTACACCGGCGAGATCACCGACTGGTCCGAAGTCGCGGCGTAAAAGATAACCAAACAAGGGAAAACAGGGCGAAATCCGTTTCGCCCTTTCCCACTGTCTATGGGGTGAAAACATGAACGAATCTGCAATCCGCCGGAAGGGCGGCGCGAACCTGCGCGAAACAGTGATGCACGGCGTGTTCTTCCTCTGCGCGCTGGCCTCCATCCTGGCAGTCGCCCTGATCTGTATATTCCTGTTTGCCAACGGCATTCCGGCCATCAAGGAGATTGGCCTGCTGGACTTCCTGACAGGGACGACTTGGAAGCCGGGCAACGATATTTACGGAATCCTGCCGATGATTGTCGGCAGCATTTACATCACGGCGGGCGCGATCATCATTGGCGTGCCGATCGGCCTGCTGACCGCTATTTTCATGGCGTTCTACTGCCCGAAGCGCATCTACGGTATCCTCAAGCCCTGCACCGAGCTGCTGGCCGGCATCCCCTCCATCGTATATGGCTTTTTCGGCATGGTGGTCATCGTGCCGACTGTGCTGGAGGTGGCGAAGCTGTTCGGCTCGAAGATCTCCTCCGGCTCGACCATCCTGTCGGCGTCCATCCTGCTCGGCATCATGATCCTGCCCACCATCATCGGCGTGTCCGAGGCCGCGCTGCGCGCGGTACCCAGCTCGTATTACGAGGGCGCGGTCGCCATGGGCGCGCGGCATGAGCGGGCGGTATTCTCGGTCATGCTGCCAGCAGCAAAATCCGGCGTGCTGGCCGGTATTGTGCTGGGCGTCGGCCGCGCGATCGGCGAAACCATGGCGGTTATCATGGTGGCGGGCAATCAGCCGCGTCTGACCGGCGATTTCCTCAAGGGCATCCGCACGATGACCGCGAATATCGTCATGGAAATGGGCTACGCGAGCGGCCTGCACCGCGAGGCGCTGATTGCGACCGGCGTTGTGCTGTTCGTGTTTATCCTGCTGATTAATCTGGCGTTCTCTGTACTGAAAAGGAGGAAGGACACATGACTACCGTGAAAACGGCCGCCAAGCCGGCCGTAAAGAGCAAGCCGCAGCCGGAGCGTGTGTATGGCAGGGGCAGGGCAGCGGTGCAGAAAGGGCTGGTATACGGCGCGGCGGTGATTACGTTCGCCATGCTGCTGTTCCTGATCGCCTATATCCTGTGGAGGGGCATCCCGAACCTCAAGCCCTCCCTGTTCGCATGGACCTATAATTCGGACAACGTTTCCATGGTGCCGGCCATGATTACAACGGTGGAGATCACGCTGCTCGCGCTGCTGATCGCAGTGCCGTTCGGCCTGTTTACGGCGATTTACCTAAACGAATACGCAAAGCGCGGCAACAAACTGGTAAACGTCATCCGCATCACGACCGAAACGCTTTCCGGCATCCCGTCCATCGTGTACGGCCTGTTTGGCATGCTGTTTTTCGTCACTTACCTGCACTGGGGCTACTCGCTGCTCGCGGGCGCGATGACGCTGGCCATCATGATCCTGCCGCTCATTATGCGCACCGCGGAGGAAGCGCTGATGGCCGTACCGGATTCCTTCCGCGAAGGTTCGTTCGGCCTGGGCGCCGGACGGCTGCGCACAGTGTTCCGCATCGTGCTGCCGAGCGCCATGCCCGGCATCCTGTCGGGCGTTATCCTGGGGATCGGCCGCATCGTGGGCGAAACGGCGGCGCTCATTTTCACCGCGGGTACGATGGCGCAGATCCCCGGCCTGCTGCAGTCCGGACGCACGCTTGCAATCCATATGTACGTCCTATCGGGCGAGGGACTGCACATGAACGAGGCCTATGCGACCGCGGTCGTGCTGCTGGTGGTTGTGCTGCTGATGAACAGCCTGTCCGCGCTGGTGGCAAAAAAGCTGACCAAGAAGTAATCGGAGGATAGCATGAGCGAAAATAAAATTGAAATACGCGGCATGAATCTGCATTACGGCGATTTCCATGCGCTGCATGATATTGACCTAGACATCAAGTCCAATGAGATCACGGCGTTTATCGGCCCGTCCGGCTGCGGCAAATCGACGCTGCTCCGCTCGCTTAACCGGATGAACGATCTGGTCGAGGGCTGCAGGATCACAGGCGATATCCGCCTGGACGGGGAGGACATTTATCACGACTGCGATGTGAACCTGCTGCGTAAGCGCGTGGGCATGGTGTTCCAGAAACCCAACCCGTTCCCCATGTCCATTTACGACAACATCGCCTACGGCCCGCGCACGCATGGCGTCAAAAGCCGCGTGCAGCTGGACGAGATCGTGGAGCGCTCGCTGCGCGGCGCCGCGATCTGGGAGGAGACAAAGGACTGCCTGAAGAAATCCGCGCTGTCCATGTCGGGTGGCCAGCAACAGCGCATCTGTATTGCACGCGCGCTCGCGGCGGAGCCGGAGGTGCTGCTCATGGACGAGCCGACCTCCGCTCTCGATCCGATCTCCACCTCCAAGATCGAGGACCTTGTATTGGAACTGAAAAAGGATTATACTATCGTTATGGTGACGCATAATATGCAGCAGGCCACCCGCGTATCGGATACGACCGCGTTTTTCCTGCTCGGCGAGATCGTCGAGGTCGGAGACACGGAGCAGCTTTTCTCCATGCCTAAGGACAAGCGCACCGAGGACTACATTACGGGGAGGTTCGGCTGATGAGAAACCGTTTCGACACACAGCTCGTCGAACTGAACAACGAGCTGATCGCCATGGGGGCACTGTGCGAGAACACGATTGCCAGCGCGGTCAAGTCGCTGCTGACGGGCGACGCCAAGCTCGCCGCCTCCGCCATCCGCATTGACCAGGAGATCGACCGCAAGGAGCGCGAGATTGAATCCATGTGCCTCAAGCTCCTGCTGCAGCAGCAGCCGGTGGCAAGCGACCTGCGCCTGATCTCCGCGGTACTGAAAATGATCACGGATATCGAGCGCATCGGCGACCAGGCGAGCGATATCGCCGAAATCGTCACCTACCTGTCCGGTGCGTGCAGCCATAACGAGCATATCGAGCAGATGGCGCAGGCCACCATCAAAATGGTGACGGACAGCCTGGATGCGTTCGTGCGCCGCGACCTGACGCTGGCGTGGAGCGTGATAGAATACGACGACGTGGTTGACGACCTGTTCGCACAGTGCAAGCAGGACCTGATCGCGGATATTGCCAAAAATCCGGAGGAGGGCGAGCGCGTGCTCGATATCCTGATGATCGCCAAGTATCTGGAGCGTATCGGCGACCACGCGACCAATATCGCCGAGTGGGTGGAATTCTCCATCACCGGCGCGCACAAGTCCGCGCACGACTGAGGTCTGCCGGCGCAAGAATCTGTTGGAAATGCGGCCGCGGGCGCGGCCGACAAGGAGGAAACGCATGATTTACTGCGTGGAGGACGACGCCGGCATACGGGAGCTGGTCGTCTATACGCTGCAGAATACGGGGCTGGAGGCGCGGGGCTTCGCCGATGGCGAAGCCCTGTTCGCCGCTTTGCGGGAGCAGAAGCCCGACCTGCTGCTGCTCGACATCATGCTGCCCGGCGAGGACGGCATCTCCATCCTGCGCCGCCTGCGGGCGGTGCGGGAAACCGCAAAGCTTCCCGTAATCCTGCTTACGGCGAAAAATACCGAATACGATAAGGTGGTTGGCCTGGACAGCGGCGCGGACGACTACGTCGCCAAGCCCTTCGGCATGATGGAGCTGGTCGCGCGCATCCGCGCGGTGCTGCGCCGCACCCAGGACAGCCCGCCCGGCGAGGGCGGCGGCCGTCCGCTGGTGGCGGGGAGCATTTGCGTGGACGAGCGGGCGCACAGCGTCCATGTAGGCGCGGACGAGGTGCAGCTTACGCTGAAGGAATACCAGCTCCTCTGCCTGCTGATGAAAAACCAGGGCGCGGTGCTGACGCGCGACGTGCTGCTGGAAAACATCTGGGGATACGGGAATGAGAGCGAGACGCGCACGGTAGACGTGCATATCCGGACGCTGCGGCAGAAGCTGGGCGCGGGCGGCGCGCTGATCGAAACCGTGCGCGGCGTGGGCTACCGGATGGGGGAAACCCGATGAGAAAGCGCGTCTTTGGAAGCATTTTTCTGACCGCGCTGGTCACGCTGCTGCTGACCGCGTCGCTGCTGCTGGCGGCGGTGCATTCCGGCCTGTCGGGTAACGCGCGCGAGCGGCTCGCGGGCGAGTGCGGCTACATCGCGCGCATTGCCGAGCGCGGGGACCGCGCCGCGCTGGAGGAGATCGGCCAAAGCTATACCGACCGCATCACGCTGGTCAGCGCGGACGGCGCGGTGCTTTATGATAACCAGGGCGACGAGGACAGCATGGAGAACCATCGGGAGCGGCCGGAGATCGAACAGGCCCTGCGGGACGGCGTCGGGGCGTCCAGCCGCCTGTCGGACACGCTCTCCCAACAGACCTATTATTACGCGCAGCGCCTGCAGGACGGCACGGTGCTGCGCGTGGCCTCGACTGCGGACAGCGCGTTCGGCGCGCTGTCCGCGGCGTCGCCGTGGATCGTGCTGATCGTGCTGCTGGCGCTGCTGGTGGCGGCGTTGCTCGCAAGCTGGCTGACTCATGTGTTCCTCGCGCCGATCGTGGCGCTCGACCTGCACGACCCGCTCAAGAACGACGCATACGACGAACTTTCCCCCCTGCTGCAGCGCATGGCCAAGCAGAACCGCAGGATAGAAGCGCAGATGTCCGAACTCAAGCGCCGGCAGGCCGAATTTGACGACGTTACGGCGCGCATGGACGAGGGGCTGGTGCTGTTTTCCGCGATGGGCGACATCCTGTTCGCAAACCGCGCGGTGCGCGCCCTGTTTCCCAAGGACAGCGCCTCCGGCGGCTATCTGACACTGTGCCGCGATCCGGAATACGTCCGTGTGGTTGAGGAAGCGCTCGGCGGCGAGAGCGCGCACGGGCGGATGGAAAAGGACGGCCGCGTGTACTCGCTGACCGCCAGCTCGGTCGCAGGGGAGGGGCAGAGCCATGCGGCGGTGCTGTTCGTGGTGGACAGCACCGAGCGCGACCAGGCTGAGCGCCAGCGGCAGGAATTCACCGCCAACGTGTCGCATGAGCTGAAAACCCCGCTGACCAGCATCATGGGCTATGCGGAGATCATGGAGAACGGCATCGTCAAGCCGGAGGATGTCGCGCCCTTTGCGGGCAAGATACGCGCCGAGGCGGTGCGCCTGCTGACGCTGATCGAGGATATTATCCGCCTGTCCCAGCTTGACGAGGGCGGCGCGCCGGCCCCGTTTGAGCCGGTGGAGCTGCTGGCGCTCTGCGGCACGGTGCGCGACCGGCTGCAGCACAAGGCGGCGGCGCACAAGGTTACGCTGGCCGTGACGGGGAAGCCGGTCACGGCGCAGGCGCAGCGCCGCACGCTCGAACAGATGGTATTCAACCTTGCGGACAACGCGGTTGCGTATAACAGGGCGGGCGGCAGCGTGACGATAGAAGCCGGAGCGGAGGGCGGCGCGCCCTTTATTCGGGTGTCGGATACCGGCATTGGCATTGCGCCCGCGGACCAGGCGCGGGTGTTTGAGCGGTTTTACCGCGTGGACAAGAGCCACAGCAAGATGACCGGCGGCACCGGCCTGGGGCTGTCGATCGTCAAGCACGGCGCGGCGCTGCACCATGCGAAAATTGAACTGCAGAGCGCGCTGGGTGTGGGGACAACCATCACCCTGCGTTTCCCGAAAGCATAAAAAAAGAGCTGCCATGCGGCAGCTCTTTTTTTGGTTATTCAGGAGGGAGCGGCTCGGAATAATCAGTTAAACCGAGCAGGTATTCCAGATTGACATGGTAAAACCGCGATAATTTGATTAGGATAGGAAGCGGAATTTTTCTTACATCATTTTCATAATTGCTGTAAGTGTTTTGCGATATATTTAAATATGTTGCAATTTCGTCTTGCGTGAGGCTACGGATTTTTCGCAATTCTTTAATTCGGTAAAAATACATTTAGAAACTTCTTTCATATGTAATTTATCTCGTGATGAGATATTGACATTTATCTCAATATGAGATAAAATTATATCAGATTCCAAAACAAGAGGGGGTGCCGCAATTTGGAAGCTCCACGGACACCCGATATCTTTTCGTCCTATTCGGAAAAGCAGCGGCAGGAATCCATATACCGGACCATCTATATCAGAAAAGAATATGCCGCCCAAATTGAAAAGCTCGCGGTACGGCACGGCATTAGCTGGAACCGCGCCGCCGTCCTGATCCTGCAAAGCTATCTGGACGGTATAGCCTTATGACAGGCGCCCCTTGAAATCCTCATAATCAAACATCCGTATTACCTCGTCCGTGCCGTCCGCGCGGCGCATGGCGATCAGCGGCAGCGGCACACCGTTGAAAGTGTTGGTTTTGACCATCGTGTACAGCGCCATATCCTCAAATACCACTTGGTCGCCCGGGCGCAGCGTGTTATCGAACGAGTATTCGCCGATCACATCGCCCGCCAGACAGGAACGGCCGGTGAGCAGATAGGTGAACGCCTTTTTGCCCGGCTCGCCCGAACGCCATACCGGCGGGCGGTAGGGCATTTCCAGCACATCCGGCATGTGGCAGGCCGCGGAGGTATCCAGTATTGCGATTTCGGCATGGTTGTGCATGACCTCAAGCACGGTTGAGATCAGCCAGCCCGCATTCAGCACCACCGCTTCGCCCGGCTCCAGATAAATCTGCACGCCGTATTTTTCGCGCAGGCGGTTGACGCACTGGACGAGCGTTTCCACGTCGTAATCGTCGCGCGTAATATGGTGGCCGCCACCGAGGTTGAGCCACTTCATGCCCTCCATGTATTTCCCGAAGCGTTCCTCGAACGCATCAACCGTGCGGACGAGGTCGTCCGCGTTCTGCTCACACAGGGTGTGGAAGTGGAAGCCCTCGATGCCGTCCAGCAGCTCGGGCTGGAAGTTTTCCAGCGTGACGCCGAGCCGCGAGGTCGGGCCGCAGGGGTCGTACATCGCGTGCGCCGCGGGCTGGGTCGAGCATTCGGGGTTGAGCCGCAGGCCGCAGCTTTTGCCCGCCGCGCGCGCTAAATTGCCGTAAGCCTTCCACTGGTGGAAGGAGTTGAACACAATATGGTCGGCGTACTGCAAAAGCTCCTGAAATTCGCCCTCCGCGTAGGCGGGGGAGTAGACGTGCGTTTCGCCGCCGAATTCCTCCCTGCCGAGGCGGGCTTCAAACAGGCCGGAGGCGGTCGTACCCGCGAGATACTCGCGCAGCAGCGGGTACGCCGAAAACATGGAAAATGCCTTCTGCGCGAGCAGGATCTTCGCGCCCGTGCGGTCGGCCACGTCGCGCAGCACGGCAAGGTTCTGCACGAGCCGGTTTTCATCCACAAGGAAGCAGGGCGTGGGCAGTTCGGTAAATCTCATGTCAGTCCACCAAAACGGGGTTGCCGTTTACCTGCCACGGCAGGCCCCACTTGTTCAGGGCCTCCATATACGGGTCGGGGTCAAACTCCTCGACCGTGTATACGCCGGGCTTGGACCACTTGCCGGTCATCAGCATGGCCGCGCCGATCATGGCCGGCACGCCGGTGGTGTAGCTGATGGCCTGCGAGCCGACCTCGCGGTAGCAGGCCTCGTGGTCGCACACGTTATAGATATAGGCGGTCTTTTCCTTGCCGTCCTTCTTGCCGGTGAAGATGCAGCCGATGTTGGTCTTGCCCTTGGTGCGCGGGCCGAGGGTCGCAGGGTCGGGCAGCAGCGCCTTGAGGAACTGGATCGGCACGATCTGATGCCCCTCGAACTCGATCGGTGTGGTGGACAGCATGCCGACGTTCTCCAGGCACTTCATGTGGGTCAGGTAGGACTGGCCGAAGGTCATGAAAAAGCGGATGCGCTTGACATTCGGGATGTTTTTGGCCAGCGACTCGATTTCCTCATGGTGGAGCAGGTACATGTCCTTGCGGCCGACCTGGTCGAAGTCGTACTCGCGCTTGATGGACATGGCGGGGATTTCGACCCAGTGGCCGTCCTCCCAGTAGGAGCCGGGCGCGGAAACCTCGCGCAGGTTGATCTCGGGATTGAAGTTGGTGGCGAACGGGTAGCCGTGGTCGCCGCCGTTGCAGTCCAGAATGTCAATGGTGTCGATCTGGTCGAACAGGTGCTTCTGAGCATAGGCGCAGTAGGCCTGCGTCACGCCCGGGTCGAAGCCCGAGCCTAACAGCGCGGTCAGGCCGGCCTTTTCGAACTTCTCCTTGTACGCCCACTGCCAGGAGTAGTCGAAATAGGCGGTGAAGCCCGCCTCTCTGCAGCGCTTCTCGTAGATCGCGCGCCACGCGGGATCGTCGGTGTCCTCCGGCTCGTAGTTGGCGGTGTCCATATAGTTGACGCCGCACTTGAGGCACGCGTCCATGATGGTCAAATCCTGATAGGGCAGGGCAATGTTCATCACGATGTCCGGCTTGTATTCGTCGATCAGCGCGCACAGCTCGTCCACGTTGTCCGCGTCCACCTTGGCGGTGCGGATTTTGGTGGGGGTGCGCCCCTCAAGCTGTTCCTTGATCGCGTCGCACTTGGATTTGGTGCGCGAGGCGATCATGATTTCCTCAAAAACGTCGCTGTTCTGGCAGCATTTGTGGATGACCACGCCGGCCACGCCGCCGCAGCCGATGATAAGGGCTTTTCCCATGGTGTTGTCCTCCTTGTGAGTCGTTATTCTTCTACTTTTTCCAAAAGCCGTTGCACATAATTGGGCAGGTAGAACGCGCCATTGTGCAGGTTGGTGTTGTAATAGCGGGTTTCGATGCCGCGGGCGTTCCAGTCGTCCGCCTTGAGGTCGCGCACCGGATGAACCCCGCGCGAGGAAAACCCAAACAGCCAGTGGCCGGAGGGGTAGGTGGGGATGTGCGCCTGGAACAGGCGCGACAGCTCGAACGAATGCACAATGTTGCGGTGCGCGCGCTGGCAGGCGAGCGCGTCGCCCTTGTAGAACGGGCTTTCGTGCTGGTTGACCAGCACGCCGTGCGCCCTGAGCGCCTTGTAGCAGTTGCCGTAGAACTCCATCGTAAACAGGCCCTCGCCCGGGCCGAAAGGGTCGGTCGAGTCGATGATGATGAGGTCGTACTCGTCCTCGATGCGGCGGATGTACTTCAGCCCGTCCTGATAGAGGATGTGTACGCGCGGATCGTCCAGACTGCACGCCACGGTCGGCAGGTATTCCCTGCACACCGCGACCACGCGCTCGTCGATCTCGACCAGGTCGATATGCTCGATGTGTGGATATCGGCACAGCTCACGCACGCAGCCGCCGTCGCCCCCGCCGATGACGAGCACCTTTCTGACCGTCTCGCCCAGCACGGCAAGCGGGACATGCACCATCATCTCGTGGTAGATGAATTCGTCGCGCTCGGTCAGCATCATATAGCCGTCGAGCGTCAAAAAACGGCCGAACTCCTCGCATTCGAACACGTCGATGCGCTGGAAGTCGCTCTGCTCGGTGTAAAGCTGCCGGTCGACCTGGATTGCCAGACCGACGGTCGGCGCGTGCATTTCGGTAAAGGTCAATTGCATAACACAGACTCCTTAATTGGCTGCGGGGCTGATAATACCGCGGATGACCTGTAGGCTGTCCACATTCGGGTCCTCGGTGCCGAGCAGCATACAGTTTTTCTCCTTGGCGTAGCGGATGTAGTCGAGGATCTCGCGGGTGATGCGCTCGCCCGGGGCGAGGATGGGAATGCCCGGCGGGTAGCACATGACGAACTCCGCGCAGATGCGGCCGACGCTTTCCGCCAGCGGGACGCCCTGCTTTTCCGCATAGAAAGCCTCCTGCGGCGCGGCCACCACCTGCGGGGAGATGTACTCCTGCCGCATGAGCGTGGCCTTGTCGCGCTTGTAGCGGCGGCGGATGTCGGACAGAGCGGCCACAAAGCGCTCGAGGTCGCGCTCGCGGTCGCCGACCGAAACATAGGCCAGCAGGTTGCCAAGGTCGCCGAATTCGGTCTGGATGTCGTAAAAGTCGCGCAGGATATCATATACTTCAATGCCGGCAAGCCCCACGTCCAGCGTGTTGACCGCGAGCTTGGTCACATCGAAATCGAAAACCGTGTCGCCGTTGATCAGCTCGCGGCCGTAGGCGTAGTAGTCGCCGATCTGATTGATCTCATCGCGGGCGTACTCGGTCAGGCGGGTGACCTTGCGGAAGATATCCTTTCCGTACAGCGCCAGGTTCTTGCGCGAGATATCCAGGCTGACCATCAGCAGGTAGGAACCCGAGGTGGTCTGCGTCAGGTTGATGATCTGGCGCACATATTCCGCGTTCACCGACGGGCCGCACAGCAGGAAGCTCGACTGTGTCAGCGAGCCGCCCGACTTGTGCATGGAAACCGAGGCGAGGTCCGCGCCCGCGGCCATCGCGGAGACGGGCATGTCCTCGCCAAAGTAGAAATGCGTGCCGTGCGCCTCATCCGCGAGCACCTTCATGCCCCTGGCGTGCGCCAGACGGACGATCTCACGGATATCCGAGCAGATACCGTAGTAGGTGGGGTTGTTGACCAGCACCGCCTTGGCGGAGGGGTGCTTTTCGATCGCGGCCGCGACGTCCGCGACCGACATGCCCAGCGAGATGCCCAGCCGCTCGTTGGTCTGCGGGTTGACGTACACCGGTACCGCGCCGGTAAGCACGAGCGCGTTGATGACCGAACGGTGGACGTTGCGGGGCAGGATGATCTCGTCCCCGCGCCCCACGACCGAAAGGATCATCGACTGCACGCTCGAGGTCGTGCCGCCGACCATCAGGAACGCATGGGCCGCGCCGAAAGCCTCGGCGGCCAGCTCCTCCGCCTCACGGATGACGCTGACCGGATGGCACAGGTTGTCCAGCGGCTTCATGGAGTTGACGTCCACGGTCATGCACTGTTCCCCGAGGAATTTTGTCAGCTCGGGATTGCCGCGTCCGCGTTTATGCCCGGGGACATCAAACGGGACGATACGCATATCCTTAAAATGTTCGAGCGCCTCCTTGATGGGCGCGCGGGACTGGTCCATAGCTTTGCCTTCTTTCACATACGGAAGCGCGGAAAGCCTCCGGTACGTCAGTAGATGTTTTTGCCGCTGAAGATCTCGATCATCTCGCGGCGCAGGTCGGAATGGATTTTGAGCCGCGTCTTGGGCGGCAGCTCGTAGATATCGGTGTTGAACAGGTAGTTCTGCAGGTCAACCTCCTTGAGCAGCATGCGGGTGTGGAACAGGTTGGCCTGGTACACGTTCACATCGTAAGCGTCGTACAGGTCGAGTGTGTGCGGGTCGATGAAATCCTGGATCGAGGTCATCTGGTGGTCCATGAACAGCTTTTTCCCCTCGATATCGCGGGTAAAGCCACGTACGCGGTAGTCCATGGTGATGATATCCGAATCGAACGAGTCGATCAGGTAATCGAGCGTGGACAACGGCGTGATCTCGCCGCAGGTCGCCACGTCGATATCCACGCGGAACGTGGCAAGGCAGGTGTCCGGATGGTATTCCGGATAGGTATGCACGGTGACATGGCTTTTGTCCAGATGCGCCACGATGGTATCCGGCTCGGGCGCGGGCTTCATATGCTCCTCCGCGATCAGGAAGGTGACGGAGGCGCCCTGCGGGTCGTAATCCTGTTTGGAGATATGCAGCACATGCGCGCCGATCATCTCGGTCACGCGCTCCAGAATGCCGGTCAGCCGCTCGGAGTTGTACTGCTGGTCGATGTAGGCGATATAGTCGCGCTGCTCGCGCTCGGTTTTGGCATAGCATACGTCGTAAATGTTGAACGACAGCGCCTTGGTCAGGTTGTTGAACCCGTACAGTTTCAGCTTGTTTTGCATACCGGTAATCCTCACAATTAAAAAATCCTCAAGCGAGGTGTCCGCGCGCGGCCATCTCAGCTTGAGGAATGCAATCTCTCTTCCGTTCGGGCAAATGCCCGCAACGGCTCTGTCTGTGGAAGAGGAAAGAGTCTATATAGCAAGAATTTACTTTTACTACTCTTATTGATTGTTTCACAAGTGTGATGCGCCCACGGCACACGGCTTTTAAGCAGCCAACTTATAAAATTCAATAAGGCAACAAAGTTGCCATGTTCGGCATTTGACCCGGCTGTCCGTATGGCCTTGGCTCCCCTTTGGGACAAAGGGGGCGGTCAAAGAATTCTGCTGGTAAAGGCTTTGCCTCTCCGAGTAAATATAATTATATCGCACGAAACGCCGGAATGCAAGTTTTTCTTACAGGAATTCCGCGGGGGAAAGCGAGGTTTTTTATGGGAATAAAAAGTTTACATCCATGCCTTTGAAAAAGCTGTCGAAACGTAGTACAATAGAACCACTGGAACGAGGGATAGGGAGAGCGGACGGATTGAAGATTGCAGGGTTTTACAGTGGGAAAAAAGGGAAAAAGCGGCCGAACCGCCGGCCGCTGCTGCTGGCGGTGCTGCTGCTGGCGTCGTTTGCCGCCGGTATGCTGACGCATCGGGCGATCAGCCGGCCGCCGCAGCCGGACGCGGGGCTCAGCTATATTGAGGACATACCGGTCTATACGGACTTCCTGCCGGAGGGGAGCCGCGCGCGGCCCGGGGAAAAACGCGAGATCAAATACCTCGTCATCCACGAAACGGATAATTTTTCCGCGGGCGCGACCGCTGCCGCGCATAACTCATTCATCCACCAGAACGCCGACGCGCAGGAAAATATCGTTTCCTGGCATTACACCGTGGACGACCACGAAATATACCATCACCTGCCGGACGACGAAACCGCGTACCATGCGGGCGACCAGATGAAAAGGAACGGCGGCAACAAAAACGGCGTCGGGATCGAAATGTGCGTCAACGAGGACGGCAACTATGAGCAGACGTTAATCAACACCGAAAAACTGTGCGCGCGCCTGCTGCTCGAATACGGTCTGGGTCCGAAGGCGCTGCGCAAGCATGAGGACTTTTCCGGAAAAGTCTGTCCGGCCCGTTTGATTGGAGACGGACGCTGGGAGGAATTCTGCACGGCGGTGGAACAGCGCTATGTGGAGCTGAAAGCCGCGCGGTAAAGGTTAGCATTTTACAACCTCGTGCAAAACCCGACCAAAGAAACAGGGCGATTTGTAGTAAATCGCCCTTTCTTTTTGGGCATTTTGGTGGTATACTGCAAAGGCTTATAATTTTAACTGATAAAGGAGTGAACCAAAATGATCGTTATACTCAAGCAGAATAGCGATAAGGAACGTGTAGACCGTTTGATGCAGCATTTTAAGGATATGGGGCTTACGATCCACTATTCTCAGGGCGAGAACACCACGATCTTTGGCCTGGTCGGCGACACCACCAAACTGGACGAAGGGGACATCATGGCCTATGACGTGGTCGAGCGCGTGCAGCGTGTGACCGAGCCATTCAAGGCCGTCAACCGCAAATTCCACCATGAGGATACGGTCATTGAGGTTGCGGGGCGCAGGATCGGCGCGGGATACTTCAACGTGATGGCGGGACCCTGCTCGGTCGAGAGCGAGGCGCAGATCGTGGAGGTGGCCGAAGCGGTCAAGCGGGCGGGCGCGTCCTTCCTGCGTGGCGGCGCGTTCAAGCCGCGCACCTCGCCGTACTCCTTCCAGGGGCTTGAGGACGAGGGCCTGAAGCTCCTTTTGGAGGCCAAGCGCCAGACCGGCCTGCCGGTTGTAACCGAGATCATGAGCGAAAAGCACCTCGACCTGTTCGCGGATGTGGACATCATCCAGCTCGGCGCACGCAATATGCAGAATTTCATGTTGCTCAAGGAGCTGGGCCGGTCGGATAAGCCTATCCTGCTCAAGCGCGGCCTGTCCGCGACGATGGAGGAATTCCTGATGGCGGCGGAGTACATCTTCGCGGGCGGCAACACCAACGTCATCCTGTGCGAGCGCGGCATCCGCACGTTTGAAAAGATGATCCGCAACAATCTGGACATCTCCGCGGTGCCGCTGGTCAAGATATTCAGCCACCTGCCGGTGATCGTCGACCCGTCGCACGCCGCGGGCCGCCGCGATATGGTACAGCCGCTCTCGCGCGCCGCAATCGCCGCCGGCGCGGATGGCCTGATTATCGAGGCGCATAACGACCCCAAAAACGCGCTGTGCGACGGGGCGCAGTCGCTCGACCTGCCGCAGTTCGACGCGGTCATGCAGGACATCAGACGCCGCGCCGCGTTCGAAGGGCGGGAGATGATGCCGCAGTGAAGGACTTTGTGCGGTTCGGTGTCATTTTAAACCGAATGGCAAGCATGACGGGCTGGGTGCTGTGCCTGGCGTTGCTCCGCGACCCGCGGGAGCGGTCGGCCGTCGGCTTCGTACTGCTGCTCGGCTGGACGTTTTTACAGACCATTGGGGTGCTCGGGTTTGCGGCGCGCTGGCTACTCGGCCGCCTGGACGAAAGCGAGGAAAAAGTGTGGGGTACGGCAGATAAGCTGCGTGCGCATCTGGGTGAGCGCAAAGCCAAAGGCGTATACGCCGCGATATACGCTGCCATGCTGGCGGTAAAGCTCGCGCTGCCCGTCGGATTGAATCAAATATGAAAAAAGCGAGGCGGATGCCTCGCTTTTTGCTTGATGTTTGCGTTTAGATTTTGATGAGTTCGTATTCCCGCGTGCCGAGGCCGAGCTTCTCGCCATGCTCGAGCGCGGACTGCCAGTTCGTATCCGGATGGGCGGCGTGGAAGTGGTCGTGCGCGTCGTCAATATGGTGCCGCTCGTGCGCGTCGCGGAGCAGGCTGTCCGGATTGACCGGCGCGGCGTTGACCGCGTCCACGCAGGCCTGGTCGAGCGCGATCGGGTCAAAGGACGCAAACATGCCGACATTCGGCACGATCGGCACGTCGTTCTCCGCGTGGCAGTCGCAGTTGGGCGACACGTCGATAACAAGCGAGATATGGAAGCAGGGGCGCCCGTCCACGACCGCCTTGGTGTACTCCGCGATCTTGCGGTTCAGGACGATGTTGGATTCATCATAGCCGCAGCCGATCGCGTCGGTCGGGCAGACGCCGATGCAGCGGCCGCAGCCCACGCATTTGTCATGATCGATATGCGCCTTTTTATCCGTGATGGTAATAGCGTCGTGCGCGCAGATGCGCGTACACATGCCGCAGCCCACGCAGGGGGACGGATCGACCTGCGGCTTGCCCGCGTTGTGCTGCTCCATTTTGCCCGCGCGTGAGCCGCAGCCCATGCCGATGTTCTTCAGACAGCCGCCGAAGCCCGAAGACTCGTGGCCCTTGAAGTGGGTCAGCGAAATAAATACGTCCGCGTCCATAATAGCCTGTCCGATCTTGGCTTCCTTGACGTATTCTCCGCCCTCGACCGGCACATACGCCTCGTCCGTGCCTTTCAGCCCGTCCGCAATGATGACGTGGCAGCCGGTCGTGAACGGGCTGAAGCCGTTGAGGTAAGCGGAGTCCAGATGGTCGAGCGCGTTCTTGCGCCCGCCGACGTACAGGGTGTTGCAGTCGGTCAGGAACGGCTTGCCGCCGCGCTCACGGACAAAATCCGCGACGGTTTTGGCCCAGTTCGGCCGGAGATAGGCGAGGTTGCCCGGCTCGCCGAAATGGATCTTGATGGCGGTGAATTTCTTGTCGAAATCAATGGTTCCCATGCCCGCGGTTTTGAGCAGGCGGGTCAGCTTTTGCTGAAGGTTTTCGGTCAGCGTGGCGCGGAAGTCCGCGAAATAGACCTTGGCCTTTTCCATGATGGAATCATCCTTTCTTGTCTTACTTGCCCATGATGATAGTATAGCACAAAAAGGGGGGCAAAACAAGCGGATGGGGCGCATAGAGGGGAGAATATGGCAGAAAAAGGCGCGCGGCGCGCGCCTTTTTCTGCCTACCGCCCGCCCGAATGCTCCAGACAGCTTTTGAGCAGGGCTGTGACAACATGGTTCCAGCTCGTATTATTTTGAATGGCGATTTGTTCAATCTGGTTCGCAAGGGATTTTTCGATGTAAATGGTTTTATAAATTGATTCTGGGCGGGACGGTAAAGGAGGGATAATAACTTTCAAAGCACTCACCTCAGTCAAGTATAACGCAAAATTGTTGGAGAAGTGCTTTTTGTGTCAAAATGACACCAAAAATCAGGTTAAGTCGGCCAGGCTCCCGAACGTGTACCCCTCGCCCTCCCATTTGGTGAGCAGCTCGTCAAGGATGCGCGCATTCGTCTCGCTCGTCGAGTGCAGCAGGACGATCGCGCCGTTGTGGATGCGCGGCAGCAGCTTAGAGAACGCCTGTTCGTCGGTCGGCTGGTTGTCGGTATACCAGTCAACATAGGCCAGCGACCAGAACACAGTCGTATAGCCCAGCTCCTGCGCCTGCCTGAGGTTCTCCTCGCTGAATTTGCCCTGCGGGGGACGGTAGAACCGCTGCATCGGCTGGCCGGTCAGGGCGGTGAACTTTTCCTCAAGGCCGGTGATCTCCGCCTGGAATGAATCCATATCTGCAATCTTTGACATATCGGGATGGTGCAGCGTGTGGTTGCCCACGATATGCCCCTCGTCCACCATGCGCTTTACCAGATCGGGCGCGGTGTCGATAAAATTGCCCACCACGAAAAAGCACGCCGGCGCGTTGTGCTTCTTCAGCGCGTCCAGAATGGCGGGCGTGTTGCCGTTTTCGTAGCCCGCGTCAAAGGTCAGGTAGATCGTCTTTTGGGAGGTGTCGCCCACATAGTAGGCGTCCCACTGGCGGAGCGTATCCGCGGATACGTTACCGACGGGCGGCTGCCCCTCGGTTTGGAACGACAGACCCCAGTCGCTGACCGACGCGGGAACCGCGGCCTCGGTTTCAGCGTTTGCCTGCGCGGCGGGCGCATCGGCCTGTGGCAGCAGGAAGAACAGCACGGCAAGCGTAACGCATACGCCGGCCGCCGCGCCGATGCGGCAAAGCGTGTCGCGGGTAATGGTAATGAACATAAATAAACGCCCCCTCGGTGTAAAGTATGCCGGGGGGACGCGGCTTATTCCGAATTCTGCGGCCGGAGGCGGCGCACAAAGGCGAACTGCGTTTCGCCCGCGAGAATGCCGGTAAAAATGAGCAGGAAGCCCGTTAGCATGCGGCCAGTGACCGTTTCGCCGTAAAAGACAACCGAGCAGGCCACACCGAACACGGATTCGAGCGAAAGCAGCAGGGAGGCCTGCGGGGGATCGACATGCTGCTGGCCATAGGCCTGCAGGGACAGGCAGAGCGCCGAAGCGGTCAGGCCGAGGACGACCAGGCTCGCCCACGCGCCTGCGGTCGGCGGCGCATAGGGGGCGGCGCCGGTCAGTGCGCACACGCCCCAGCACATCAGCGCCGCCGCGCCGAGCTGGCCGATGGTCAGCGGCACAGGCTCGCAGCCCTGCTCCACCATATAGCCGACGGAAAGGATGTTGAGCGCGAACGCCGCCGCGCTGAGCAGGGTGGCGAAGTCCCCGGGCGAGATGGTCATGGCCTCGGTGACCGAAAGCAGTCCGATGCCGAGGATGCACAGGCCGGCGGCGGCGAACTGCCAGCCGGTCGGCCGGCGGCGCAGCGCGGCCCAGCCGAGGAACGGCACCAGCACGCAGTAAGCCGCGGTCAGGAAAGCGGACTTGCCGGGCGAGGTGTCCCAGTGCAGGCCAAGGGTCTGCAGCAGATAGGCAGCGGTCTGCGTCGCGCCGGTGATAAGGGAGGCGGCCAGATATCTGCGGCCGCGCAGCACGCCCAGCCGCCCGCGGAACAGTAGCGCGAGCGCCGCCGCGCCTACCGTGAACCGCACGGCCATGAGCAGGGCGGGCGGGAAGACGGCGGCGGCTTCCTTCATAACGAAAAACGTGCTGCCCCAGATGAACGCGGTGAGCAGCAGCGCGGATTTTGCTTTGGCCTGTGTGGAGTGCATGGGCATATCGCCTACTTTCGATCGTGAAAAATGGATAAAACGGAAATGGACGCTGCATCGGTTTGGGGGTACAATAAAAATAATAAAAACGCAAGGGGGCTTTCTTTTGAAACGGATCAGGCATTTGCTGAGGCGGCTGCTTGCCGCGGGCTTGGCGGCGGTGCTGTGCGGCGCGCTGCCCGCGGCGCTGGCGGCGGACGGGGAGCCGCCGCTGTATGAGGTTTACAGCTATGCGTCGCCCGAGGAATTCATGGAGCTGTTTTTGGGCGTGGATGAGGGGCTGACCTATGATATGGTCAGCAGCAAATATGCGCTTTATATCCAGGCGCTCGAAGCGGACGAAAGCCTGGTCTGCAATTATTACGGCACGGATTCGGTCGGGGAAGCGGCGGAAGAGTGGGGGACGACGCGGGAAGCGCTGATCGCGGAGTTGGCGGCGTACCTGGCGATCGAGGACGTGTCCGCCATGGAGACGGACGGCGTCTGGGATCCGGACGGGCTGGACGCACTGGTTGCGTTCGGCCTGGTGCCGCGCACGCCACCGGCGGTGAGCGTGCAGTTGAACGGGAAAGCGATCGTGTTCCCAGATGCGCAGCCCGAGAGCCGGAACGACCGGACCATGGTGCCGTTCCGCGCGATTGCGGAGACATTGGGCGCGGCGGTCGGCTATGCGGACGGCGCCGTAACAGCCGAGCTGGCGGGGCGGACGTATGCTTTCGCGGCCGGCAGAGATACGCTGGCGATTTCGGATGCGGAGAGCGGCGCGGTGCTGGAGACGGTCGCGCTCGATGCCGTGCCGTACGAGAAGGAGGGCCGTACCTACGTTCCGGTGCGCTTTTTCGCAGAGGCGTTCGGCCTGACCGTCCGGTGGGACGAGTATGAGCAGGTCGCGGTGCTGTACGACAGGGACGCGTTGCTCGACGAGCTGAACGCGGATTTCTCCATTGTCAACCAGTGGATCGCGGCCCAGCCGGAAATCGATCCGGAGCAGGCGCTGCGCACGGCGGCGGCCATCGAGGTGGCCTATACGGCGTTCAACTCGATCGATGGGGACGAGCATTACCCCATGGAGGGTACGCTGGAGGTCATCAGCCAGGGCGGGAGCGTGCAGCTTGACCTGCGGCTCGACCTGTACGCGCTGGCGGCGCTGTATGCGCAGGAAAGCGGCTGGCTGCTCGGCATGGGTATGGAGGATTTGGCGGAGAAATACCGGACGGAGCTGGAAAACGCCCGCTTTGAAATGATCTATAACGCGGATACCGATATGCTGTACCTGCGCTGTCCGCTGTTGTTCGGGCTGCTCGCGGAGGATGCGCCGGAGGGCGCTGCTGCCGCCGCGGACACGGATAAATGGTTCAGCGTGAGTGGCCTGGCCGAATCCGGCGGCGTTGGTATGATGGATATGAACCCCGTGGTACTGGTCACCGGCAGCTTCCTGCCCCTGGCTGCGGATGCGGAAACCGCCGGCGAGTATATCGTCAGCCGGACCGAGCAGAATTGCGAAACATGGGGCAACTACAGCGAGCTGTGGTACCGCACACACAGCATGGCGCAGAACTGTGCGCTCAAGGCCGGCGACAGCCTGTTCGCCCGCAGCGGGTCGCGCTACACCGCGCCGGTCGGAAGCGAAGAGGTGTGGGAGGACGGCAGCTACTTCAAGGGCTGGTTCACGCTGGACGTGCAGACCGGCGGGATCACGGGCGAGGGTGAGCGCCGCGAAAGAGACTGGTTCAGCGACATGCTGATAACCTACAGCTATCAGGCGGAGGCCTCGTCCGCACGGGTGGAACAAACAATCCACATCAAGAACCAGGGCATTCTCACGATGGCGGTCGAGATGGAGCAGCAGCCCCATGACAGTTCGCCTGCGGCGCAGCCGCCGCAGGAAGAGGAGGTCGTCGACTTCGAACAGTGGGTCGAGGGTCTGTGGGACTGAAGAAAACGGGAAAAGCGGGCGCGTATGCGTCCGCTTTTTTACGAGCTGTAGTCCTCCAGCAGTTTGGCGAGCGCTTCGGCATCCGGCAGGACGACGCCGGCCCCGAGCGCCTCACGGTCGGCCTGCGGCAGCGAACGGGTGTCGATCTCCGTATAGAGGACCGTTTCGCCGCCGCGGGACACGGCGAGCGTCCCGCCCGCATCGTAGGCGACATAAGGCTCGAGCGGCGCGTTTGCCGCAACCGCAGACGGGGCAAAATAGGCGCGCGCGGCAAAAAAAGCGCAGGCCAGCGCGAGGATACAGGCCGCCAGGGCGATGCGCCTTTGGCGGCGCGCCCGCTGCAGGGCGAGCATGTAAAAGCCTTGCATCATAGAAAAAACATCCTTTGAAAAAGGGATTTGCTTTGAGTATTCCCGTAAATTTGTAAAATATTCGGGAACGAATGTAAAATTTGTTTGGAATTTGGCGCGCGGTGTGGTATAATACCACCGTATGCTGGGAACAAATCGGACGCCGCCAGCGTCCGACTGGAAAAGACCCTGCGGCGCCCGTCGCCGCCGGGTAAGGAGGAAACCGAATTGTCGACTGGCAAAAGAAAAGGATACGGCGTTGGGTATTTCATATCCCGCGTGCTGCTGACGCTGCTGCTGATCGGCGTGCTCTGCGCCAGCTTCTGCGGCATTGCGTTCGCATATTATGTGCACGCTTATATCAACCCCTCCGCGCAGGAAACGGCAAAGGGAATCAGCCAGGGCCTGGGCCTTGACCTGAATTCTTTCATTTACAACTATGATCCGGAAACCGGCGCGGAACAGCTTTACGAAACAATCAAGGGTACGGAAAACCGCATCTGGGTTGACAGCGAGGAGATTCCGGAGGACCTGAAAAACGCTGCGGTCGCGATCGAGGACGAGCGCTTTTACAAGCACCACGGCGTAGACTGGAGGCGTACGCTGGGCGCGGTCAGGGGCTGGCTGCTCGGCGGCGACCAGTACGGCGGCTCGACCATCACCCAGCAGCTCATAAAGAACGTGACGGAGGACAAGGATTACTCGGTCAAACGTAAGGTCAACGAGATATTCCGTGCGCTGGCGCTGGAAAAGGAGATCGACGACAAGGACCGCATCCTGACTATGTACCTGAACACGATCTACCTCGGCCACACCTGCTATGGCGTAAAAACCGCGGCCACGACCTATTTCGGCAAGGATGTCTCGCAGCTCGACCTCGCGGAATGCGCGGCTCTGGTCGGCCTGACGAACAACCCCTCCATTTACGATCCCTATAACCATCCGGATCGTGTGAAGGAGCGCCAGGAGGCGACGCTCGGCAAGATGCTGGAGCTGGGCATGATTACCCAGGAGGAGCATGACGCGGCCGTTGCGAAAGAACTGGTGTACCGCCCCTATGAGAAATACCAGGAGGAGATCGGCGACCCGTACACCTACTTTACCGACGCGGTCATCCAGGACGTTAAAAAGGACCTGATGGAGCAGAAAGGCTACTCCGAGCAGGTCGCAAGCAATATGATCAACTCCGGCGGCCTCAAGATCTACGCTACGATCGACACCAATGTCCAGAATATCCTGGATACGGTCTGGGCGGACGATTCGGTGTTCCCCAATACGGAGAAGTATGGTGAACGGCCGCAGAGCGCTATGGTCATTACGGACAAGCAGGGCAATATCAAGGGCATTGCAGGCGGCCGCGGGGAAAAGAATGGCAAGTTGGATTTCTCCTACGCGACCGACGCGCACCGCCAGCCCGGCTCGTCTTTCAAGCCGCTGTCCACCTATGGCCCGGCCATGGACAAGGGCATCATCGTACCCACCTCCACCGTGTATGACAAGGCGCTCCGCATGGGCGACGACGGGCGCCCTTGGCCGATGAACGACGGCAAAATGCCGACCGGCAAGGCGATGTCTATCAAAAGCGGTATCACCAGCTCGGTCAATACGATTGCCGTGCAGGTGATGAACATGCTCACGCCGCAGGCGTCCTATGATTTCCTGACGCAGCGCTTGGGCTTTGAAGATTCCCTGGTCGGCACCCGCACCAATGCGGATGGCACCGTGCAGTCCGATATCGACCTTGCGCCGCTGGCGCTCGGCGGCCTGACCGACGGCGTGACCGTGCGCGAAATGGCGGGCGGCTTCTCGACCTTTATCAACGACGGTGTGTTCGCCGGCACGCGGACCTATACCAAGGTGCTCGATTCCGAAGGCAACGTGGTGCTGGAGAACAACCCAGGCACCGAGCTTGGCTTTGAGAACGTGCGCACCGCGTATTATATGCTGGACTGCATGCAGGCGGTTACCTCATACGGCACCGCCTCGGGTACGACGATTTCGGGCGTGGAGACCGCGGGCAAAACGGGTACCACGACCTCGAATACGGATATCTGGTTCTGCGGTGTGACGCCTGAATATTCCGCCGCGGTCTGGGTTGGCTACGAGCATAACTACACGCTTGACGGGCTGTACGGCCGCACGGCGGCGGGCATCTGGAAAACGGTCATGACCCGTGTGCATGAGGGCGATTCCGGCTTGGTCTTTGATTCGCACCCGCAGGATTTCGAGACCGCCTCCTACTGCATGGACAGCGGGCTTGCCCCGTCCGGCGCGTGCCGCGCGGCGGGCCGTGTGGCGACCGGACGCTTCTGGAAAGGACAGACGCCAACCGAGCTTTGCCCGCACCAGGGCTTCAAGACCTACGATTACGGCAAGACGACCGGCATCGAGGTTGAGGAGGAAGAGGAAGAAAAGCCGGAGGAGCAAAAGCCGGAGGACCAGCCGACCAATCCGTCGGTTGATCCGGAAACCGGACTGCCGGTAACGCCGACCGACCCGGAGGGCGGCGGTACGAATTCGGGCGGCACGACCGATCCGGGCGGCAGCACGAACCCGGGCGGCACAACCGATCCCGATGGTACGACCGACCCGGGCGGGACAACCGACCCCGGCGGTACGACGGACCCGGGCGGCACGACCGATCCGGACACATCAACCGATCCGGAAACGCCGCCGCCGGACGATCCGGAGGCATAAAACGCGGCCGGCCGGTGTAAACTAACAATCGAATACCTTTTGTTCAGCGCCGCACAAGGCCGCACACATCGGGGCGTTAGCGGTGCTCTGTACCCGCAATCCGCTACAGCGGGGATGATGCGGGCAAGGAGGGACGGGCTTTCGGCAAGGTGGTCGCCCACAGAGCGATGAGAGACCGGTACTGCGCAACGGAGGACTGTGAACCATGTCAGGCGGGGAACCGAGCAGCATTAAGCAGAAACCATCGTGTGCCGCAGAGCTGCCGATCTTGAGCTTAAAGTGCGAAGAACGGCCGGGCGTTCGCTTTCGAATTGTCCGCGTGCGGTCTTGTGGGGCGCTGAACGAGAGTGTATGGGACTTCAAAAGTCCCCTATATACGAAAGCAGGTTCCAGCAGAAACCTGCTTTCGATACCCGAACGACGCCGCCCAAGGCGGCTGAGTCGGGGTATCAAAAGTCAGGCGCATGTCCTGACTTTTGATGAAAACCGCGTGGCGGTTTTCTGTGCAAATGGCGCGCATGGCGCGCAGGAGAGACGCTTGGAGGCGGGCTTGCGCCCGCCTCTTTGTGGTGTGTGTGCGGGGCGTTTGCCCACAGGCGCAGCAGAAATTGAGGAAAGGGGTTGCGATAGGACGTGTATCAGGCATTATACCGCAAGTGGCGGCCGCAGACATTCGCGGACGTAATTGGGCAGCAGCATATCACGGATACGCTCCGCGCGCAGCTCCAGTCCGGACGGCTGAGCCATGCCTACCTGTTTACCGGTACGCGAGGCACGGGCAAGACGACCTGCGCAAAAATCCTTGCCCGGGCGGTCAACTGCGAAAATCCGGTCAACGGCGACCCGTGCAACGAATGCGCGGCCTGCCGGGGGATATTGGACGGGTCCGTACTGGATGTGACCGAGATCGACGCGGCCTCCAACAACGGCGTGGACAATATCCGCGACCTGCGTGACGAGACGCGCTACACGCCCGCGCAGGTAAAAAAGCGGGTGTTCATCATCGACGAGGTGCATATGCTCTCGATCGGCGCGTTCAACGCGCTGCTCAAAACCCTGGAGGAACCGCCCGAGCATGTGCTGTTCATTCTGGCGACCACAGAGCTGCATAAGGTACCCGCAACCATCCTGTCGCGCTGCCAGCGGTTTGATTTCCGACGCATCGGTGCGGAGGATATTGCGCGCCGCCTGCTCGATGTGGCGGGGGGCGAGGGCATCGGGCTGACCGAGGGGGCCGCGCGCCTGATTGCGCGCCTGGCCGACGGTGCGATGCGCGATGCGCTGTCCATGCTGGACCGCGCGGCCGCGGCGGGCGCGGTGGATGAACAAACGGTCACCGCAGCACTGGGCGTGATGGGGCAGGATGACAGCCTGCGGCTGGCCGGCAGCCTGAAAGCGGGCGATCTGGCCGCGGCAGTCGGCCTGTTGGATGAATATTATAACGCGGGCCGCGATTTGGCCTCGGTTTACGACCAAATGCTCGGCCTGATACGGGACGCGCTTCTGGTGAAAACCAGCAAAACTGATGTTTCCGCGCTGATTTCCCCCGCCTACAGCGTGCAGACCCTGCAGAAGCTGTGCGACGGACTGGCGGCTTCGACCCTGATCGCGTGGAGCCGTGTGATCGGCGACGCGCTCGACCGGATGCGCAGCGCGGCAAACCGCCGTGTGGAGGCCGAGCTGTGCGCGGTGCGGCTGTGCAGCCTGGACGCGGACAGCTATGATACCTTGGGCGGCCGCGTGGAAGCGCTGGAGGAAAAGCTGAAAAACGGCGTGCCGGTACAGGCCGCGCAGCCGATGCCTGCGTCCGGAACGGCCGCAGGCATCGGCGATGAGCCGCCCCCGCCGGACGACAGCGACGCGCCGGATTGGGCCGGCGGGCAGGAGGATATCCGCGCGCCGGGAAAAAACGAGGCGGCGGCTCCGGCAGCAGCTGACTGGCCGCACTGGCCCGCGCTGCTCGAAGCGTTGACCGGCAAGATCAACACGGGCGCGCATACCAATCTCAAGCTGTCCGCGCGCGGCATCGAGGAGGACGGCGCGCTCGTTATCCTCTGCGAGGATGGGATTACGGCCATGCTCGCCAAGGCGGAGCCGACCATGAAGGTCATCCGCGCGCAGGCGGCGGCGCTTGCCGGCGCGCCAGTTAAGGTTAAGGTGCGGGAGGCAGGGGACGAGCCGGTCCACAAAAAAAATACTGCGGTCGATGAGCTGATTGGCCGCGCGAAAGCGTTTGATATACAAGTGAAAGAGCTTTAAGGAGGACATAACAGATGGCAAAGGGTAAATTTGGCGGTTTTGGCGGCGGCATGAATATGCAGGCCATGATGAAGCAGGCGCAGAAAATGCAGGAAAACATGCTTAAGGCGCAAGAGGAAATCGCCCAGATGGAGACCATCGGCACGGCGGGCGGCGGCATGGTGACCGTGACCGTGACCGGCACGTCGGCGCTGAAAAGCATTGAGATCAAGCCCGACGTGGTTGATCCGGACGATATCGAAATGCTACAGGACCTGGTGGTGGCGGCGGTGAACGAAGCGCTCAAGGCGGCAACCGAAAAATCCCAGAGCCAGATGTCCGCAGTGACGGGCGGCATGGGCGGTCTGGGCGGCGGCCTGTTCTGATGGACTTTTTCGCGCCGCCGGTCGAAAAGCTGATCGAGGAATTCGCGCGGCTCCCCGGCATTGGACAAAAGACCGCGCAGCGCCTGGCGTTCTATGTGCTCGACCTGCCCAAAGAGGATGCGGAGCGCTTCGCGGATGCGATACGGGATGCCAAGGCAAAAACGTTCACCTGCAAACGCTGCCAGAACCTGACGGACACCGAAACCTGCCCGATCTGCGCCGACCAGGCGCGAGACCAGAAGACCATCTGCGTGGTGACCGACCCGCGCGATGTGATCGCGTTTGAACGGACCAGGGAATATAAAGGGCTGTACCATGTGCTGCACGGCACGCTGTCGCCGATGAACCACATCGGGCCGGACGATATTCGCATTCGCGAACTGGTGCAGCGTGTGGCGGACGAGGAAACCGAGGAGGTCATCCTCGCCACCAATCCGGATACCGAGGGGGAAGCGACCGCAATGTACATTTCCCGCCTGCTGCAGCCGTTCGGTATCAAAATCACCCGCCTGGGCTACGGGATGCCGGTCGGCGGCCATCTGGAAATGGTGGACGAGGTTACGCTGCTCCGCGCGCTGGAGGGTAGGCGGGAGCTGTAACCCGCCGCCTGACGCGGCCGCTGTTCTACACTGTGTTCCTGCCTGCCCGCGTGAAAAGGGGTATAGGCGCGTCCTGTGATGCGCACAGCGCGAAAAAACAGGAACGGCCGGACTTTCGTCCGGCCGTTCCCGCAATAAAAGGTAGGATAGAGAGTAGAAAGCAAGAACATGTGGGGGGATCTTACGCTTTCCACATTTATACTATATCCGGCAATTGTGAAGATTCTGTGTACATTTCGCAAAAATTTATAAGTTTTGCATGATCGGGAGGAAATAAGCCTGTGGCAGACCTGAAGAAAGAAATCGAAAACCGGCGCACATTTGCGATCATATCGCACCCTGACGCTGGCAAAACCACCATAACCGAGAAATTTTTGCTCTACGGCGGCGCCATTCAGGAGGCCGGCATGGTCAAGGGCAAGAAAAACAGCCGCCACGCGGTTTCCGACTGGATGGAGATCGAAAAGCAGCGCGGTATTTCGGTCACCTCGTCGGTGCTACAGTTCCGGTACGAGGGCAAGTGCATCAACATCCTGGATACCCCGGGCCACCAGGACTTTTCCGAGGATACCTACCGCACGCTGATGGCGGCGGATTCGGCGGTCATGGTTATCGACGCGTCCAAAGGCGTGGAGGCGCAGACGCGCAAGCTGTTCAAGGTGTGCGCCATGCGCGGCGTGCCGATCTTCACGTTCATCAACAAGATGGACCGTGAGGCGCGCGACCCCTACGAGCTGCTTGAGGATATTGAAAACGAGCTGGGCATCGGCACCTACGCGGTCAACTGGCCAATCGGCTCGGGCAAGCGCTTCAAAGGCGTGTACGACCGCATGGACGACCAGGTCATCGCGTTCGAGGGTGCGGACTTCCGCCACGAGGTCAAGGCGCAGCGCCTGTCGATCGACGACCCGATCCTGGAGGGAATGCTGCCCGAGGACCAGTACCAGACCCTGATCGACGACGTGGAGCTGCTCTCCGGCGCGGGGGATGAATTCGACCTGAAAGCCGTGCATGAGGGAAAGCTGTCGCCGGTGTTCTTTGGCTCGGCGCTGACCAACTTCGGCGTGGAGCCTTTCCTCAAGAAGTTTTTGCAGATGACCCCGCCGCCGACTGCGCGCACTGCGGATATCGGCGTGATCGACCCATTTGAGGATCATTTTTCCGCGTTCGTGTTCAAGATTCAGGCGAACATGAACAAGGCGCACCGCGACCGCGTGGCATTCATGCGCATCTGCTCGGGCAAGTTTGAGCGCGGGCAGGAGGTGCTGCATGTGCGGACCGGCAAAAAGATGGCGCTCGCCGCGCCGCAGCAACTCATGGCGCAGGACCGTTCGATCGTGGACGAGGCCTATGCGGGCGATATCATCGGCATCTTTGACCCGGGCGTGTTCGCGATTGGGGACACGGTATGCGACCCCAAGCGCAAATGCGTCTTTTCCGGCATACCGACCTTTGCGCCCGAGCTGTTCGCAACGGTGCGGCAGAAGGATACCTTAAAGCGCAAGCAGTTCGTCAAGGGCGTGGAGCAGATTGCGCAGGAGGGTGCGATTCAAATATTCCGCGAGCCGGGCTCGGGCATGGAGGCGGTCATTGTGGGCGTGGTTGGCGTGCTACAGTTCGAGGTGCTCGAATACCGCTTGAAAAACGAGTATAACGTGGAGATCATCCGCGAGAACCTGCCCTATGAGCATGTGCGCTGGGTGGAGAACGACGAGGAGGATTTCGACATCAAGCGCCTACAGCTTACGAGCGACACCAAAATCGTCGAGGATCTCAAGGGCAACAGCCTGCTGCTTTTCACCTCGCCGTGGAATATCACCTATGCGCTCGACCATAACGAAGACCTCCGCCTGGCGGAGTTTTCGGAAAACGCATAAAAAACGCGCGTCGGAACAAAGCGTTCCGGCGCGCGTTTTTTGGTGTGCCACTACATATGAAGCGGATCGTCCTCGCGGTTTTTGACTGCCCGCAGGTATTGCCAGAGCAGAACAAGCGGTGCAAGCTGGCAGACGAGCTGCACGACCAGCGCGGCCGGGTTTTGATAAAACAGGGTTTGTATGAAAGAGGCGGCCACCGCGCCGATCAGCGGCGTGTAAAAGCACCAGCGGATGCGGCGGGCGGGGTAGGCGTAGCCGCAGGGGATGACACGCTCATCCAGCGCCCAGTACATATGATACTGGCTGATCAGGCTGAACAGCGAGCCGGTCACCATCAGCAGCACCATGAAATGCACCATCATATCCGACGTACCCATAAACGTGCAGGCCAGAGCCAGGATGGAGAGGACCAGCGAGATGAGTTGGCAGGAAAAGGCGCGGCCGAACCTTGCCGATTCCTCCGAAAGACGGTGCAGAATATACAGCACCACGCCGTATGCCGCAAGGTTAAGGATGCTGGCGGCCAGGCTAACTCCGTTTTCAGGAAAGAGGCTGCCGAGGCCCGTGACCGCGGATACCACAAGCGCGGCCCAGAGCAGACGCAGGCTGGGATAGATCTTCATAAAAATTACCCTCCAGTGTACCTGTAATTATAGCATATCACGCGGGATTTTTCAGCAATAATTTAGCGGTCGCGGGGCTGGATAAAAAATTTTTGAAAAAGGTATTGACAATTATGCATTACTGTACTATTATCATAGTACAAAGAAACGGAGAGGAGCGAGCCTATGCAATGGCAACTGCGGGGCGACCGCCCGATCTACCAGCAGCTCATGGAGCAGCTGACCGAGCAGATCGTAAGCGGGCAGCTCGGCGCGGGCGATAAGGTGCCGCCCGTGCGGGAGCTGGCGGCGGAGGCGGGCGTGAACCCGAACACAATGCAGCGCGCGCTGGCGGATTTGGAGCGCGAAGGGCTGATGTACACCAACCGCACCAGTGGACGATATGTTACGGAGGATAAAGAGATGATAGCAAAAATTCGGGAGCAGATCGCAAGCGACCGTATTTCAGAATTTTTAGCCGGCATGAGTCAGCTTGGCTTTACCGAGAAGGAGATCGTGGCGCTTTTGGAAAAGCGCAGGGGGGAGGAGAAGAAGAATGGAACAGAGGAATGATCTGGTTGTATGCGAAGGGCTGACCAAGATTTACGGCAGTATCAGGGCGCTTGACAGCCTGAGCCTAACGCTCGAGCGCGGCCGCTTTATTGGCCTGCTGGGGCCGAACGGATCGGGCAAAACGACAGCGATCAAGCTGCTTAACGGCCTGCTGCAGCCGACCAGCGGCACGGTGCTGATCGACGGGGAAAAGCCGGGCGTGCATACGCACAGCGTGGTCAGCTATCTGCCCGACCGTGCTTACCTGAACGACTGGATGCGCGTGTGCGACCTGTTTGACTTTTTCGCGGACTTCTATGCGGATTTTGACAAGATCAAGGCGAACGATATGCTGAAAACGCTGGATATCAGCCCGTTGGCGCGTCTCAAAACGCTGTCCAAGGGGACGAAAGAAAAGGTGCAGCTCATCCTGACCATGAGCCGCAAGGCCCAGCTCTTCCTGCTTGACGAGCCGATCGGCGGCGTGGATCCCGCGGCGCGCGACTACATCCTCAACACCATCCTGTCCAATTACAGCGAGGACGCCACCGTGCTGCTCTCCACCCACCTGATCGCGGATATTGAGCGCGTGCTGGACGAGGTCATCTTTTTGAAAAACGGCGTGATGACCCTGCACGAGAGCGTGGATACCATCCGCGAGGAGCATGGGAAATCGGTCGATATGCTGTTCAGGGAGGTGTTTGCATGCTGAAGCTGCTGAAATATGAGTGGAAGGCGTGCGCGCGCATCTGCCTTCCGATGTACGCGGCGGTGCTGCTGTTGGCCGTGGTCAACCGCCTGACCATGACTGACCAGGTGCAGAACCTGCTGTACGGCATCCCTACGGTGCTAATGGCAATGTTGTATTTCGCTGTGATGGTAGCGGTGTTCGTTGTAACCGCGGTTATCCTGATCCAACGGTTTTACAAAAACCTGCTGGGGGACGAGGGGTACCTGATGTTCACTCTGCCGGTGACGGTTTCTCAGCATATCTGGAGTAAGGTCATTGTTGCGACCGTTATGAGTATTATTGCTACAGTTGCGGCAGTGCTGAGCATAGGCATCATCGGTTCAGGTTCGGGCCTGCTTGTGGGGCTGGGCGATGTGCTGGCCGCCATATGGAAATCTTTTACGAGCGACCCTAATACGCTGTTCTATACTCTGGAGACGTTCGCTTGGCTGCTGCTCTGTGCGGTTGTCGGTATGCTGTTCATCTACCTGTGTATCGCGCTGGGACATCTGGCGAAAAAGCACCGCGTGCTGATGGCGGTGGTTTGGTACTTTGTATTGTCCACTGTGTTCCAGTTCCTTTTCATGTTCTTTATCATGGGTGTGGGTAACCTGCCCTTTGACAGCGTATGGATGGCACTGGCAAACTTCTTCCGCGGCATCGGGCCGACTGCGACCATCCATATTGGCATGATAACGCTGTGCGTTGCAACGGCGGTGCCGGGCGCGGCGTTCTTCCTGGCGGTCCGCCATATTCTGAAGAACCGGCTCAATCTGGAATAAACCACATCTGTTTTTCACCACGGGGGACGCGCGGCGCCGCGCGTCCCTTTTTGCACCCCAAAGACGGGAAAATTGCAAAGCCTTAAGAAGTTTGCGTATAAAATGAAAAGAAATTTCGGCTACAATGGAATTATGCAAAGGAGGCGGACGTCATGACGGGAAAAATACGGCAGTCCATCGGCCGGCAGTATGCGCCGGCTGAGCTGGCAGGGCTGTTCTTCGCTTTTTCCGCGGCGGGCTGGCTATGGGAGGTTGCGCTCCACCTCGTATTCAACGGTGAGCTGGTCAAGCGCGGCACGATGTTGGGGCCGTGGCTGCCGATCTACGGCGCGGGCGGCGTGTTGGCTGTTTTGCTGCTGCGCCGCTTCGCGGACAAACCGCTGCGGGTGTTTGCGTTGGGTGTCGCGCTCTGCACGGTGATCGAATACGTCACGGGCAGGTATCTGGATAGCCTGTACGGCCTGCGCTGGTGGGACTATTCCATGCTCCCGCTCAATATCGACGGATTGGTCAGCCCGCTGACCTCGCTGGTGTTCGGCGCAGGCTGCTGCGCTGCGGTATATTGGGCGGGTCCCAAGGCCGCGGGATGGATGCGGCGGTTGCCTAGGCCGCAGGCGCGGCAGTGCTGCGCGTTGCTGGCGGTGGTGTTCCTGCTGGACTTTGGATGGTCTGCGTTGCATCCCAATACCGGCGCGGGCGTCACCACCAGCCTGCCGTCCGCCCAGGCGGCGGAAGGGCTGACCGTGATCGATCCCGCCCAGGTTCATTTGCTTTTGTGCAGCATGGCAAAATAATCTTGCGCGTGCCCCCTCGCTCTGGTATGATAAAAGCAGGAGAGAGGGGAGGCGTTTTTATGAAATGCCAGCATTGTGGGATCAATTTTGACGACGGCGACCGAGAGTGTCCGATCTGCGGCGCCAGGGCGGGCAGCCGGGGGCGGCTGTCGGTGCGGCGCGGCGCGTCGTTCCGGCCGCACGGAAGCGCCGCGCCCAAAACAACGGAGCCGACCATCCTGAACGGCAAGGTGAAAAAGGACCGCGCGGCCCAGAAAAAGAAAGGGCGCGTCATCGCGCTGGTTTCCGCGGCGGTGGTGCTTTTGCAGTTGGTGCCGGCCGTATTCGGCCTGATCGGTGATTTTGTGGGTGATATCCGCTTCGGGGAGCCGTATGTGGAGCCGGAACCCCCGTATTCGGAGGCGGACGACTGGTATGAGGACGACGGGGGCGCGTACAACGTCATATCCCTTGCGGATCTGCTGGGTCTGCGGTCGGTCGTGGAGTTGCCGGACGGCAGTCTACTGGAGCTGTACGCGGAGGGTGACGAACACTATTCGCTGTATATCGAGGGGCGGTATTCGGAAAGCGGCGACGTATGGATCATGTACAATGCGCCGGACGACGAGCTGTATCCCGACATTGCGCAATACCCGCCGGAGGAATACGACAGCTTTACCATCTGCCTGACGTACGATTCGCTGGAGTGGGAGGAGCCGGCGGTGGATATTTCCTACCATCAGGAGATGGGCGATATGTGGCTGCTGGCGCATATTAGCCGCGATGGGAGCGAGATCGTGCTGGACGACTGGTTCGGCGACGCCGCGTTCCTGTTCGGCGAGGAGCAGTTCCTGCCGGTCAAAGCGGTGGAGACTGCATGAAGAGTGAAAAAAGGAAGCCCTACGGCTTCCTTTTTATTTTTTTTGCTGCCGGATGAATCGGAGGGTCTCCGCGATGTTTTCCTGATGCAGCTCCGCGGCGCGGAAGCCGAGCAGGTGGAAATTCAGGTTGAACAGCGAGCCAAGGCCGAGCGCGGAAATGACCGTGCCGATGCCCACCTGTCCGCCGAGGAAATAACCAGTCAGGATGACGAGGATCTCGACGGATATGCGGCACAGGCCGACCGAGCGGCCGGTCCGGCGCGCCAGCGCGACCATCAGGGCATCGCGCGGGCCGGCGCCGAGCGCGCTTTTCATGTACATCCAGGTGCCGAGCACCAGCAGCTCCAGGCCGGCGAGCAGCATCAGGACGCCGGAGAGCGTGCCGGACATCTGCGGGACCCAGCCGAGCCACAGCAGCGCGTCGATAAACACGGCGCACAAAACAATATTGATGACCGTGCCGAACCCGAAGCTCTCGCCGAACAGGATGGCAACGCCGATTGCGGCCGCGCCCACGATGACCGAAGCTGTGCCGTAGGTGATGCCAAAGCTCTGCGCCATGCCCTGCTGCAGCACGCTCCATGGCTCGAGACCGATGTTTGCCTGCAGCATCATCACGATGCCGATTGCGCTGACCAGCATGCCGAGCGCAAGCCAGAGCAGGCGGCGGACGTAATTCCGGATCATATCATCCCTCCGCGGCAAAAGCGCGTATGGCTTCGGCGGCGGTCTGGCAGGCGGCGCGCGTAATGTCATGGTGGCAGACCATACGGTATTCGCCGTCCATGCAGCCGGTCACCTTGATGCCGCGGCCGAGCATCCAGGCAGGATACCGCGAGGCCTTTTCCGCGTCCCAGTCCGTGGTGAAAAAGACCATATCGATCTGGGTGCGCTCAGCGAACACATGGACGCCGTCCACCGCGCTCAGCAATTCGCCCAGATATTTGGCGTTTTCGTGGTCCTCTGACAGGCGTCCGGTCATATCGCGCAGGGCGACCATGCCGGCCGCCGCAAGGAAACCGACCTGGCGCAGGCCGCCGCCCAGGATGCGGCGGGCGCGGCGGGCGCGCCAGATCACATCCTTTGGGCCGGCGAGTATCGAGCCGACTGGTGCGCACAGGCCCTTGGACAGACAGCACATGACGGTATCGCAGTACTGCGTCAGCTCCCGAACGTCCGCGATGCCGAGCGCGGCCGCTGCGTTGAACAGGCGTGCGCCGTCCAGATGGACGGGGACGCCCTGCGTATGCGCGATCTCGAACACGGCGCGCATGTTGTCGAGCGGTAGCACCGAGCCGGTGGAATGGGCGTTTTCCATGACGACCAGGCCGGCGGGTGCGACCTGCACATCGCTGTCATCCGTCAGGCAGGCGCGCACGGATGCAGGGTCCATCACACCGTTCACGCTTTCTGGAAAACGGAGGGAGACTCCGGCGAGCTGGCCGTAAGAGCCGGCCTCATGCGCAGCGATATGCGCGGTCGGTGCGATTACGACGCAGTCGCCGCGGCGGGTGTGCGCGAGCAGCGCGCAGGTGTTGCCCTGCATGCCGGAAGTGACGAACAGAGCCGCCTCCTTGCCGAGCCGCTGGGCGGCATAGGCTTCCAGCTCCTTTGCGGTCGGGTCATCCTCGAAGACATCGTCGCCCACGACCGCGCGGCACATCGCATCCCGCATGGCCTGGGTGGGCTGTGTGACCGTATCGCTGCGCAAATCAATAAACTGCATAAAATCAAGACCTTTCTCAAAAGAATTATCAGGTGCGCTGTGTCGGGTTAAGGGTAAAGCTCGCCCCACCGTCCGCACGGCGCGAAGCCGATCTCGCAATACAGCTCCGCGACCTGGTCGTAGCCGGCGATCAGGCGCGGCGTTTTGCCTTTCTGCTGAATGCGCTGCACCAGAAAACGGCTGATGCGGCCGCCCAGCCCCTTGTGGCGGTGTTCGGGTACCACGGCGATCGCGCCCAGCACGCCGCATTCGTCGTCCTCGGATATGATGCAGCCCGTGCCGACCGCCTCTCCGTCAAGCTCAAACTGGTAAAGCTCGGCCAGGCCGCAGGTGATCCTGCGCTGCAGGTCCGCCGACCAGGTATCAAACGACAGATGGGTCTGGTAGTATTCGTGGCTGCGCTGCAGGATATTGAACACGGTATGGAAATCCCCGCGGACAAAACCCTCCGTGCTTTGCTCCAGCGGAAGGCCGCGGTACACCATATAATAGGAGCTTTCGGTCGCGCCGCCGAGCAGCTTTTGCAGCGCCGCGCACTGGGGCCAGTTCGTATCGATTTCCCGCACGTTTTCCCGTTTTGCCAGCTCGGCGATGGGAAGCGGGTCGGCGCGCTCGTCGGACGAGATGCTGAGCACGCCGTTGGCTAAGTACAGGGCGGCCGCAGGCTCCCGCCCCTTCCGGCACAGGAAAAACCGTGCGTTTGCGTCGCCTAACCCGTAGGCGCGGAGCGCGGTCAGCGCTCGGGAACCGAACACATGCTCATAGGAGCAGGCAAGGGTAAAATCAGGCACGTCGGCCGCGGTCAATTGGATCAGCATAATAAGAGAAACCTCCGTTCAAATAGTGAAAAAATGAGCGCCCCGCGCTCATTTTTTCACTTGCTTTTTTTTACTCTTCCACTTCTTGCGTGGGATCCTCTTTTTTGATCTGCGACAGGTAACGGTAAACGCTTGCCTGCGAGCAGTGCAGGGCGTCGGCAACATCCTTGACCGCGCCCTTGAGCAGGAAAATGCCGCCCGCTTCCAGCGCACCAATGATCTGCACGCGCTCGTCGGGCGTCAGCCGGTCAGCCGTTACGCCGAGGCGGAGCAGCTCGCGACCGACAGCGTCGCCCGCCACGGCGCCGATCGAGTTGTGGAAGCTTTCTGTGGTGGGGGGGATGCTGCGCACGGCGTTCGCCGGCGTTTCCTCGGTCTGGAAGTTGGTTTCGATAAAATTGTCGGGATGGCAGAGTCGCAGAATATCCTCGCTGACGGACTGGTAGCGGCTGTCGTCAAAGTTGATGCAGAGCATCCCGATCAGCTTGCCGTGCTGCTTGATAAACAGCGTGGAGGAGCGCAGTGTTTTGCCGGCGGCGGAAACGCCTGGATAATGCAGCCGGTAATCCTGCGTTTCATAGCTTCTGTCCATCAGGATCTTGAGCGCAACATTGGTCAGCGGTGCGCCGATCTCCCGACCGCTCACATGGTTGTTGGCAATCGCGATGATCGAACGGTTTTTGTCGGTCAGGTCATGCAGTGCAACCTCATAGTCAGGGCCGAGAGCTTGCCCAAGAAACTCGGTCAGTTTGATGTAATGCTGCAATAAGGGATTCGCCATACGCTCACCTCGTTTCTGATAATGAAAGACAGGAATGCAGTGTTATTATTTTTATTATACCGTATTTTCACGCGGATTGTCAAAGAAGATCTAAAGAAATAATCACAATAAAAATAAAAATTTATTATAAATGTTTGCCAATGATTATGTAAAATAGAAACAAATAAGTGGGAAGGAATGTATACAAATATACAAAATAGACAAAAACACCTTGACAAATAATTCTCCTCATAATAAAATAATCTCAGAAAAAACGAAGGAGGAGGGTGAAAGATGAAAAAGGAGATAAATA
>NZ_JAOQJE010000020.1:0-28980 GCF_025567315.1 Agathobaculum ammoniilyticum
TTCGAGAGGAGTAAGTCCGGTTCCGAGGGAGGGTGTAGGAAACCTACCGCCAACGGCGGCAAGGCGCCTTTACCCTACCCTACGACCTTCTGGCCAGCCGGGAGATCGAGAACATTCTGGATAATACCGACTTTATGATTTTGCTCTCGCAGGCGCAGAGTGACCGGGCGATTTTGGCAAGACAGCTCGGTATTTCCGAGCACCAGCTTTCCTACATTACCCACTCTAATTCCGGCGAGGGCCTGCTGTTTTACGGGAATGTGACCATCCCGTTTGTGGATCGGTTCCCGAAGGGGGAAATCTATGACCTCTTAACCACCCGACCGGAGGATATGAAGAATGAAGCGAAAACCGAATAAACCACGCCCGGAGGCCCAAACGCATACCGAACCCGGAGGCGGAGCTGCCGAGCCCGGCGGCTCTGCTTTTGGGGCTGGCTCTGAACAGGAGCCCGGGGCGGCTGGCTCTTCGGGACAAAGTGTCCCAAAGATGGGGAACCCCGCAAAGTCGGATGACTTTGTGGGGAGAGGAGGAGCAACGGAGCGGGCGGATTTTGGTGGCAACGCCGCCAAAGAAGCTAAAGCGAAGTTTGCGACGACGAAGTTCCGGCAGAAAAGCCAGCAGGAACAAGCGGCGGCATCCAAGCTCCGCATGGAAAAGCGGGGCGAAAAACGGGAGGCCGCCCAGGAAAAGCTGGAAAAGCAGAAGCCGCCCAAACAAAAAGGCCCGATCCGTAAGGCGGCGGGGGCCGCTGGATGGGGCGTTCACGGCTTTGTGCATGGCAAGCTCTACGAGGTGGAACAGGAAAATGTAGGAACCGAAGGGGCCCACCGCTCGGAGCTTGCCGGGGAGGTTGTCCTGCGGCATGGCTCCCGGTTTGTAAAACGCAAAGTCCGGGAACATCCGGCCAGGGCAGTTAGCCGGGCCGAGGCCAAGTATCAGAAAGCGGCGGCGGATTATCATTTCCACACCGCCGCACAGGAGCACCCGGAGCTTTCCAAAAACTATTTTACCCGGTACTGGCAGAAACAGCGGCTTAGAAGGCAATACCAGAAGCGGGCGAAGGAGGCCGCAAAACAGAGCGCAAAAGCCGCAGGGAAAACAGCCGCCGCCACGGAAAAGCTGACAGCCCGGGCCGCCGGGTTTGTGAAGCGCCATCCAGTCGGATGCCTGCTGGCACTGGCCTGTGTCCTTGTGATCGTCCTGCTCCAGTCCTGTTCGTCCTCGCTGGTGTCCATCGGCAACGCCGGAGCCGGGGCGCTGGGAGCCACCACTTACCCCTCTGAGGATGAGGCGATTTTAGGGGCGGAGGCGGCTTATGCCGGGCTGGAGGCAGAACTGCAAACCTACCTTGATACCTACGAAAGCACCCACGATTATGACGAGTACCACTTCGATCTGGACGAGATCGAACACGATCCCTATGTGCTCATTTCCCTGCTGTCGGCGCTCCATGAGGGGGAATGGACGCTTTCACAGGTGGAGGGCTCCCTGCAAATGCTCTTTGACCGCCAGTATATTCTGACGGAGCGTGTGGAGGTGGAGACACGCTATGACAGCGACGATGAACCCTATTCGTGGTACATCTGCTATGTGACGCTGGAAAACAAAAACCTGTCCCACCTGCCTGTTTCCCTGTTGAGCGAGGAACAGATGTCCCGGTACTCCATCTATATGTCCACCCTCGGTAACCGTCCCGACCTGTTTCCCGACTCCCCCTATGTGGACAAATACATTACCAACCCGCCGGAGGGCTATGAGGTTCCGGGGTAATATCTGGACGATGAAACATTCGCCGCTATTTTCTCGGAGGCAGAGAAATACATCGGCTATCCCTATGTGTGGGGCGGCTCCAGCCCGTCTACATCCTTTGACTGCTCCGGCTATGTGTCATGGGTGATCAATCATTCCGGCTGGAATGTGGGCCGCCTTGGGGCGCAGGGGCTTTACAACATCTGCACCCCAACCAGCTCCCCAAGGCCCGGCGACCTTGTGTTTTTCAAGGGAACCTATGATACCCCGGGCGTGAGCCACTGTGGGATTTATGTAGGCGATGGGCGGATGCTCCACTGTGGCGATCCCATCGGATATGCAAACTTAAATACAAGCTACTGGCAGTCTCATTTTTACGCCTACGGGCGTTTACCATGATTGGAGGTCATTTATGGCAACGGCAAAAAGCATGAAAATCCAGGCCGAGATTGATAAGGTCAAGGCCAAAATCAGCGAACAGCAGGCCCGGCTCAAGGAGCTGGAGCAGAAAAAGCTGGAGGCGGAAAACAGTGAGATCGTGGACATCGTGCGTGGCATGAGCATCCCTCTTGCGGAGCTGCCCCTGCTGTTTGAAAAGCTGAAAGGCGGCGGGGCTTTGGGACAAAGTGTCCCGAAGTCCGAGGATGAGGAAAAGGAGGAAAACTGAATATGAAACGGTTTCGAGTTTTGACAGCGGCGCTTTGTGCCGCTGTTTTGTTATGCGGCTTTAGCGTTCCCGCCTATGCCTACGCAGGCGGCGGCGAGGGCGAGGACTACGGCGATCCCACAATGGAAACCCCGGCCCCAGAGCCGGAGCCGACCATCACGCCGGGCGAGGGCTTTTCTGAGGAAGGAAACCTTGTAACCCGTGATCTGCTCTATGACGAGCACACCAACAAGCAGTTTATTACCGTCCAGACCAGCAAAGGCAATACCTTTTACATTGTCATTGATTATGACAAGCCTGTGGACGAGGAAGGCGAGCAGTATGAAACCTACTTTTTCAGCGTTGTGGATGAGGGGGATCTGCTGGCCGCAGCCGAGGCCGCTGGCGTGGAGCAGGCGGTCTGCTCCTGTCCGGAGAAATGTGCGGCGGGGGCTGTCAATACCGACTGCCCGGTATGCTCTGTCAATATGGGGAAATGCGTAGGCGCAGAGCCTGAGCCCGAGCCTGCCCCGGAGCCTGAGCCGGAACCCGAGAAGCCGGGCAACGCCGGGATGATCCTTTTGGTGCTGGCTGTCATGGGTATCGGCGGCGGGGTCGCATGGTATTTCAAGATTTACCGTCCGAAGCACCAGCAGGCTGACCAGCCCAAGGAGGACGATGGCGGGGAGTACCCAGACTATGACGAGTTTGAAGATGACGGCCCCCCGTGGGACGAGGAGGACGAAACCGAAGAAAAGGAGGAAATCAGATGAATTTTACCAGCAGTCCCTTTGAACGAATGATGAAAGAAAAACCCCGTCCCCAGACCCCGGCGGTGAGAAAGCCGCCTCAGGGCTCGGCCTGCTGCGGCTGTTCTTTCTGGCGGGGCATCGGATGCGTGTCCTGCTACAAGGAGCTTTTGAAGGCCCCGGCTGGTGGGAGGTGATGGATTGTCCCGTGAACTGACACGCAAGGAAAAGACAGCAATCCGCTCTCTTGTGGTAACATGGTGCGCCAACTATGACCGGGAATACGGATGCCTGCCGCTGGACAGCGATTGCTATATGCTGGGTAAATGCTGGACGGGATCATACTGCCGCTATTTCCGGGAGTCCGTTCTGCCCCTTGATCCGGCGCTGGAAGTGGCCCTTATGAGCGAGGGCCAAAGGCCGGATTTTAAGATATGCCCGGTATGCGGCGGGCCTGTTCCCCCGGACAGGTGGCAGGCGTACTGCTCGGCGGCCTGTGCAAAGAAAGCCCACCGCCGCCAGCAACGGGAATATATGCGGAAAAAGCGGGGTGCATCCGTTGACAATTAGGGCCTGCAAAACCCGCTTATAGCAAGGCTTTCCGGGGCCGTTTCGTTGGTCTGCCGTATCATTCTACGGTCTGGCCCCGTTTGCCCCGATGCTGTCAACATCCATACAGCGGGACTTTGGGACAATTTGTCCCGAAGTTCCTGCTTTCTGAGAGGAGGAATTATGCCGAAATATTACCCCATCAATGAGGAGGCCGCCCGGCGTGCTAAAAACGCCAACAGCTTTTCCGACTATGTTCCCGGCTCCGCCACCGCCGCTTACCGTGAAATGGTGGATCGTGCCTATGCCCTCGGGGAACAGCAGAAAGGGCGTGTCGATCCCATGTACCACGAAAAGATTGACGGGCTCATAGACCGCTATGCCCGCAAGCTGGCGGAGAACATCAACCAGAGCAATCTCATAGACGCCCGTGTACCCTCCATCCTCATCGCCGGGGGCTCCAACTTCCCGGTGCGGAAAAAGGAAAAGCAGAACGCCGCCCGGGATAAGAACATGGGCGAATATATGCAGATCGAGGGTCTGCTGGATAAGGTGCGCTCAACGGGTATGGGCGGGATCAGCGCAGACGATGACCGGGCTGTGGAAAAGCTGGAGTCAAAGCTGGCAGGGCTGGAGGCCATGCAGGAGGAAATGAAAACCGTCAATGCCTACTACCGCAAGCATAAAACGCTGGAGGGCTGTCCCGTCCTGTCCGCCGAGGAAATCGGAAAGCTCCAGTCCTCTATGGCATCCGACTGGCGCAAAAATCCCGTACCCTATCCGTCCTATCTGCTTACCAACACCAACGCCAACATCCGCCGCACACGCCAGCGCATTGAGGATTTGAAAAGTCAGTCGGAATATGCGGGCTGGGCCTTTCCCAGAGGGCGGGCGGAAATCAACGAAGGAGAAAACCGCTTGCAGCTCTTTTTTGAGGAAAAGCCCTCGGAGGAACAGCGGCGGGAACTGAAAAGCAACGGTTTCAAGTGGGCTCCCAGCCAGGGGGCATGGCAGAGACAGCTTACGAAAAATGCCATCTATGCGGCGGGCCGGATGGAGTTTTTACGCCCGGAGGATGGGCAGAGCCCTTACCAGATCCAGCCCTTTGCTCGGAAAACGGAAAAGGATATGACACGATGAAGGAGGTGTATTTGTGGACAAAAATCAAGGCTATTCCATTTTGAAGGCTGTGATGCTGGAAAATGGCAGGGGCTTTGCGCTGGGGCATCATCCCACAGCTCCATCCCCCTATGTCACATGGGCCTGTTACGATGATAAGAACGGCCAGCGGCAGTATGAATGGGGACATTACGGCAACGAGCTGGCCGCTATGGAACAGGATTTTTCAGACCGGATAAAGGACTATCAGCGGCTTTACCATGTGGGGATCGTGCAGACCGAGGCCCCTGGCCTTTACAAGTATTACTCTACCCAGCGGCCTGTGGACATCGGGACATTCCCAAAACCGCCCCACAATGCCCCAGATGAGATCGTCAACTATGACCGCCGCATCCCAGTGGAGGGCGGCGCATTTCTGGCATGGGGGCATCTGACTTATACAAGACCGCTGACCGAAAAGGAGGCGTCTGACTATGAGCTCCGGCCCGCCCTCGTCATTTCTGAATTATCCCGAAAAAACGATGACAGGCCACTCTCGATTGTCCAGCAGATGAAAGAGGCCGGAGCTCTGGCTGAGGCCAGCCGAGGCGATCCTGTTCACAAGAAAAAGGCCCCCGACCGGGGCGACCGATAGGAGGATTTGTATGGAAGAAAGATATAACCCGATGAAAAGTGCGGAGATCGCCACCGAGCACAATTACAATATGCTGGACGGTGTTCTCAATAACCAGGCCCCACCCCCGGAGGAAAAGGAGCTGGATAAGGTTAAGGAACCGCCCCACAAGCGCCGGAGCCGGGAACGGGAGGAGCGATGACAAAGAAACGCCGCCGCCCGATCCATCTCCATGTGATGGTGTCCGAGGAGGAGCAGGCCCTTATTCAACAGCGCATGGCCGAGGCGGGCATCCGCAATATGGGGGCCTATATGCGGAAAATGGCCCTCAATGGCTATGTGCTCCATGTTGACCTCTCGCCCGTCCGGGAGCTGGTATCGCTCCAGCGGCGGTGCTCAAACAATCTCAATCAAGTGGCGATCCAGGCCAACACCTACGGCGGGATTTACCCCGAGGAGATCGCCGCTCTGCAACGGGACTATGCCGCCCTGTGGGGCCGCTGTCCGATCTGCTGAAAAAGCTCTCCGCATTGGTGGAGCTCTGATCCTGCCGGGGAGTGGCGTATGCCGCTCCCCGGTTTTCACTACTTCGGGACAATTTGTCCCAAAGTAGTATGGACTAAATAACTTCAGCATGATATATTTTGAAAAAAGTTCATTTGGTTTCTTAATATTGAGCCAGTTTAAGGGGAAAGAAAATGGAGCAGATTATAAAATGCAGATCTTTAACAGCGATCTTTCAAGGAGACAAATTGCTACTTGGTGGGCCTCATATTGTTGAGTTTGATACAACTGATGAGCAGAAATTTCATATAAAAATTGAACAATGTGGTTTTAGAATGATTGCGATAACATCAGATAGGGATACATCAGCATTTGATTTATATGCAATCCTTACACGCATTGAAAGGCTCTTAATGCTATTAGAAGGAGTATTTATTCCTTTATCAGAGCTAAAACTGTCTGAGTCTGATACAGCTAATGAAAAGCAGTTGACCTCTTTTCAAAACAATTTAATCAAGGGCAGATTATCCTATTTTTCATCGGCTGATTTCTGCAATTACAAAGTCGATAAGCTGTTGGAATTTGATACCATTCTTACGGCGGAATTGTATTCCAAGTGGGAACAATTACTTGTTGAACTGGATTTAGTACATCAAGTATATCTTTACTTCTTGAGCAACAGCAAAATAACGGTAGATGTTAAATGTGCATTTTTAATTGAATTAGCTGAACCTCTTATTGAAGTGGTTAAAGAGCATACTAAATTTTTTTCTTCTCTTACTCCAGGGCCTCGTGGAGCATCACTAAAAAACTGTTTAGATGCGTTGATAACAAAATATGGAGCGGATATTTTCGGTAGTGAATTGGCAAGTGATTATGAACGCTTTTTATTTGCAATGGTTAATAGTAGAGTTAGAATAATGCACATCAAGCGTGAACAAAAAGGGGTGTTTTTCAACGGTAACGAGTCTGTTCTCTATATGCTTAAAATGAATTTGTTATACCGAAGGATAATGTTTGAAGTTTTAGGCATTGACGAAGCAATTTATAAAAATTCATTACTTAAATGTGTTTCAAGATTAGATGAGTGGAACGGTATCTTAAAAGGATTTCTTTCAAAACTATCTCTATAACATTATTTTCGGTGGCTGGCTGGACAGCCGCCGTTTTCTTTTGGAAGGAGGTGTGCTCACGGCTACAACTTATATCCGGCCCTGCAAGGTGGCGGCTGGGAAAGGCGCTGTCCAGACAATGGAGGAACGCTTTGACTATGGGCTTAATCCGAAAAAGCTGGGAGCCCTGTCCTCATACCTCTGCGATCCGGCCACGGCTCCCGCTGAGTTTCTGCTGGTAAAGATCCAGTACCAGGCGGAAACAGGCCGGGTCGTAGAGCGTGGAGCCCTGTTTTTTCAAATCCGGCAGGCGTTCCCGCCCGGCGAAGTGACAGCGGAGGAGGCCAACCAGATTGGCTATGAAACAGCCATGCGCTGGACGAAGGGAAAGTATCAGTTTTTTGTCTGCACCCACACAGACAAGGGCCACCTCCACAATCACATTTATTTTAATTCAACGGCCTTTGACCGCTCCCGGAAGTTCCATAATTTTATCGGCTCCAGCTTTGCCCTGCGGCGGCTCTCTGACCGAGTGTGCATTGAGCATGACCTCTCTGTGATCCAAAATCCAAAACAGCACAGCAAGGGCCGGTATCTCCATTATGGCCAGTGGATTGGGGAAAAGCCGCCCTCTGCAAAACAGCGGGTGCGGCTGGCCATCGTGGAGTCCCTGCAAAAACAGCCCGCCGATTTTCCGGCGTTTCTGAGGCTTATGGAGGAGTCCGGCTTTGCAGTAAAGCATGGCCGTGGCGGTGTGATCTCCTTACTTGCTCCCGGGCAGGATAAGCCCACCCGCCTGCGGGCATCTACCCTCGGGGATGGTTTTGATCCCGAGGACATCCGGGCTGTGATTGCCGGGGAGCGTCCGATCCCAGAGCTCCCGCAGGAGGCCCCGGCTCCTGCCCGGCGTGTTAATCTGATTATAGACATTCAAGAGCGCATGGCACAGGACAAGGGCCCGGCCTATGAACGGTGGGCCAAAGTTTACAATCTGAAACAGATGGCTGCTGCGCTCCAGTACCTGCGGGAAAATAATTTGATGGACTATGAGGCGCTGGCGGCCAGTACAGAAAAGGTAGTAGAGCGTTTTCACACGCTGTCCGAGGAATTGCGGCAAACGGAGGCGGAGCTGGAAAAGACCTCCGGGCTCATGGCGGCTACTGTGGACTACGCAAAAACCCGGCCTGTATTTGACGGTTACAAGGCGGCCCGGTACAGTAAAAAATATCTGTCGGAGCATGAGGCGGAGCTTGCCGCTTACCGGGCGGCCCGGGCCACTATGAATGAGCTTTTGGATGGTGCAAAACTGCCAAAGATGGCGGATATGAAAAAGTCCCGCCAGGAATTGGCGGGAAAGAAAAAAGCCCTCTATGCGGAATACCGCAAGGCCCAGGCGGATATGCGGCAGGCTGTGGCGGTCAAAGCGAACATTGATCATCTGCTCGGCGTGACGGACGGGCGGGAAAATAAGGCCCAGGAGCGATAGCGACAGGCCGCAGACAACAGGCGCATAGCGCCGGGACTTTGGGACAATTTGTCCCAAAGTTCAGCGGGTTTGGGGAGCTCCCCAACAAGCATTTTTGCGGGCCTGTGGCCAGCAAAAATTTCGGAGTGTGGCCACACCCGAATTGCTTGCCGTTTCGTGCGCTTCCGCTACATGGCGCAAAAAAACGGAGGTCACGCTTTCTTACGCATCCTCCGTTTCTCTGGCTTTCTTAATGCCCTCGGCTGTGGCTTCTATCACGACAAGTTCTTTTTCATTCATGGAATTTAGAAGCACATCAATGTGCTTTCTGCAAGAGCTTGACCTTGCCCCTCCGTCCGCATGAATAAACTGGTCAACTGATACATCAAACATGGTAATGAGTTTAACAAAAAGGTCGAAGCTGGGATATTGACCTTTGTTCTCAATATTCATAATGGTACGGGAGTCACGGTCTACTAATTCCGCAACATAGGCTTGTGTCCAGCCCTTTTCTTCTCTGGCTCTTTTGAGTGCCGCCCCGAGGCCGTGAAAGTCAAACCTTCTTTCATCTTGGTTCATTCTCATATCACTCTATATCATTTTACATTTCGTGTTAGATTATGAGAATGTAATGAAATTTTACATTAAGTAGTATTTTATTTCGCATTCGTGTAGGCTCTAACTTGTATTATTCGAACTAGAGAACTATAATATATCCTGTGGAGGTGCGAAATGGACTATATGACATTGAAAGAGGCCGCCGAGAAATGGGGCGTAACACCTCGTAGGGTAAATTATTATTGCGCCGGAGGGCGTATCCCCGGCGCTGTGAAAATGGCTGGTGTTTGGCTGATTCCTAAAACTGCGGAGAAGCCGATTGATGGCCGGACAAAACAAGGGAAGGAGCTGCGCCATGAATAAAATTTTAATTATAGATGATGACAGAGAACTGTGTGCCTTGATTAAACGCAGCGTACAATCGGAACATATTGAAGCTGATTTTTGTAATACCGGAAAAGAGGGCTTGCAGAAATTAAAAGAGCAGGAGTATCAGCTTGTGGTTCTGGATGTGATGATGCCTGGTATGGATGGCTTCGAAACACTGGAAGAAATCCGCAAAGAGAACAGCCTGCCGATTTTGATGTTTACATCCAAAAATGACAGCATTTCTAAAGTGCGGGGCTTACGGGCTGGGGCGGACGATTATCTGACAAAACCGTTTGATATGGACGAACTGATTGCCCGTATTGTGTCCCTCATTCGCCGCTACACCCGCTTTAATCATCAAGCCGGAGCTGTGCAAAAACTGGATTTTGATGGATTGCAAATTGACCTTGAAAATCGTTCTGTTACGACGGAAAATGGCACTTTTGAACTTCCACCAAAGGAATTTGATTTGCTCCTGTACTGTGCAAAGCATCAAGGAAAAATTTTGACAAAACAGCAGATTTATGAGGAAGTTTGGGGCGAAGAATATTTCTATGATGACAGTAACATTATGGCGATTATCAGCCGGCTTCGTAAAAAATTAGAAGTCAATCCTTCAAGCCCAAAGTATATCCAAACGGTCAAAGGGATTGGCTACCGCTTTAACAAGGAGGTGTAGCCAGTATGGAAATCATCGTTTTCTTGTCCATTATGATTGCTGTTGTGGCTGTGCTGACTTCCATCATTCTCATTCGGCGCGTAAAAAAGCAAATCGCAGAAATGACCGATTCACTGGTTGATGTGAAAAACGGAAATGGCAACCGGCGTATTTTGTCTGCAACAAATGAACTGACAGCGCCTCTTGCCTATGAAATCAATGAGATTGTTGTGTCCTATGAAAGCAGACTTTCAACTGTACGGCAGACAGAAGAAACCAACCGCCAGCTTATGACGAGCCTTTCCCATGATGTTCGGACGCCCCTTACAACTCTGATTGGGTATCTTGACGCTGCACACAAAGGACTGGTCACAGGAAAAGACAGGGATGATTATATTGAAACCGCCCGCCGGAAAGCCCATGATCTGAAAGAATATATTGATGTGCTATTTGACTGGTTCAAGTTAAATTCCAACGAGTTTGCTTTGGAGATCCAGAGCGTTGAGGCCGCAGAACTGACAAGAAATATCCTGATCGACTGGATACCGATTTTTGAGGATAAACAGGTTGATTATGACATTGATATTCCTGAACAGCCTGTCCGGGTAAGATTGGATATGGACAGCTATATGAGGATCATCAATAATCTCATTCAAAATGTAATTGCTCACAGTCATGCGGACAAAATCAAAATTGTCCTGTCAAAGAAGGAAAATAACATGGAATTGTTGCTGGCAGACAATGGAGTGGGAATTGAGAAAGAAGATTTGAAACACATATTTGAACGGCTTTATAAGTGTGATAAAGGACGCTCTGAGAAAGGCAGCGGTCTTGGTCTTTCTATTGTCCGCCAGCTTGTAGAAAAGATGGGTGGAAGCATAACAGTTGAAAGCGTACCGGGAAAAGGGACTGAATTTATGTTGCTTTTTCCTTTGGAGATTTAAGCGGGTTCCCGTCTTTATGGCGGGAGCCTTTGTCATTTTGCCGGATTTCAAATTGCAAGGTTAATGCAAGGTTGCGGCAAGGTTAATGCAAGGTTGGCATGATAGAATACCTTACAGAACAGGAGGTTTTGAATATGGACATCAATACAATCATTGAAACAAAAAATCTGACGAAGCAATACGGCTCACAAAAGAGTGTGGCTGACTTAAATATCCATGTGAAGCGTGGGAGAATTTACGGTCTGCTGGGCAGAAACGGAGCCGGAAAAACCACTACCATGAAAATGCTGCTTGGCTTAACGAAGCCGACTTCCGGAGAGGTCAAAATCTGGGGAAAGCCCTTGCAGGGGAATGAAAAGAAATTGCTGCCCCGTATCGGCAGCCTGATAGAGTCCCCCGGATTTTATCCCAATCTGACTGGCACAGAGAACCTGCGTATCTTTGCCACCCTGCGGGGCGTACCCAACAATCATGCCATCAAAGACGCTCTTGATCTGGTAGGACTGCCCTACAAAGATAAAAAGCTCTTTTCTCAGTATTCTCTTGGTATGAAGCAGCGGCTTGCCATCGCCCTTGCCGTTATGCACGATCCGGAACTTTTGATTTTGGATGAGCCGATCAACGGTCTCGATCCCATCGGTATTGCAGAAGTACGATCCTTTATTCGGGAGCTTTGCGATGCAAGAGGAAAAACCATTTTGATTTCCAGTCACATTCTTTCGGAGATTTCCCTGCTGGCTGACGATATTGGAATTATCGACCACGGCGCATTGCTGGAAGAAGAAAGCCTTGCTGAGCTGGAACAAAAAAGCAGTAAGCATATCCGGTTTACACTCTCTGATACTGCGCAGGCGGCAAGAATTTTGGAACGCATTTTCCATGAAAACCATTTTTCCATACAGGACGACCACAATCTGCGCTTGCACAACCTTGATCTGCCTGTGGGGAAAATTGTAACTGCCTTTGTAGAAAACGGATTGGAGGTATCGGAGGCGCATACTTGTGAAGAAAGTCTTGAAGATTACTTCAAGCGTGTGACAGGAGGCGAAGGAATTGCTTAAACTAATCAAATGCGAATTTTTGAAATTGAAACGGAAGAAATTTATTCCGCTGATTATTCTGGCTGCTTTCCTGTTTCCAATCCCGCTGACTTATCTGATGACAACGCCCTCTATGATGGAGCGATATACGGATCAGGCAGATGCTTTCGACGGACTATTTAACATGGTGTTGGGATATGGTATCCAGTTTTTACTGCCCTGCATTATCGGTGTGATTGCCGCTATCCTGTTTTTTATGGAACGCGACAACGACACATTCAAAAATCTGCGTACAATTCCCGTAACCAGCACGCAAATGGTACTTGCAAAAATTATTGTCCTGTTTCTCTTTGGAATTGTTTTTTGTGTGGCTTCTACCATTGTAACAATTCTTTGCGGATTTGGAACATTAGAAGTTTATGGAATAGGCTATAAATTGTTTTTAGCGGTTGAAACAGGAATTTTCATTACGGCAGGAACACTCCCGTTGATTGTTCTTGTTGTCTTTTTCAGTAAAACCTATGTTTTTTCCATTTTGCTGTGTGTCTTTTATAGTGTTCTGAACATGAGTGCTACGGCATTGTTTGACACACTGCCTAAAACTATGTTATGGCTTCTGCCCACGCCACTGACTACTTTTTGGAGTGCAGGAGATATGGCGGCTCATGGAATAAAAATGGACTTGGAGCAAATGACAGGGCTAATTCCTTCAACATTTCAAGTTGTATTCATTCTTGGGATCATGGCATTAGTTTCGTTCTTACTGATTGACAGATTATATAAGCAGAGGGGGGAATAAACATGGTTCGCATTGTAAAAACAGAATTTTATAAATTGAAAAGGTATCATATCCTTTGGGCGGGCGTTGCACTTATGCTCCTATCCGTCCTGCTGACCTTGTTTACCTCTATGGCGAATGATGGTTCCGTTTGGGATTTCGCCTATCTTACAGAACAGGTCATCAAAAACAATATGTCCATGATTTTTCCGATGTGTATCAGCCTAATTGCTGGATATATGATTACTCGTGAGCAGGCGGATGACACATTGAAAAATATTCTGACTGTGCCGATCTCTTTTAAGAAACTGTTGACCGGAAAATTGATTGTGTGCGGCGTATTGTCTATTATTTTCGGGCTGATATGCAGTCTGTTTACAATCATAGCAGAAATGATTGTGGGATTTCCCGGCTTTGAGATTTCCTTAGCTCTAAAAGCAACCTTGCAGATTACTGCGGTTAATTTCTTTTTATATCTTGCGGTTCTGCCGATTATCGCTCTTACTTGTCGGAGGGCAGGTAGCTTTTTAGTCGGTGTAATCATTGCTTTTGTCTATGGATATGGAGGGATGTTTGCCGCAGGAAATATGACATTAGCAAACCTTTATCCGATTACCGCAAGTCTCGGAATGGTAGGCTACCGTAGCTATGATACCGCAGTCAACTGGAATATCGGAACCTGTTCTTGCAGTCTTGTGCTTGCTGTCGTTATTTCTGCCATCTTGATTTTGTGCATGAAAGAGCGAGAAGCAACCCAAACAAAGAAAAAGGCCAAAAAGGTAGCACCAAAGAAAGGCTGGTGATGATTTTATGAAGAAAATAGTTTTAGCATTGGCATTTGTCCTTTTGGGAAGTTTTATGCTTTCTGGCTGTTCAAAAGATGAAATTCTCGATCATTATAATAATATCGTTCAGTCGGCTGGATCCATAGAGCTTACAGGAAAGTTATCTTTGGAAGGAACAAAAGAAAAAGGGATCGATGATTATACGGGAACTTATACGGCTGATTATGAGAATTTTTCAGATACAGAGTATTTGTTTGGAGGAACTTCCATAAAAAGAGAAGCCGGTAAGGAGCTGTCTATTGACTGCACTTTGGAGGTTATGGAAGGTACTGCAAAAGTATTTTGGATTTCTGGATCTGATGAAGCAGTCACTTTGATTGAAACAGCCGGAACTTATAGTGACACAATTACACTTCCTGATGGTGGAAATTATATCGGCATTGAGTGTGAGGACTTTACTGGAAACATTGAATTGAATATTGAATAACATTCTGCCGCACGACGGCAAAAGAAAAAAAGCCGTCGTACAGCAGACACATTTTCACGCGCCCATGAAGCGGCGGCTTTGATTTTCAGAGCCGCCGTTTCTTTTCGTCTATCCTAAACCAACGACGACCTAACACCGTGTAAATCCACGGCGGCATATAGGAGGATTGCCGCCGTGTCTATTTTTGTCTTTTTTCACAGTACACATGATCTACACCAGCTAAAAAAAGCGTAGCTCCCCCTCCGGGACAGTCTGGTTATGAATATGAAATTAGACAGAACAAAAACGAATATGTAACTTCATGCGTCCGTGTGGCTTCATGCCGCCCGGGCGCTTTTGCGTACTTCGAGACAAATTGTCCCGAGGTGCGGGGCGGCTCCCCAGGATGCCGCTCCCCACCGGGCCCCGTTTCGGTCACTCATCCACCCAACACCGAAACGGAGGTTTATTTATGACTACAATCAATCTGAAGGATTTTTATTATTGGTACACACAGGATCAGTTTATCGAAGTTTCTGACGAGGTAGCCGAAGTGTTTGTGTCCGATGCCCGGCACGAAATGGCCTACCAGCGGCGGCTCTCCCAGCATAAGGCGCAATATTCTCTGGACTGCGATGACGGGATCGAATATTCCGCCTGCCTGCATGAGCCAACGCCCCAGGAGCTTCTGGAGCGCATGGAAATGTTCTGCCGCCTATGGAACGCACTCAACTCTTTGCCGGAGATCCAGGGCCGCAGGATTGATGCCCACATCATTCTTGGAAAGAGCATCAAGGAAATTGCCGAGGCCGAGGGTGTACATGAGGAGTCTGTCCGCCAGTCCATCAAGCGTGGCCTTGAGCGCATGAAAAAAACTTTTTGATTTTTTCATTTTCCCCACTTGGAAATGATGAAAAAATGTCTCGGTTTATGAGAGGAGGTTTTCTTCTCAGCACTGATGAACAGGAGCGGCCCCGGGCATAGTGCGGGGAGCCGGGCGGCGGGTGCGCTGTGACTTTCTCCATTGGGAAACGAGCGAACAACACCAACGCCGTAAATGGGCCGGGCCGCCCTCTCATCTGTGCGGGATCGCCGTCCCGAAAGTTGTTGTCTTTGGACAGGTCAAGAAAATGTGGGCGGCGATCCCTAAATTTTAGGAAAGCGAGGTACAGTCTATGAACTACGATCCCGCAGGATTGGCGGCCCTGTTATCTGAGCCGTGGAGCAACGGAGCTTGCCGTGGCTATGTGATTATGGCGATGGAAAACTGCGGCTTTGCTGGCGATGACATACGCCGTATGATGGCCGAGCTCCATGAGCTGTTTGACTTCGTTTCTCTGGAAGAGGCCGAGGCCCATTATCAAAAAAGCCTTTTCTGACTTCGAGACATTGTGTCCCGATGTGGAGCAAGACAAGAGGACGGCACTTTTTTCGGTGCCGTCCTCTTGCGTTTCCCCACGATATGCGGGAGGCGTATCCTATTTTTGATAAGGAGGTTTTACCGTGAGATTAACGGCAAAGGAACTGGAACAAATGAAAAGCGTTGACATCGGCGCAGTGGCTCCTGAGTCCCTGCCGGATGTGAGCGGTATGGCCTTTGATACCTCTCTCCCCCGGGAGGAGCGGATCGCTCTGTTTTTGCAGGCGGTAGAAAATCCATACTGCTTTTGCATCGGCGGGATCGGTGTGAAAATTGAATTTGCGGAAAGCGGACCGTCCTTACAGGACACGCTGACGGACTTTCTGCTCCGGCAAAAAAGCGGGCTGTAACTTCGGTTATGGCCTGTTTGCTACTTCGAGACAAAGTGTCCCAAGGCGGAGGCATCCTTGTTGTCCCGCCCGGGCAGAGGTATAATATAGATGTAATGTGATAGGGAAGGAGGAACAATGGCACGAACAAAAAACAGAGGATTGCAACAGAGTTTCTCTCCCTCTTATACCGTCCGCCGCTGGCGGCTGGGCGCATACATCCGGCTTTCTAAAGAGGATTTGAAAAAAGTTAAAGACGGCAAGGATGACAGCAACAGCGTGAAAAACCAGCGTGACCTGCTGGGGGATTTCTACTTTAAGCATCAGAACGAATTTGAAAGCATCGCAGAGTATGTGGATGACGGCCACACCGGGACGGACGCCAACCGGGAGGACTTCTAACGGCTCCTTGCCGATGTAATGAGTGGCAAAATAAATTGTGTGATCGTCAAAGACCTTTCCCGTTTCGCAAGAAATTACAGCGATGCAGGCAGTCTGATTGACAACCTGTTTGTTCAAATGGGCGTCCGCTTTATCAGCCTTGCCGAGAATGTAGACAGCTACCGTGACCCGGACAGCGTTTCCAGCATTATCGTCCCCATTACGAATGTAATGAACGATCAATACTGCCACCAGACCTCAAAGAAGATCCGCCAGGTCTTTGACTACAAGCGGCGCAACGGGCAGTATATCGGCTCCTTTGCTCCCTATGGCTATGTGAAAGACCCGAAAGACAAGCACCAGTTGATTGTCGATCCCGAGGCGGCTGAAATAGTCAAGCTCATTTATGACCTGTGTTTGCAGGGCATGGCTCGGCGGTCTATCGTCTATCACTTGAACGATCACGGTATACCGAGCCCGGCTACCTACCGCAAGGAAAAGGGCCTGCCTGTGAGCTCACCATCGGACACTCCCCTGTGGGGCGATAAGGCCGTAACCCTTATTCTCACAAACCCGATTTATACCGGGGATTTGGTGCAGGGCCGCCACCGGGTGAAAAGCTACAAGGTACACCAGATCGAGGAAGTGCCCGAGGAAGAATGGGTACGGGTTCCCGATACTCACAAGGCCATCATAGAGCGGGAGACTTTTGAAAAGGTGCAATCTCTCTTAAAGCGGGATACCCGGCGGGCTCCCCGGACAAAGGAGCTTCACCTATTCAGCGGCTTCCTCCGCTGTGCGGATTGTGGAAAGTCTGTTACCCGAAGCTCAAGCGGGCAAAGCACCCGTTACCTTTGCTCTACTTACAAAAACCGTTCTCGGACAGCCTGCACCATGCACTCTATCAAGCATGAGCGGCTGGAGGCCGCTGTCCTGTTCGCTGTACGGCAACAGGTACATCTGGCGGTTTCCTACTCCGAGATTATCGCCCGGATCAATTCGGCCCCCATCAAAAAAAGCCAGTCTTTCCGACTGGACGATCTGATAGCCGCCAAGGAGCGGGAACTGGCAAAAGTGACCCGGTACAAGCAGTCTCTTTATCAAGACTGGAAAGACGGGGAAATTACCCAGCAGGACTACCGGGATATGAAAGCCGATTATGAGCGGCAGGCCGTATCCCTCTCGGACATTCTGGCCCGGCTGACCGCTGAACGGGCGGAGCTGGCAAACGGTGTAAATAATGAGCATCCTGCTCTTGTAGCCTTTATGAAGTACCAGAACATTGAAACACTCAACCGGGAAATTCTGATTGAGCTTGTAGACCATATCAAGGTTTACGAAAACGGCAATATCAGTGTGAAATTCAAATTTGCTGACGAGCTCCGCCGGATTGCCGAGTACATTGAAATCAACACCACTCAAAACCCCGCTGTGGCGGGCTGATACCCGCCACATACCTTTCTGACAGTGTGTATTCCTAATAAGAAACATTCATATGATTGTTATACCAACGCTATAGATAACAACTGCCCAAAACGAAATCGTCTGTGAAATCAGGCGTATTTTTAATCATGTCGAAAAGTTGTACTTTTTGACGAGAAGCTGCCATTTACCCCCAGAAGCTGCTTCCTTATGCTTTTGCATAAGAAGGTGTTCTAATGAAAATAGAGAGAAACATTTTCAGCCACATTAAGGAAAGAACTGGACAAAAGAGGGGTGGGGTTTCAAGAGTTCGCGCAGGAATTGGGGATACCAAGGACTACATTAACGGACTATATGAAAGGTACGTCCCATCCGCGGGCAGATTCATCGGAATATCTGGCAGAAAAGCTGGGCATTTCACTGTCTGAACTGGTATCCGGTGATGGCAGCCCACACAACGATGGGCTTCCCTGTATAGAGCCTGTGCTAATGGAGATACCAGCCTTGCATCCACGAACCATACCGATCGCGAGGGATGCGGTCTCACTGCTGCAGGACGCATTCCGGCTCTCTGATGACCTGTACGGTTTGAAAGAAAATGAGACAGAGGATGAAAGCAGCGACGAAGTATATAGATACTTCCTGCATGAAATGATGGTCCCGTCCTATCATTCCCCAGCTTATGGGATACTGGCAAAACAGCGGTTCGGACAAGGCTAGGTGACCATTACGCTTGTATCTGCATTTTCTCATGATAAACGTGCAGTTGAACAACTCGCTGCACGTTGTACGAAGTTTCAGCTCTCGCCCGTCCATCTTCTGGACGTGATCCATGATTTCCTGATAGGGTGTACGTTGTCTTATGATTGATACCGCACATCCTACGGCAGGCAGCGCTGGCAGGACGAGTACATACGAAACAGGCAGAACAAACGGGGATACAGAAGCGATCCGCAATCTGTTATTCAGGCTTGGTGTAACTGCAAAATACAAAGGCTATTTTTATGTAGTCCATTCAGTATTCCTGTGTATGGAAGGACCGGAACGACTCCTGTCCGTAACAAAGCGGCTTTACCCGGAAGTTGCCAGAAAGCACAAGACGAATTGGAAGGCCGTGGAACGGAATATCCGGGCAGTCTCTGTCGCTGCATGGTCTGCTAACCACCTGTTTCTGGAAACACTGGCCAACAGGCCGCTGGATAGGTACTTATACGCTGCTGAATTTATTTCTGTGATCTTGAACGCCGTTTTAACCGGCGGTATTGTATTGTCCTGGAGATAAATGATTTTTCCCTTCGAAACGAGGAGCTGGCAGCAATCTGCCAGCTCCTTTTTCGTCTTTGATATGCTGTTTGACAGCAAAACCTCCCTGACAGGTTCTCGTTGTAGGATTTGATGCTTACAGTAAAAATAATGTATTATACTCCATTGGAACACAAAAAGAGCGTCTGCCGTTCACAGCTCATGTTGTGAACGGCAAATGCCTTGGCAAATGCCTTTTTGTAAGTGTCATCTCTTTTCACTGAGTTTTCTTCAAAAGAATCTCCAACTGCTCTACTTTGGATATAGGCTGCAAGATGTTACACCGGCGCCCCGTATACTTAAATCCATGCCCTGTTAATACGCTAACTACAGTAGCGCCCTTTTTCAGGAAACCCTCATTCCACAGCTTGCTTACCGCGCCAATGGCCGTCGCGGAAGTGGGTTCGCAATAATATCCTACTTTTGTCTCCACCATCTGCGTGGCCTGCCAGATCTCACCTTCTGTCAGACAGAGCATCATGCCGCCGGATGCACGGGCTGTCTGCAATGTTAATGTTCCATCGTTCTCGTAGCCCACCAGAGGATCGCTGATTCCTCCTGCAATGGTCGAGATAGTGCCATCCCAGCAATGCACCTGCGCGTCTCCGTTCAGATAGGCTCGGGTAATGGGCATGCATTGTTCACTTTGAACGCCCACCATGGCTGGCAGCGGCTGCTGCGCAGGTACACGTCCCAAATGCCGCAGTTCGTCAAACCCCTTGTAGGCTCCGATCATCAGCGGACCGGACGCAATGGGAATGATAACCACATCAGGGAAGCGGCCACCCAACTGCTCAAATATCTCATAGGCAACCGTTTTATCCGCCTCAACAGTATAGGGATTCAGAAAGGTAGAGGTGATGTTGGGCCATCCAAACCGCTTCGCGCAAAGGTCAGCCATATCGTAAGAGTGGGAATAATTTCCCGTTACGGGAATCACTGTTGCACCGTAGGACGCGGCTTGGATCACTTTTCCGGGATCCGTGCTTTCAGGCACAAACACCACGCATTCCATACCGGCTCGGGCCGAATAAGCGGCCGTGGCCGCCGCAGCGTTTCCCGAAGAAGCAATCACTACTTTCTCGGCGCCGGCTTCCTTTGCGGCGGATACACCCACGCTGGAAGGCCGGTCTTTAAAGGATCCAGAAGGATTCAGATGCTCCGCTTTGATGTACCACTCTATCTGCGCACCGTAAATATCCGCCATCCGCTGGCAACGAAGCAACGGCGTTCCTCCCTCGCCTAAACTAACAATATTTTCTTCCTGCTGCAATGGTAACAAAGGCAGGTATTTCCACAGACCCGGCAACTCCGGCAGGGTCAGCCGCCCATCTTGGGCAAGAGCATCGTAATCGTATTTCACTTCCAAAATGCCCCCGCAGTGAGGGCAGGCATATTGCAGTTCCAACGGGAATTGTGACCCGCAGGAGCGGCAGGCGAGTCGGTTCGCATACATCTATCTTCAGGTCCTCCTCAATCCCGCAGTTCTACAATCAATTCTATTTCCACAGGTACGTTTCCGGGCAACACATTCACACCAATGGCAGAACGGGCTGCTTTTCCGATCTGATCGCCAAATGCCAAGCACAACAGTTCACTTGCACCGTTCATCACCTGTGGCTGGGCGTAAAAATCATTAGCACTGGCCACAAATCCCAACAGTTTTACTACACTGGCTATCCTGTCCAAATCTCCAATGTTCGCTTTCAGAACCGCCAGCGCGTTCAACGCGCACTGTTCAGCCGCTTTCTCGGCCTGTTCCAGTGTCAGTTCGGCGCCCACTTTCCCTTCAAAGGTCTCACCGCCCTGCAGATTGCATGCCACACCAGACAAATAGGCGCACCGCATACCAAAAGGACGCACAGGTGTGTACATTCCGCCTGGAAGAGGAGCCGGGGGCAAGTTCAGTCCCGCCAACTCCAAACGTTTTTCCACTTCACTCATAACTAGACCTCCTCGTGCCTAAGTTTATTTCGCCATTTCTGAATTTTTTCGCACGGTATCTAAATAATTATAAAATGTAAACTTGGAGATGTTCAAAAATTTGCAGGTTCTTTCGCTGGATTTGCTGATTAGGAACGCCCCCTTTTCATCCAGATACTTCAAAAAAGCCAGCTTGTGTTCTCTGGTCATAGATTGGGGCGGGACCCCTACATGCTTTTGAGCCTGCCCTAACATGCAATCCAACAGTTCTGCTACATTGCTGGTAATAAACTCTTCTACTTGATCATTTTCCTGCGTCGGACTGTTTGGAATCAAGGAATACCCGCCATTCTGCTCATAAATATATTTTTCCAGACGCAAACTTTCAGTGATATCTTGATTCACGCATAAAGCTCCAATGACCTTGCCCGCATCGTTATAAAAGTAGACGCTGGAAGAGCGCAAAATTTTACCATCTTGGGTGTTAGAGATATAGTTGAAACGATCTCCATCGATTTTGGTTCCACGCAAAACTTCCAACCCTAAATTGGTGCCGCTATCTCCCACTTTCCTTCCAGACACATGCCCGTTCACGATATCCACAATGGTGGATTCATAGTCTCGTGTAAGATCATGGAGGACAACTTCGCAATTGGAGCCAAACTGTCGTGCGAACAATTGCATTAACTTTTTAAAGGTCTGGATCTCGTCTTCAATTTTTTTCATAAGTAAACACTTCGATTCTTCTTTTATTTCTAATAAGTTCTATTTTAGAAGAAATCGGTTTTACTTGTCAACACAAAGCGGTTCATCCATTCAGCTTCTTGACAGGAGTCCCATCCTCGCCCACATAGCGCCGTCCATATCCAGTCAAAATAGCAATCACATATAGTACAATTAGCACCATGGGATAGATTACAAATAGCGGTAACATGGGACCATCCAGCGTGGACACATGCTCACCAAAGATTTCTTGTGCTTGAATCGCCATTACAATAGGCACAGTGATGGTTACGTTATAAGGCAATGCATACGTTACGCCTGTAGCCATACAGTCCATGATATTGGCAATGCGGTAGGGATGAATGTGGAACTTCCTGCCGATAGATTTTCCAAAAGACGAGCCAACTGTGAAAATGGCTGCCGAATTGGTTACGGTTACAACGCCCATGAAGAAAGACAAGACTGCTACAGAAAGTTCAGCGTTCACTACGGTCTTGACTACTTTGCCCACTTGCTCCATCAGTTCCTGATCGCCGCCACCTTCCCTTAGCACCTGCACACAAGCGATAATCAAAATCACCAGCAGTGCATTGGGGAGCATATCACTGACACCAGTCGCCAGAGAGCCACCCACTGAGCCTTCCTCAATAGTAACAAGCGTAGATGCGCTGGGCATTTGAAATAAATACACAAACACCAGCCCTACAACACTTCCGATAATCATAGCGTATATGATGTCACCTTTTTTCATTGCTAACACAATAGTCAGTAATGCAGGAATCAGCATTAAGAGCCCTTTGGGATACATCTGCTCTTGAAGCAATTCCAAAGGTACTATATCGGCACTGTTTTGCCCTATGAGCATTCCTAGAACAAAAGTGATGACAATAGTAATTGCCGCAGCAACTAATGAATAGCGTAGGCGGGATTTTACAACACCACCTACATCGGTTTCCATACTAGCTGCTGAGCAGATTGTCGTGTCTGAAACCGGAGCCAAGTTGTCGCCGAAGCAACCGCCACCGATGATAGCTCCTGCCAGCAGCATTGGATTTGCGCCTAGTAACGTTCCAGCTGGATATAGCACCGACATACAGGCTACAATTGCACCAAATCCGGTTCCAGCTGCCGTGGCAAACAAACAGGCGGCCAAAAATGCTACAATGATGAATATTGTACCTGTGGCGCCCAGTTCATAAGCAGCCCAGATGATACCTCCCACAAGGCCGGACTCCCGCAGAATCGCCGCAAATAATCCCGCAAAAATGAAACACGCAAATGGAATGGTCGCTCCTTTGTCGCCAAATCCCCTTAGAATTGCCTCGCAGTAACCGCTACGATCTTTTGCAAAAAAGAATGTAATAAAAATGCCTGTAAATGCGGCTAACCAAAGCCCTTGCACTGCAGGGGCACCTTTGATGGTAAATCCCGCGGTGACTAAGATAAAAATTATAATAGGTAAAAATGATATCCAAACCCCACCGTAGAATTCCAATCTCTTTTTCTCAGTTTCCATATTGCACTTCCTCTCCATTACTGTTCAGATGTATTATATCCGACAAAGCCACATGGGCCTAACAAAAAATAAGTTTTTAAAACTTTTTTTTTGTTATGCAAATAGTATAATAAATTTACTTATGTTTGTAAATAATAGTTTTATCCAATAAAACAACTGACCTATTGGGTATTTTGACAAAATTTAAGCACTGTACCAGCAAGTGAATCGAAGGTAAGCGTAAAATAAGCCAGCTGAAAGCAGAAGAAGTCAATATATGATACACGAACAGCCTATGAAAAAGACTCCCGTGTGATATCTACACGAGAGTCCTTCTTTAAGGGGCTTACGCAATGAAAAATTGTTGTTTATGTCATACTTGATTATGTTGTTGCGGCGACTCCGTGTTGCCGGCACCACTCCCTCACAGGCAGACCGCTGTTACGACACTCCTGTATTGCCAGTCCCCATTCCAGCACTTTTTTCGCTTGATGCTTCAACTTGTTGCTCGTCATCTGCTTACACCGTCTAACATTAATAGTGGTGGAACGTTCCGCCACATTACCACCGCTATTTTCTCATATCTTTCTACCCGTCTTTGTGTTTTACGCTTACGCCATTTTGCCTTAAGATCTTCGCATTGCCAGCTTTGAAACCGGAACCAGTGTTCAGCATAATTCGACATTTCCCGCACCTTCGCTTCATACAATTTACCCAATATAGGGATGGCCTTAAAGCGGGAAAATGTCAATAAAGGGAAGCGCTGATACAATTATAGATCAGTAGGGGCGCTATGGATTTGAAAAGTATTATCAGCTATCAGAGAGTCGAATACGGTTATGTCAGGGTAAAATTGGCTGATGTGATGAAAAGCCATGGCATTACCCGTAACGGTTTGCGCACCTTGACTGGCGTCAAGTACAGTGTGATTGACCGGTATTATAAAGGGCAGGATATTGCACTGGCTGACCTTGATTTTCTTGCAAAGTGTTGCTATGTTCTGGATTGTACGATCCCCGATCTGCTGGAATACTAGGCATCCGTAAACAAACTTATTCCATGAGAACACAAAAAATCGGCCTGGACGCAACGATACGTCCAGACCGGTTTTCCTTTTCAGGCATATAAAGAGCAGTCCTTTTTCTGAAAAATATAAATAAACAGCGGTATCCCAACATTCATGTCTCGGATACCACTGTTTTTGAATTTAACCTGAAACGTTCATCTTTTCTCAACGCTTCCTTGGAGCTTTTTAATATATCTAAATAAAATGCAAATATTGTATGTTTTGTGATAAAACGATACATGTTGTCGGACAATATTCTTATTTTATCGAGCAGTTATACGATATTGCCTTTATTCAGGTTTTTTTGAAGAACGGCAAGTCGAGATATCCTTGAAAAATTCTTCATACTTTACGCCAAATATCATTTGCAAACCTACCAAATCACTAACAAATAAATTTCCCCTGCCCATCTCAATGAGTGAGTAAGTGCTTCGGCTGATTGGGGAACCGAGTACCTGTAGTTTAGCAACGGTTTGTTCCTGGGTCAGCCCACATGTCAACCGAATCCTTTTCAGGTTTGCGCCAAACGTCTCATTCCCCAATAATTTTGGCATGGCAATCTCCTAAATAATCATAATTACTGAAAATAGTGTATCAAGATTGTTGCCCAGCGTTGCTTATATCTGTAAGCGGTGGTATAATTATTATCAATGTTAAGAAGTGCCTACAAAAAACACTCGGGTTTTCCGAGTGTACGCATTAGCTATTTGGTTTTGGGATAGGGGTATGCACATTCCGTAATTCCGACTAAATAATCCAAACTTACATTGTAAAACCTTGCAAGAAGCATGGCGCTTTCTAAAGGGATTCGAGTTTTGCCGCTCTCATAATCGGAATAGGTGCGTTGACCAACGCAAAGGATATCCGCAATTTGCTGTTGCGTATATCCTCTATCCTCGCGTATTTCTCGAATTTTTTCATAATATCGCATTCCAATCCCTCGTATACAGAATACTATATAAACAAGGATTGCCTGCGAAATAGAGTTATAAACTCTGAAAGAGGGACGTATATGGCAATTTGCACATTCGTCGGGCATAATGCCCTATATGACGATGACATTTACAAGCGGACAGTCGGCGCGGCGTTTGAAGTAGCCAAGCAAAATGATACGGTGGAGTTTCAGTTTTTCTGGAAAGGGAAGCACAGCTTCAGCCGTATCAGCCTTGTCGCGGCTCTGGATGCAAAGGCTCATTTTCCGCAAAAAGAGATCACTATAACACTGGTCACAAGGCCAAACCATTATAACCAGCTCCTTCAGGAGCTGCAGCAGGGAGACGCGGGTATCCCTGCCTGTCTGATCGACAAAGTGATCGCGCCGGGCGTTGGGGATACGCATAGAAGCAACCGCAATATCGGGACCGGTGTCAACATGATCGAACGCTGGATGCTGTCCCGCTCAACGCATTTAATAAGCTATCTGTATCTGGCGCTCTATGACGAGGAAAACTGGCAATATGAATATGCCGAAAAAAAGGGCGTGACGATTCTGGATGTTTGCAGCGAGCTAACCATGCAATTTGTTCGGGATGGCTTTGCCTCCCTGAAGGACGGGCAGGGTCTTGTCCTCGCAGAGCGGCAGGCTGGAAGTACGCGCAAGGAAATTGGAGAGCGGTTGGGTATCTCGTCCGGCGCTGTCAAAACGATAGAGCAGAAAGCGATCCGTGCGCTGCGGTGGTATGTGATTACAAGGGCGTCGGAAAATCGGCATAGCTGGAAGCCGCAGGAACCGGACGTTTGCAGCATTTTTTCTTTGGGGCCGGTCACCTGTCAAAGCCTGTGCCTGTTCGGACAGGCAGTGCGCTTTTTGGTAGAAACTTATGGTGTGAACCGCTTCCATATCATATCCGACTACTGCTCCTCCGGTTACATGAGCATGCTGAAGCGTGAAACGAAAGGGGTTCCCCATGCATGTATCATAGGGGTCGCCAATATGCCGGACATGGACGAACAGGAATGGGGCGACTACAAGGCGCAGCATATCCCGCCCTGTAACAGGGTAGAGAATTTGAATATCCCTGTTTCAGGCGCACGGCGGGAGGAGTTGTCAGTCCTGGCGCATTTGATCGAACACTCGAAGTTTTGTTTATGTAACCTGTCGGAGAATATGTTTGCAGGGGATATCAGGTATTATGTGGCAAAGTCGCGCGGCGCGGTGCTGCTGGATATCGGAAAAAAGCACACATAAAATATGAATTTACCTGATTAGAACACAAAAAAACGGTCTGGACCATCTCGTTCAATCCGGTTTTGTTTTTAAGTCGTGCAGTTGCATGACTTGAAGTGTTTAACAGAAAACTTATTAGCCTATGATTTGTAATAGTACTACTCCATATAAAATACAAGGCTAATAAGTAGCTTTTCAAAAGCAGAAAATAAATAGCAATGCTTATAACAGCATGATATAATGCAGGTAAGAGCAACTTGGAATTTTTACGAAACGGAGGTTCTCATGAAGAAAGACGATAGAAAAAGGTGTTCGTGGGCAACTACGGAACGCTATAAAGAATACCATGACAGAGAGTGGGGAAAGCCAGTTCATAATGATAGAAAACTATTTGAAATGCTAATTCTCGAAGGTATGCAAGCTGGATTATCATGGCTAACGATATTAAATAAAAGAATGGCATTTCGAGAAGCCTTTGACCAGTTTGATTATCATAAAATTGCTCTCTATAACGAAACTAAAATTGATGAGTTAATGCAAAATCCCAATATTGTTCGCAACAGGTTGAAAATCAAGTCGTCAATCATAAACGCACAGCAATTTATTAAAGTTCAAGAAGAATATGGAAGCTTTGATGCGTTTATTTGGTCTTATGTTGATAACAAACCTATCCTTGATCATTTTAAGTCGGAAACTGAAATTCCTGCAAAAACGCCGCTTTCAGATAAAATAAGTAAGGACTTGAAAGAACGCGGTTTTAAATTTGTAGGTAGTACGATTGTATATGCCTATATGCAGGCAATCGGAATTGTAAATGACCATGTGAAAAGTTGCTATTTGTATGTACCGGAATAATTATTTTATATATGCCCTTTAAGCGTTGATTTTCCATATCGCTACATTTGTTCTGAGTACCGACCCAGTCGATCTATTCTGTTGGCCTGCATTTTGTGGAGGAAACCTCCACTTCACAAGGGAGGAATAAGAGGATATAATAAAGGAGAAATCAGGTCAGAGTATTCGTGTCAGAGTAACCGCCCAGAGGCAGTCTGCCTGCCTGAGTTGTACATGATTTCGCAGCCTGATGAACACCGCAAAGACCGTATAGTACCTAATGGTGCTGTGCGGTCTTTTTTTGCGCAAAGATGGAAAGGAAGATCAATATGCAATGACAGAAAAGCTGATGAAAGCTATCTACAGTGACCCAGCCCAAACAATCACCCTTACAACCTGGGCGGATACCGTTGCCGTGGACCCGCGGGACAATTTGCTCATCGCGGTCCGGCTGGGCGGTTATCCGGAAGTGACAGCCGGCCTTGTCAACGCGGTCAGCGGCGGAGGCACGCTGTCCGTGCAGCTGGATGGGGAAACCCTGGTATGCACCCCCCAACAGGGGCGGTACAGCAAGGCGGTATCCAGAGACGGTACATATGCCGTGGCTGCCCTGCTCTGGGACAACCAGAGCGCGCGGAAGCAGGGCGAAAAGCAACAAAAGGAGAAAACAGATAAAGCGCAGGAGGCGAGGGTGTATTACCTCGCCTGCCCCGTACGGGACAAAACCGCCCTGTATCATGAGATCGACAAAGTAAGCACCATCCCCATGCTGCCGGAATTCAGTGACTACATGATAAACGAGCTCCAGGCAAGGGATATGCTGGCGCCGTGCCGTGTGTACACAACAGGGGAGCCCTTTGCCATATGGCGGCTCACCTGCACGCCGGACGATCAGAATATCGCGGACGTACTTACAGACGGCTTGAAAGCAGGGGTTATCCGTATCCCCAGCACATGGCCCTGCCAGCCGGACGCGTTTACAGAGATCAACGGCGTAGCCGGCTACCTGCGGGCGTTCGGTTCCGTGATCGCGTCCCGCATCCGCGGGCAGTTCCAGCCCCTGTATGATCCGGCCCAGGAGCCGTTGTCAGAGGGGGTGCTGGGGCTGGACCAGTTCGTGGCGCAGACGGCAGGGTACCACCTGTACGGCGCCCAGCTCGCCGCCGCGGAAGCGCTGCGGCGCAGGCTGCAGACCGCCAGGTTCGGTCTGCTCATCGCGGAATGCGGCAGCGGAAAGTCTAAGGTCGGCAGCATTGCGCTGCAGTCGTATTTCCTGCAAAAGCACAGGAAGTGCCTGCATATCGTCCTCTGTCCCTCCCACATGACAGGCAAATGGGTGCGCGAGCTGGAGGAGGCCATCCCAAACGCGCGTGCCGCCACCGTGCGGACGCCGGCGGACATGGACGCCCTCTACGCGGGGTATGCCCGCGGCGGCCGCACCGTGTTTGCAGTCCTTTCCAAGGAAAACGCGCGGGACGGCTATATGCGCCGCCCAGCGGCCAGATGGGACGCAAGGCGGCGGGGCTTTACCTGCCCAGACTGCGGCAGCGTGGTCCAGATGGAATTTATGGACTGCGGTAAGCGGACATTGACAGACGCCACGCCGGAATACTTCCGGACGGAGACCCGCGCCAACCGCAAGTGCGGAGGCTGCGGCGCTGTCCTCTGGACAGCCACCACCGCGGAGGAACAGAGCGAATGGGTGCGCATCAGCCATCTGGGCTATGTCCACCGCCGTTTTGCGTACCTTGCGCGGGACGCCTGCAAAACAGCGGCGGCGAAAAAGCAGCTTGCCGCCCTGCTGCGCGAGC